>DAINOM010000033.1:0-25828 GCA_036735445.1 Propionicimonas sp.
CCTTGTAGAGGCGGCCGTCCGGCGAGCGGGTGCCTTCGGGGTAGATGCCGACCAGCCCACCGTCCGCCAGCACCTGCAGGACGGGGGCGAGTCCGTCGAGGCTGACCCGTCCGCCCGAGCGGTCGAGGGGCACCTGGCCGACGGCCTTGAGGAACCAGGCGACGATCTTCGAGCCGAGCCCGCCCTTGCCGGAGAACAACTCGGCCTTCGCGGGGAAGGTCAGCTGGCGGTCGAGCAGGGCAGGCATGACGAAGGTGTCGCCGGCGGCGATGTGGTTGCTGGCGATGATCGCGCCACCCTGCGCGGGAATGTGCTCCTCGCCCTCGATCCGCGCCCGGAAGAGGAAGCGGACGACGGGTCGGAAGAGCCCGTTCTTGAAGAAGGCGTACCACACGCGGGACAGCCTACGATGAGCGCATGCAGGTCAGCGATTACGCCCAGCCGTTCCATGCCGACGGCGGGCGGATCGGTGTGCTGTTCTGCCACGGCTTCACCGGATCGCCCTGGTCGCTGCTGGAGTGGGCCCGGGTGACCGCGGATGCCGGCTACCGCGTGTCGTTGCCGCGGCTGCCCGGACACGGCACCAGCTGGCAGGAGCTGAACCTGACCACGTGGCGGGACTGGTACGCGACGGTCGAGCGTGCGTTCCTCGAACTGCGGGCGAACTGCGACCGGGTGTTCGTCGCGGGGCTGAGCATGGGTGGCGCGCTGGCCCTCCGCCTCGCCGAGAAGTACCCGGACGACGTCGCCGGACTGGTGCTGGTCAACCCGGCCGTGCTGGGCCAGCGCAGGATGATGGCGATCCCGTTGCTGCGCCGGTTCGTGTCCTCGGCGAAGGCGATCGGCTCCGACATCGCGCTGGACGGGACCGAGGAGCAGGCCTACGAGCGGACGCCGCTGCACGCAGCGCATTCGCTGCAGCACCTGTGGGTGGACGTCCGGGCGTGCCTCGACCTGGTCAGCTGCCCGGTCCTGGTGTTCCGCTCCACCACCGATCACGTGGTGCCGGCCGCCTCCACCGCGTTCGTGCTCAGCCACATCTCCAGCGACGAGATCACCGAGCGGGTCCTCTCCCGCAGCTACCACGTCGCCACCATGGACCACGACCGCGAACAGATCTTCCGTGAGTCCCTCGAGTTCTTCGCCCAGCATTCCGGCTGAGCGCCGAACGCCCCTCATCGTCATCCCGGCGGACGCCGGGATCCCCGCAGCCCGCGTAGCCACGCCACCATCGGTCGAAGTCCCGGGATGACCCATTGGTCCCTGAGGAGCCCGTGAGCACAGCGAGCGGGCGTCAGGAAGGGCCCAACTCACCCACCCGATCCCTGAGGAACGTCCGGGTGAGGAACGAGCCCGGGCGTGTCACGAAGGGCTCAACAGCCGAGCCGTCAACTCCCGAAGTCGAATGTGAGTTCGATGTTCGGATCGATGCCGTGGATGATGTTGGTGTAAAAGACCTTGGTCTGGCTCTGCAGGATCTCCCGGTTCGAGTCGATGTACGTGCGCTGCGCTCCGTCGTTCAGGATGGTGTTCACCATCTCCTCACGGTCGATTTCCGGGGTTGTCGCCCAGCTGAGTAGTCCGTTCTCCTGAGCGGCCAATCTGAACTGCTCATCGCTGTGACCTATGAAGACGAAGTCGGGGACAATGACCAGAAACGCATTGTCGCCCTTTGGCGAGACCTTCACGTCTCTTCCTTCGAGACCGATCTTGGCCTTGAAGGAGTACATCATGAACACGGCGCGTTCACTTCCTGGGACGACGAACCCTGGAACGAACTCCCGGTTCTGCTTCTTCTCCTCGATGCCCTGAATGGCCAGACTCAGGAGCACGACCTGCTGCTCGCGCGTGATCGAGTTGACCACTTGGGAGGAGCGGGACTCTGAGTTCACACCGAACAGTCCCGGCAACCCCCCGGTCGCCACGAGCCCAACCAGCGCACCTGCCCCCACGAGACAGACCGCCAGGACAACGGCCAGCCACGTCGACACCTTGCCCTGCTGCATGTGATCAGTGCTCCTCTCAACCGCTCTCCGCCCGTCGATCTTCATCAGTGGCCGTGTCAACTGCGGCGAGGTCACATTCCCGATCACGTCGCCGACCGGGCCGGGTGCGACCAGGCCTTCCCCGCCTGCACCGGGCTGCCTCACATCGCGTCTCCCTTCAGAACCATGGGACCCAAGCGACCCTGAGCACTGAGCTGCTCGACAAGCTACCGAAAGCCGCTCATGTTCGCTGGCATACCCAGACAACTCGTTGGGCTGTGCCGTCTTCCCGCTCCTAAAGGGGGCGAGAAGAGCGATGATGGCCCGGTGTCGATCATTCTCAGCCGTGACCTGGACGTTCACTACGGCTTCGTTGACCTGACCCCTGCTGATCGACAGGTTGAGGACCTGCTCACCGCCCGGGGTGGCCAGGTGAACGGCTTGTGCGGGGCGAGGTTCCCCGGTGTGCTGGCGATGATCACAGGACTGCACACCGGCAGTGTTCCGTTCGAGGTCGCCGTGTTCGATGCGGAGCCCGCCGTGCCCGATGAGTGGGAGGACGTCGTCGAGGTCTCCTTTGCCGCACCGGACCGTGACTACCTGCTGAGCACCTTCGATGACGGAGCAGACCTTGTCCTGCCTGCTGCGACGTCGTACCGGGCGCGGTACTGCGCGTCCGGGATGGACGAGGCCGACCAGGCCGGTGTCCGGACGTCCGACGAGCCGGTGGTCGACCGCTACCTGCTGCAGCTGTGGCCGGCGCCGATGCGCGAGGACGTCGTGCTGCGGCAGACGAGCCAGATCGCCGCCTACTGGCACGAGGTGGCGCGCACCACAGCGCCCCCGCCGCCACCCCTGACCCCGCAGCAGCAAGCTTCCGCCGCGGCGCGCGAAGCAGAACGGCTGGCACGCGAGGAGGCCGCAACGCAGGATCGGATCGAGTTGCAGCGCTGGGGTGGCAGCCCGCCGAGCGACACGCTGCGGTCCGGCGGTATGGCTGCATGGCGGCTGGCCAACACCGACCGTGGGCTCGCTGATCAGATCGCGTCCCTCGACCCCATCGGACTCCGACAGGTGGCGCACTGGGCGGCGTCGAGAGCCTGCGCGCAGGCAGGCGGCGGAGCGCTCGATTGGGAACCCGCACTCAAGGCGCTCGGCCAGGGCCGAGCCCTCCCGCCTCCCTTCGATGACCCCGCCTCTGAGCGTGGCGCAAGCGCGGCGGTTGCGCGAGTTGGTGCGGGTCGCCTGGGCACGAGTTGGGCGTGAGGTGACAGTCCATCCTGGCCACGTGGTCGATGCTGATGGCAACGAGTACGGCCTTTGGAACGTCGCCGTCCTTGTCGCTGACGCTCCCCACCGGAAATGGCCGGGTCTGGTCGCAGACCACGTCGGACGTCTCGCCGCTCCGAGTCCCTCAGTCCAGACGTTGTCCGATTCCCAGCTGCACGCCCAGCTGGTGTTGCGCCTTGCCGAGAATGCCGCGCTCCGTGACTTGTCCTGGTTCTCGACGGCGCCGACCTTGGCTGGCGACTTGCGGCAAGTGCTTGTGCTGGACTTCCCGAGCACGGTGATCACACCCCCTGAGGACGAACTGGCCGCTCGCGGCGATCTGGACGAGTGGCGGGCCGTGGGCCGAGCCAACCTGTGGCAGATGATGCGAGCGGAGCCGCGCGATCATCAGGTCCTGGGACACGGCGATGGTGGGTACTTCGACGTCCTGCTGGGCGACAGTGTCTACACCGCTTCCATGGCCGTGTTCCTGCCAGAGTTGATCTCGTTGGCCGGTCGAACCGACCAAGGCCGAGGAGTGTTCGTGGCCGTGCCGATGAGGCACCAGGTCGCATTCCGAGTGGTCGATGGACCCGAGGCCGCCCTGGCACTTCAGAACCTCTTCCTTTTCGCAATGGCCGGCTACGACGACGGCGCCGGCCCATTGAGCCCGCATGTGTTCTGGGTGAAGGACGGGCGCTGGGAACAGGTCACCTGCCTCGACGAGGAAGGCCCACGGATCGTCGTTGGGCCCGGCCTGGCAGAAGCGCTAGGTATGACCGACCACTAACAGCGTCAACCCCGCGCTGGTTCCTTGGCTGCCAAGCGAACCTTCGCTTCGTCCCGAGGAGATTTCGTTGTGCGATTTCCTTGTGGCGAGCGACGAGCAGATCCAGAAGTGGGCGGCAGAGGCCATTGACCGGCCCCGACGCTGGGTGGAGACTGCCAGGTCGCCCAGCGCGGCGACTCTTGAGAGCAGAAGGACTCCACCATGAGACGTCACACCAAGGCACATGCTCCTGACAGCCGGTGGTTCCCCGGGCAATGGGTGCGCGGACGTCGATCCGGCTGGCTGCTGGCCAATGGCGAACACTGGGCCGGAGCCGACCAGCATGCAATCGAGCTGGCTTCGTTGGTGATCCGTGCTCCATCCACCCTGACCCTGTCGCTCATCATCGATGCCGGCGCGAAGTGGGCCCTGACATTCAATGGTGTCTCCGAACTGCAGGTCGATGGAGACCTCCAGGTCGGCCTCACCGAGCACGGTTGGGAAGTCATGGACGTGGGCCTCAGCATGCTCTTCGCTGATCAGCCCCGTGACGACGGACGGGTCGTGTACATGCTGGAGCTGCCCAGCGCGCTCATGTGCTTCGCCAGCTTCCCCCCAACCCGCGACCTCTGCACACCCGGGCCAGAAGGGTGAGCGTCTGCTCATCCTCGCGGCCGCAGAGTCAGCGGCGTTCCCTGCCCGTGACGGTGGCGATCTCCCGGACGCTGGCGACATCAGGAATGTCGACGAAGGCGTTGTCCATGCGACGCATCTCGCCGGGGGTCGAGTACCGTCCGCTGCTGGCCGCCGATTCGCCGAAGGCGAGCGTCCCGGACCCGTCCCGCCGAGTGGTGATGGACATCATCGGGGCACGCTGGAGATCGACCGAGCGGACTGACGTGCCGGGCCAGGTGTTCGCAATGATCGCCCTCCGGTCAGTCAGGACGTACCGCGTCTTCGCCCGGCGCCAGTAGGCGACCAGCAGTCGTCCGACGACGGCGTAGGCAGCGGCGCCCACCATCGGTATGCCGAGCAGGCCGAACGGCATGGGAACGGAGATGAGGAGGACCACCCCGCCGAAGCCAAATCCTGCGCCCCAGATCAGGTGGAACGGCACGAGGACCGCATCAGCCAGAGGAGCTTGTCGGTGCAGGTGGTTCCCGCTCCCTTCGTCCCTGGCGGACGGCGTGGCGGACGTAGATCACGCCGTTGTCGAACCGTCGGTGGTCCAGCAACTCGAGGTCGAGCCGCACTCCGCGAGGCAGCGCCGGCTTGCCGCCGCCCACGACGACCGGACACAGCAGCAGCACGCACTCGTCGACCAGCCCGTGCCGGAAGGCCTCCGCCGCGATCGTCGCGCCGCCGATGCTCACGTCCGAGTCAGAGGTCTCCTTGAGCCGTCGCACCGCATCGGGGTCGAACTGCCGCTCGATCCTGGTGCGTGCGGTCGAAACGTCCGTCAGCGAGGAGGAGTAGACCACCTTGTCGGCATCACGCCAGATCTCGGCGTACTCACGGACGACCGCAGGCTCGTCCACCAACCAGTCATCGCTCTCCCACACCCGCATCGTCTCGTACATGCGCCGCCCGTAGAGCGACGTGCCGATGTGGCGCTCGTGCTCGTTCCAGAAGGCGTGCACCTCCTCGTCGGGCACGGACCAGTCGAACGAACCGGTCTCGTCCTCGAGGAAGCCGTCGAGCGAGATGTTGGCCGCGTAGATCAACTTGCCCATGGAACCCTCCGCCAGGTCGAGGGCTACAGCCTGCAACGTCCTACTGACATCGGCAACACCTGGAGAGGACGTGGCGGCCGTCCCGGGCGCGCCCAAGTGCTGCGGGAGACGGTGGGGCGCACTCCGCTCAGCGGCGATCAAGGTCCACCCGGAGCGTTCGCGCCGTAGTCTGCGGTCATGCGGTCGAGCTTCAGCGTCGTTCCTGCGGCATACGTGATCTTCGTCCGGCAACGAGACGGCGAGAGCGAGGTTCTGCTGCAGCTTCGGTCCGGCACCGGCTACATGGACGGCTACTGGGCAACCGCGGCCGCGGGCCACATCGAACCGGGTGAGTCCGTGGCGGACGCGGCCAGACGCGAAGCCGCCGAAGAACTCGGGGTCCAGAACCTGGACCTGCAACCGCTCTGCGCCATGCACCGGTGCCAGGGGACGGATCCCGTCGGCCAACGTGTCGACTACTTCCTTCTGGCCACGAACTGGAAGGGCGAGCCGACCATCAGGGAACCAGCGAAGTGCGCGGACCTGCGATGGTATCGGCTCACTGCGCTGCCCGACCCCGTCGTCCCGCACGAGTTGTACGTGATGTTGAGGCACCAGGAGAACACGCTCGAACCGATCGTGAGCTTCGGCTTTGACTCCGACCAGGAGCAGGGGCAGCGACCCGGCAGGACTGACCAACGGCCGGGTCGGACACCGACCACAACCGGGACGGGTTCGGACTACTCGTCGGAGCGATCTGAACCGGCTCTACTCCGCTTCGCTTGAGTTCGGCTCGAACTGGCGCCGGCCCGTAGGAGAGCTGGCCGTGACCGTGCTGGCCCACCTCCCGGCGGAGGAGCGGGCTGCTCTCGTCGACATGGTCGAACGCTGCCGCACCGAGATCGAAGAAGAAATCGAGAGGATGCACCTCGAGGTCCAGGGCACGTGGAGCCGCCCCACCTATCGCCTGGTCGAAGAGTGGATCGCGCTGCGCTACCCCTGGATGACCGCGGCCAATCGCCGCCGCGCCATCCGGCAAGGCCAGTACTACGCCTGGCATGACAACGGCTGATGCGGTCACGTCGCGTCTCGCGATGCCCATGCGCTCGCCGGGTGGAGGCAGCAGGAGCTCGATCGAGGCAGAATCGGCGCATGAGCGACGACCTGTCCCTGCAGTCGTGGTGGGAGAGGCTGACCCCGGACCAACGAGAACGCGCCATCGCGATCGCTTCCCGTCCCGCGCCACGCGGCATGGCGATCGACGACCTCACCGCCACGATGGTCCTCGCCGGGCTGCCCATCTCCCGCCAGGTCTGGACGGGTCAACCCGAACACCTGGCCGAGATGCTCGACGACGTCGCCGACTTCGTCAACCGGACCAGCCACGCGTCCTAGCTAGGTGTTCATCAACTCGACCAGGTGCTGACCGGTGATGCCGAGCGGTCTCCATCGCCATGGTCGCGGCACGCGCGCCGGGGCTCGACCTACCTTTGCTGGAACAGTCGGAGACCAGACCCAGGGTGCACGTCACGACCGCCGTGCGCCGCGACCACGTCCATCAGCAGGCCTGCCCGGCGACCAGCGCCGCGCGTGGTGCCGGGCACGACACGGAGTTCATGCTCGAACAGTTCCTCGTTCATCCCTGCGGAACGCAGAGTCAGCAGGGGCGAACTCAAGTGGGCGAACGGGTTGAGCACGTAGTCCCACGGCCACTCGCTCCAGGCCCAGAAGCCGTCGTAGGCGACTACGTCGACCTGCGCAACATCCTGGATCAAGTGCACTTGACGCCAGAAAGCACCCTGCACGACGACACGGTCCTCTTCGACGATCACGCGGCGGCGCAGGATCGCTGCAACCAACAGGACCGCCGTTGCGAGCGAGGACCACAGCCACGCCCGATCGATACTGAACAACTCCACACACAGCCAAACAGACGGGACGAAGCAGGCAACCAGCAGACACCAGATCAGATTGAGACCGGCCGAGCGGATCACCACTGCTCGTGCCACTGGCTGAGCCGCAATGCTGCCTCCTGGTAGGCGATGGCACCGCTGGCGATTCCGATGACGAGGTCGTAGGCGTCATCATCGGGTGCGTCGAGGGAGACGTCGTTCAGGCCGAGGAACACGACCGTCGCCAGCCACCCGACTCGCTTGTTGCCGTCGATCAAGGCGGGATTCCGCACGAGCGACTCCAGCAGGACCGCGGCTTTCTCATCGATCCCCGGGTAGGCGTCCGCGCCGAACACCGAAACCTGCGGGCGGTGCACGGCAGAGTCGAGCAGTCCGATGTCGCGAACGGGCCCGACGCCGAGGTCCCCGATCAGGGCGAGAACGTCCTCCAGGGTGAGGTACTCGATCACTGTCCGAGTCGGTCAAGCAGATCGGAATAGCGATCCCTGGCCGCCGCCGAGAGTGCCGCCACCTTGTCGCGGCGCAGTCGGCGGGACGCCGCCTCGTGGATCGCGCGGACGGTCGCCTCCTGCTTGCTCACGCCCTCGGCCTGCGCCAGCAGCGTGAGTGCGCGCTCGTCGTCCGGACCCAACCGTAGAGTCATCGCCATGCCTAAATGATACCAGTATGGTATCGCAGGGAACGAGATCGGCGTTCTCATGTACGGACAGACCTCACCTCCCATACGCTGAACATGGCTCGTTGGGGGAACGGCCGCTGCGGAGGGGGAACCAAGTGAACCGCCGAACCAGGCGAATCGGCGTCTGCGCCGCCGCGATCGCCCTGCTTCTGACCGGCTGCGCATCGATCCCGCAGGAACCCGTGCCCGCCGGCTGGGCACTCGACGTCCACCAGCCGGGCGAGTGGTGGACCACGCCGCTGATCCCGCGCTCCGTCGTCGTGCAGCGCTGCCCGCCACCGACCGGCTGGTCGTCCGATCCCGACCTCACCAAGGCGACAGCACTGCCTCCCGGCATCGACGTCAACTACTCCAACATGGTCGACGACTACCACTGCCTGATCGGCTGGGCCGAAGCCGCCACCGACGTGGTGTTCACCCCTGACGAGATGGCCACCGAGGCCGGCCTGCGCCGGATCTGCTCCAGCAGTGGCCTGCCGATGGACGCATCGTGGCGGTTCCTCGGCCAACGTCCGACCGAGCGGGTGGGCGAACTGGCCGGGATGGACGAACCCGACGTGCGGACGTGGGAGTCCGTGACGGCAGCGTTCATCGACGAGCACGACACCGTGGTGAGCTGCCTCGCGAACTACCAGGGCGAGGCCGGCGCCGGCGCGTGGGTGGAGCTTTCCGTCGGGGCCGACCTGGCCGCGCCGTCCGCGGTGGCGACCTGCCCGGTGGAGCCGCGCGACATGAGCCGCGACAACGACGGCACCGTGGACGAGTACCGGTTGCGCGGCGCGGGCGCCGTCCGTGGCGAGGACGGACGGGTCCTCACCGAGGCGACGGCCCTGCGGATCGGCCTCGCCGGCGACAGCGTGAGGACGACCCATCCCGTCGTGGACGGCATCGCCGTCGCCGACGCCTGGGTGAGCCCGGACGCCGCGATCCCCCTCGACTGGGACAATCCGCCGGCCGTCGAAGGGCAGATTCTCGGGACGGACGGAACCGTGCTGGCGACCTGCCGAAGCTGACCCCGCTGGGCCGAGACCACTGGATCCTCGGTGGTCGGGAGGATGTGCACTGTCGATGTCCTTGCCAGCCGGTGAGGCCACCGGAGTCGCTGTCGAGAATGCAGATCCTCCCCGGCGCCCCTTCGTGACGCTCGCTGGCGCTCGCTCCTCAGGGATCGGTTGTGGGCCTGGCGCTCGCTCCCCGGGATCGGTTGTGGGCCTGGCGCTCGCTCCCCGGGATCGGTTGTGGGTCTGGCGCTCGCTCCCCGGGATCGGTTGTGGGCCCGGCGCGCAGCGCTTGGCCGGCCACGGGCCTCTAGGCTCAGCACCATGGCCATCAGCAGGGACGAACTCATCGAGATCCTCGCCGAAGCGGACCCGGTGGGGCTCATCGCCGCCGGAGCACCCCGGGACGAGTACGCGGCTGAGGCGGACGCGATCCTCGCGCTCCACGGCGTTCCGCAGCTGACCGAGATCACCGGCGTCTTCGCCGTCAGCTTCAGCGAACCCGGCGCCTGCCCACGGGAGACCGCGCGCTGGATCGTGGACGAGATGGCGCGTCGAGCGGGCTGAGCGCTCACCGGGCCCGCTGCACCCGTCCCTCCTGCCAGACCGGCTCGTCCGACTCGTACACCGCGCCGTCCGCGCCGAACACCAGGAAGCGGTCGAAGCTGCGGGCGAACCAGCGGTCGTGCGTCACCGCCAGCACCGTGCCCTCGAACGCGGCCAGGCCGTCCTCGAGCGCCTCGGCCGACTGCACGTCCAGGTTGTCCGTCGGCTCGTCGAGCAGCAGCAACGTCGCCCCGGACAGCTCCAGCAGCAGGATCTGGAACCGGGCCTGCTGCCCGCCCGACAGCAGCTCGAAGCGCTGCTCGGCCGCCCCCGCCAGCTCGTAGCGGTCCAGCACCCGGCTCGCCTGCTCCCTGCCCATGCCCGCGCGGCCGCGCCCGTCCGGCGTGGTGTCGCCACGGTGCAGGATCTCCAGCAGCGTCCGTCCCACCAACTCGGGGTGCTCGTGGGTCTGCACGAACCAGCCCGGACGGACCCGCGCGCCCAGGCGCGCCCGTCCGGTGTGCTCCACGGCGGCGATCGCTCCTGGCTCGCCGACCGGTTCGTGTTCCAGGTCCGGCAGCGAACCTCCCCGCGCCAGCAGCCGCAGGAAATGCGACTTCCCCGACCCGTTCGACCCGAGCACCGCCACCCGCTCGCCGCACCAGACCTCCAGGTCGAAGGGACGCATCAGCGCACCCTCCGCCGACTCCCCCGGCGCCAGCCGCAGCTCCAGCTGCTCGCACACCACCGCGCGCTTCGCCGTCCGCCCGCCGGTCAGCCGCATCCGCACCTGCTGCTCCCGCGGCTGCTCCGTCGGCGGGCCGGCCTCCTCGAACTTCCGCAGCCGGGTCTGCGCCGCCTGGTATCGGCTCGCCATCCCGTCGTTGTACGTCGCCTTCTGCTTCAGGGTCGCCACCAGCGTGCGCAGCTTCGCGTGCTCCTCGTCCCAGCGGCGGCGCAGTTCGTCGAACCGCTCGAACCGGGCGCGCCGGGCCTCGTGGTAGGTCGCGAACCCGCCGGGGTGCGTCCACACCCGGTTGCCGGCGGCGCCCAGTTCGACCGTGACGATCCGGGTCGCGGCGTTCGCCAGCAGCTCCCGGTCATGGGAGATGAACAGGATCGTCTTGGGCGACTCCGCGATCCGCTGCTCCAGCCAGGTCTTGCCGGGCACGTCGAGGTAGTTGTCCGGCTCGTCCAGCAGCAGCACCTCGTCGGGGCCGCGCAGCAGGTACTCCAGCACCAGCCGCTTCTGCTCACCGCCGGACAACGTCGACAGCGCCCGGTATTTCGCCTTGTCATAGGGGACGCCGAGCGCGGCCGTCGTGCACACGTCCCAGACCACCTCGAGGTCGTAGCCGCCGGCATCGGCGAACTCGGCCAGCGCGGACGCGTAGCGCAGCTGGGTGTCCACGTCGTCGGCGTCCATCAGCTCGCGTTCGCAGGCGTCCACCGTGGCCGCGGCCGCCTGCACGCGAGAAGGAGCCACCGACAGCAACAGGTCGGCCACCGTCGGGTCCTCGGCTCCGTCCACCACACCCTGGCCGACGAACTGGCGCATCACGCCCAGCCCACCCGAGCGGGTCACCGCACCGGCGTGCGGGGCGAGGTCGCCGGTGATGATCCGCAGCAGCGTCGTCTTGCCCGAACCGTTCGCCCCGACGAGCGCGACCTTCGCACCCTCGCCGATCCGGAACGACACCTCGTCGAGCAGGACGCGCCCGTCCGGCAGTTCGTACCGCACCCCGGCGACGTCCACATGGCCCACGTCGCCACCGTAGGGTCAACCGGCCAGTCGGCGCACCTCCGCGATGTACCACCGCGTCGCGTCGGCGACCTGGTCGGCCGTCAGGCTGTGGGGATCCTCGATCGCCCGGCGCAGGAAGGCGTCCGCCTTCGCCCCGAGTCGCGTGCGCAGTGCGTCCACCGCGACCTGGGCCAGCGCGTAGTCGGTGAGGCTGAACGTGGTCTCGGGCAGGCCGTCCGGAACGCCGTGCTCGCGGACGAAGGCCCGCACCAGCCCGCGGTTCCGGGACGCGGTGTCGGCGTCCGAGCGCGCGGCGACCGACTCGGCGAGCCCTTCGACCGCCCAACCGAGTCCGCCCGGGGTGCACGCGGAGTTGGTGGCCACGTGGACGGCTTCGTGCACCAGCGTGCTGTCCAGCCATTCGTCGGGCTGGCCGAGGATGGCGGGGTTCACCACGATCCGCGGCGTCCCGGCCGTGCAGGTCGTCACCGCGGACGCGGCCGTCGCCGATTCACCGCTGACCGCACCGAACCGTCCCTCCGGCGGGATCGCGACGACCAGCCCGCCGGACCAGTCGTCCGCCACCCCGGCAGCCCGGACGGTGGCCGCGGCGTCCTCGATGCGACGGGTCCAGCGCTGTCGGGCGGCGGCGTCGATCGATGCGGACAGCAGGGTGCCTGAGTCGGACCCTGTCACGGTGACACCGGCCAGGGCCCACACCGGGAGCGTGTCGCCGACCGCGTGGACGAAGCCGATCCGGTCGGTGCCCGTCGCCGGCTCGTAGCTCAGTTCCTCGCTGGCGGGGCCCCGGTCGCCCGGCAGCCGGTAGGTGAACCCGAGCCTGCGGTCACCGGCGTCGACGATCGTGGCGTCTCCGGCTGACAGCGCGGTGTACCAGCTGTCCGCGACGGCCCGGTCGTCCGGATCCGGCGCGAAGACGGCACGGAAGTCGTCCCGGGACTGCCGCTGCAGGGCGGCGGCCAGGCGCTCGGCGACCCCGGCCTGGCCGACAGGTGTGGGCGCAGGGACGGAAGTGGCGCAGCCCGGCGCCCAGAGCAGCAGCGCTGCCAGGAGAAGCGCGAGTCTCAGCCGACGATGCGGCGCGCGCCGGCCCACGGGGCGGGGTAGGAGGACAGGGTCTGGATGACCAGGTCGGAGCGCGTGTTGCGGGCGTGCACGATCTTGCCGTTGCCGATGTACATGCCGACGTGGTGGATCGGGTGGTACCAGAAGATCAGGTCGCCGGGCTTCAGCTCGCTGCGGGAGACCGCGCGGCCGAGGCCGGCCTGCGCCCGCGAGGAGTGCGGCAGCGAGATGCCGACCGAGCGGTACGCGGCGAGCATCAGGCCGGAGCAGTCGAAACCGCGCGGTCCGGAGGCGCCCCAGACGTACTGGCCGCCCTTCACCTTGGACACGGCGTACTTGATGGCGCCCAGCGCCTTGGCGTTGGCGGTGACGCCGTCCAGGTCGTTGAGGCTCCAGCCGGTGCTGCCACCCTCGGCCTGGTTGAGTTCCTCGACCTGCTGGTTGGTCAGCTGCAGCACGAGGGCCTGCGCCTGGTCGACCTTGTCCTGCATGTCCTTCTTCAGGTCGGCCAGTTCGCGCTCCTGGTCGGCGAGGGCCTCGGCCTCGGCGGCCTCGGTGCGCTCCATGTCAGCCAGGTTGGCCTGCTCGGACTGGTGCTCGGCCAGCGTGGCGTTCATGTCCTGGTCGACCTTGTCGGCGGTGGACAGCCGGTCGAGCAGGGTGTTCGGGTCACCGCTGGTGAAGATCTGGACGGCCGGGTCGACCTCGCGGTTGCGGAACTGGATCAGTGCGATCGCCCGCACCTGCTCACCGAGTTCGTCGACCTTCTTCTGCTGGGTCGAGATATCGCCCTGCAGCACGCGCAGCCGGTCCTTGCTCACCGCCAGCCGCTGGACGGCCTCGTCGTAGTCCTCACCGATCTTGCTGGCCTGCTCCTCGAGCGACTGGACCTGCTTCTTGGCGTCCGCGAGCTTGGCGGCGGTGGTCGAGGTGGGTGACGGGGTCGGGGAGGGTGACGGAGTGGGCTTCGCCTGTGCCGGGGTTGCCTGGGCGCTGAGCAGCACCAGGGTCGCCGCGACGACAGCAACAGCGCTGCGCACGCCCTGCCGAGCCCCCATCCAAGACCTCCCGCTGAAACAAACCTGAGAAAACCCTAAGGGGAGGCGGTCAGGAACGCAACTCCGTCCGGCTCGCGGACCGGATCTCTCCGGCTCGCGACCATCCCGGGCCCCGGCCACTGTAGACGACGACCCAAGCCAGACCCGACCCGGGATGGCCGTCAGCCGGTTCCGGAGAAGCCCTCCAGGGGCATCGGCGGCTCCGCGCGCACCAGCCGGAGCGGTGGCACCAGCCCGGAATCGGCCATCGCCCGCAGCGCGGCCTGCTCCTCGTCGTCGAGCACGAGGGACTGTGGCATCGGCCCGAGCAGGACCGACACCACGCAGTCGGCGCAGGCCGGGCCGCGTGCCCGGCAGGTGCCGCAATCGACATGCAGTACATCCATGCAGACAATCGTGACGGGACCCTCTGACACTGCCCTCTCCGGCGGTTCTACGCTGCATGGATGAGGGCTCAGGTGCTGGTCGCTGCCGTGGCGGCGGCGCTGTGCGCGGGCTGCGTGCCCACCGCCCCTGCGCCGGGCGGGACGGGCGCCGCCGGCGCGTGGCAGCAGGTGGAGCTGCCGGCCGGGGTGCGTCCCGCGTCCCTCGCCGTTGCCGGGGACGGGCTGCTGGTGGGCGGCCAGACCACGGACCCGCCCGCGCCGCGGCTGCTGCGGCTCGCCGCCGGCCGTCCCGACGGCGAGTTCGCCCTCGACCCGGCCGAGCCCACCGCCGCGAAGGCGGACCTCGTCCTCCTCACCGTGGCCGGGGACGACGTGTACGCGATCGGCACCATGACCTCCGGAGCCCACTCCAATGCCCGGCTGACCACGTGGGACGGCACGCTCGGCAGCGCGCGGCTGACCAGCCGTCCTCAGGAGTTCTTCACCTTCGGCGGCCACGACGCCGGCCCGCTGCTGGGCACCGTCGTGGTCGCGGGCGAGCCGGTGATCGCCGGCACCCGGGTCGACCAGCGCGGCCCGTACGGCCTGCTGTGGACGCGATCGGGCCACACCTGGAGCGCCCGGCCGACCGACCCCGTGCTGATGTCGTCGCCCGATCGCGAACTGAGCTTCACCGGGCTCGGCCGGCTGGACGACCGGATCGTGGTGGTCGGTGACGAGCTCGGTCTGGCCGGCGGCCTGCTGCAGCAGCCGGCGTTGTTCCACGGGACCCCGGCGGGCGGCTGGGCGGAGCTCGTCCTGCCCCTGCCCGACGGCTCGGGCAAGGGTGGCGAGCTGAACCGCGCCACCAGCGTGGCCTGCGTCGACGGGCACCGGACGTGCTGGGTCTCGGGATGGGGTCGAGGCCATCCCCTCGTCTGGCCGGTCACGTTCGACGCCGACGGCGCGGCCACCAGCGGCCCGGTCGTGGCCTTGCCCGGCGACCCTCCCGCCGGCAACGGCCCGGTCTCGCTGGTGACCCTCGCGGGAGGACGCCCTCTGGTCCTCACCAACGCCGCGGCGCCTTCCGTCCAGCAGGGCTGCCCGGATGGCTGGCGGGAGCTCGCCGCACCGCCGGGTCGGGCGACAGCGGTCGCCAGTGCGACCGATGCGGTGTACGCGGTGGCCGGCGACCGGCTCTGGCGACTCGCCGTGCCGGGCTGCTGAGGTCTTGTCAGAGGGGCGGTCTAGCGTCCGGGGTGTGACCAGTGCAGCAGTCCTCCAGCCGAGTTTCGAAGAACTCGGCCGGCCGCTGGCGCAGGTCACGTTCTGCGTGGTCGACCTCGAGACGACCGGCAGTACCGGAGAGGACACGATCACCGAGATCGGCGCGGTCAAGGTGCGCGGCGGCGAGGTGCTGGGCGAGTTCCAGACGCTCGTGAACCCGAACACGCACATCCCGGCGCTGGTAGCCGTGCTCACCGGCATCACGGACGCGATGGTGGCCGGGGCGCCGAGGCTCGCGTCCGTCCTGCCCAGCTTCCTGGAGTTCGCCTCGGGCTGTGTGCTCGTCGCCCACAACGCCGGTTTCGACACCGGCTTCCTGAAGCGCGCGTGCGAGACCCACGGCTACCCCTGGCCGGCGCCCGACGTGCTCGACACGGTCGCTCTGGCCCGGCAGGTGCTGCTGCGCGACGAGGTGCCCAACGTCAAACTCGCCACGCTCGCGGCGCACTTCCGGGCCACCACGACGCCCAACCACCGGGCACTTTCCGACGCCCGAGCCACCGTCGACGTGCTGCACGGCCTGCTCGAACGGGTCGGCAACCTCGGCTGCGCCACGCTCGAGGACCTGCTCGAGTTCACCCGCAGGGTGTCGCCGGAGCGCCGGGCCAAGCGGGGCTTCGCGAAAGGCCTGCCCAGCGCACCGGGGGTGTACCAGTTCGTCGCCGACCTCGCCGGCCCGGACGGACGGACTCGCCGGCAGGTGCTCTACGTCGGCAAGAGCCGCAACCTGCGCCGTCGGGTGGCCAGCTACTTCACCGCCGCGGAGACCCGTCCGCGGATCGACGAGATGGTCCGGATCTCCACCGGTGTGGAGGCCACGGTCTGCCGCACCCCGCTGGAGGCGGACGTGCTGGAGTTGCGGCTGATCGCCGCCCACTCCCCGCGGTACAACCGGCGGTCGAAGTTCCCCGAGCGGCAGGTGTGGCTGAAGCTCACCCGGGAGCCCTACCCCCGGTTGTCGATCGTGAAGGCCGTGGCCGAGGACGAGGCGCTCTACTTCGGCCCGTTCCGGCGTCGCGCGTCGGCGGAGGCGGCGATGCTCGCGCTCTACGACGCGTTCCCGATCCGGCAGTGCACGACGCGGCTCTCCCCGCGCCGGGCCAGCAGCTCGTGCGCGCTGGGCGAGATGGGCCGCTGCTGCGCCCCCTGCGAGCTGGCGGTGACACCCGCGCAGTACGCGGAACTCACCGAGCGGGTCCGCGGCTGCCTGACCAGCGACGTCAGTCCGCTGGTCCGCCGCGCCGAGCCGCGGCTGCGCCAGCTGGTGAGGGCGGAGCGGTTCGAGGACGCCGCCGTGCTCACCGAACGGCTGGAGGGCTTCAGCCGGGCGGCGCTGCGGCACCACCGGCTGGCGAGCCTGGCCGGGTGCTCGCAGATCGTCGCCGCCCGCCGCACCGATCCGGGCTGGGAGATCCACGTCATCCGCCACGGCCGGCTGGCCGCGGCGGCACTGGCCCGACCCGGTGAGGTGCCGCAGCAGGTGGCGCGGGACGCGGTCACGGTCGCCGAATGGGTGGCGCCCCCGCCCGGCCCGGCGCCGGCGGCGATCATCGAGGAGACCGAGCGGATCGCCGACTGGCTGGAACAGCCCGGCGTCCGGCTGATCGAGGTCCAGGGGGACTGGTGCTGGCCGCTGCGAATCGGCCCGGCGGCGTCCGTGCAGATTAGGATCGGCGCATGATCACCGCGATTGTGTTCGTCAAGGCCGACGTCGCCCGCATCCCAGAGGTCGCCCAGCAGATCGCCGACCTCGATGGGGTCTCCGAAGTCTATTCGGTGACCGGAACGATCGACCTGATCGCGATGGTCCGCGTCCGCACCGTCGACCAGGTCGCCACCACGATCGCCGACCAGCTCAACAAGGTGCCGGGCGTGGAGAGCACGGAGACACACATCGCCTTCCGCGCCTACTCCACCCACGACCTGGAGGCCGCGTTCGCCATCGGCGCCGAGTAGCGCGCCCCACACCCCCGGCGATCCCTGAGGAGCAGGCCGAGGAACGCGCCCCCACCCCAAACGGTCCCTGAGGAGCGGGCCGAGGAACGAGGCCGGCGTCACGAAGGGCCCCTTGGGTACCCGCCCGGGTGATTGCCATCTTTCCCGGGTTGCCACCACCGTTCTGGCAGTCAGGTACGTCGGTGAGGTGCGGGGCCCTTCGTGACGCGCTCAGGCTCGTCCCTCGCCTGAGCGCTCCTCAGGGACCGTTGTAGAACTCAGGCCCGTTCCTCGCCCGAGCGCTCCTCAGGGAGCGGTGCAGGGATCAGTCCTCGGTGACCTCGACGGAGTTGATCACGACCGGCTCCACCGGGCGGTCCATGCGGCCGGTCGGCACCTTGGCGATCTCGTCGACGACCTTGCGGGAGGCCTCGTCCGCGACCTCACCGAAGATCGTGTGCTTGCGGTTCAGGTGCGGCGTCGGCACCACGGTGATGAAGAACTGCGAGCCGTTGGTGCCCCGGCCCATCTGGATGCCCGCGTTGGCCATGGCCAGCAGGTAGGGGCGGTTGAAGACCAGCTCGGGGTGGATCTCGTCGTCGAAGCTGTAGCCGGGGCCACCGGTGCCGGTGCCCAGCGGGCAGCCGCCCTGGATCATGAAGCCGTCGATGATCCGGTGGAAGCCGAGGCCGTCGTAGAAGTTGCCGGTGGTGCGCTCGCCGGTCTGCGGGTCGGCGTACTCCTTCGTCCCGGTGGCGAGACCGACGAAGTTGGCCACGGTCTTGGGCGCCTGGTCGGCGAAGAGCGTGATCGCGATATCGCCGTGGTTGGTGTGCAGGGTTGCGGTGGCCATGTGGCCTTCCTTTCTTCTGACGTCAGACCCGGCCGAGGCTACCGTCCATCGGGAAGCGGGCGAGCCGGAGGCGGGACGGTGCCCCATCCTGACAGATCCTGTCCTTCGCGGCTCCGGTCCGGGTACGGTTGGAGCTATCCGAGCATCGGGGAGGCAGAGTGAAGACGAAGAAGTTGCTCAGCGCGGTCGAGGACGGCGCACACACCGCGGCCGACTATTTGTCACCGTACGTTGAGCAGGCCCTGCGGGAGGGTGGCGATCTGGCTGACCAGACCTACTCGCGGATCCGTCCGGTCCTCAAGGACGCCGGCATCCGCGGCGCCCGGCTCGCCTCCGACACCTTCGAGAGGGTGCATCCGGTGATCGACGACGCTCTGGACCGGGTCTCCCCCGCCGTCGACGCCACGGTGAAGGTGGTCAAGCCGGCCGTGGACGACGTGCTGCAGCGCATCCCACCGACCGTCGAGTACGCGCGGGAGAAGGTGCAG
This sequence comes from Propionicimonas sp., assembly GCA_036735445.1. GTDB lineage: Bacteria > Actinomycetota > Actinomycetes > Propionibacteriales > Propionibacteriaceae > Propionicimonas. The sequence continues at coordinate 18,688 of DAINOM010000033.1, forward strand.
GCCGACTACCTGCCCCGGCTCGCGGACGTGTTGCGTGACCTCGCGCAGCAGCCGCTCGCCCGGGAGCTGAAGGTCGCCGCGGCCTCCGCCGCACTCGCCAGGGAACTCGACAAGGCCTCGAAGCCGAAGCGGTCCGGCTGGCGGACGTTCGGCAAGATCCTGCTGGCCGGAGCCGTCCTCAGTGGCGTGGTCGTGGCGCTGAAGAAGCTGCTCGCCGAGCCGTCGACCGGCTGGGAGACGCACACTCCGAAGACGGCCTACGTCGCCGATCCGGTCGCGGACGTGACCGAGGACGTGAAGGCGAAGGCGGCCGACCTCAAGGACAAGGCCGCGGGCCTGGTCGATGAGGCCAAGGAGAAGGCCGCGGACGTAGTGGACGACCTCAAGGACAAGGCCGAGGACGTCGGCGAGCAGGTCTCCGACGCGGTCGAGGACGCCAAGGACGCCGCCGGCGAAGCCGCCGACGACATCGAGGAGAAGCTCCAGAAGCTGGCCGACGAAGCCGAAGGTGGCGATGCGTCCCCTTTAGCCGGTGACCCCTACGGCGACGGCTCATACGTCGGTGACGAGCCACCTGAGGGGTTCACCATCAAGGGCAACGACCGCTCGATGAAGTACCACGTCCCCGGAAGTGCCGCCTACGAGCGCACGATCGCCGAGGTCTGGTTCAACAGCGAGGACGCCGCACAGGCGGCTGGCTTCGTCCGCGCCCAGCGCTGACCCGTTACCCGACTTGTCAGAACCTCTGCCGGTCAGAGACGGCTGAAGTTCTGACAACTCGGGCGGGAGGCTGAAGAAAAACTGAGAATCCGCGGGGCCACCTCACAAAGGCCCCGCGGATTCGACCTTCCTGGGTGTGTTCGACTCAGACCCGTACTGGGTGCAGGCCGCGCCCTTTCGCGCCCTCGTCACCAGGCTCATCGACATCACCGGGCTGCCGTGGTCCGATCTGGCGCGGCATGCCCGCGTGCCGCCCGCCGTGATCCACCGGCTGATCTTCGGACGGGCCGGCAGGCAACCGGCGCGGATCCCGCACGACTGCGCCCGTCGACTGCTCGCGCTGGACGAGACCACGCTGGTGGCGCTCACGCGGCTGCCACGCCACTAGGCTGCCCGGGTGCCCGTCCCGCTCATCGCCTGCCTCGTGGCGCTCGCGGTCGCCGGTGTCGTCACCGCCGCCACACCGACGCTGCTGGGCTGGCTGCCGGTACCTCCGGACGAGGAGGACGTGGCCCCGTTCAGCACGCTCGACTCGCCGCGCTTCCGGCTGTCCGTCTTCTGGGTGGCCGCCGCGGCCGGCTGCATCGTGCTCTGCCTCACCGCACCCACGCACTGGGCGGTGTGGGCGCCGTTCGCCGGTCTCGGTGCACTGCTGGGCCTGATCGACCTGCACACCACGTTCCTGCCGCTCCGGCTGACCTACCTCAGCCTCGCCCTGGTGCTGCTGGGAGCAGGCCTCGCGGCCTGGCTCGACGCCGGCTGGGCACCGGTGCTGGGTGCGGTGGCGGGCGCGGCCGTCGGCGCGGCGCTCTTCTGGGTGGTGTGGCGGTTCAGCGGCGGCCAGTTGGGCTTCGGTGACGTTCGCCTCGCCGGGGTGATCGGCGCCGCCGCGGGCAGCGGTGGCAGCACCCTGCTGTTGTGGTCGTTCCTGCTCGGCACCTTCGCCGGTGCGGTCTGGGCGGTCGCCGTGCGGCTGCGCCGCCGCGCGGAAGCCGAGTTCCCCTACGGCCCGGCGTTGCTGCTCGGGCCCCTGCTGGCGCTGGCCGTGCAGGCGGCGCTGCCGGCCGGCTGAGGCCGGTCAGGCCTGCTTCGCCGCCCGGGTGGCCTCCACCCAGGTCTGCAGCACGCCGGCGGCCGCACCGGAGTCGATCGCGTGGTACGCCCGCTCGAGGGGCGCGGTGAACTGGCCCGCGAGCGGCGCCGTGAGATCCGGGCCGGCGAAGGCCAGCTGGGCGGCCGCAGCGTTCAGTGCGACGATGTCGCGCACGGGTCCGGGCGCGCCGGACAGCACCGCGCGCACCACTCCCGCGTTGTGCGCGGGGTCGCCGCCGACCAGGTCCTCGCGGCCCACCGGTGTCACGCCGAGCTCCGTCGGGTCGAGCCGGGTCTGCACGACGCGTCCGTCCGCGATCAGCCACACGTCGGACGCGGTGGTGGTGGTCAGCTCGTCCAGCCCGTCGTCGCCGTGGAAGACCAGCCCGCGCTGCCCGCGCGCGGCGATCACGCCGGCCACGAGGGGCGCCATCCGGGCGTCGGCGACACCGACGGCCTGTGCGGCGGGACGGGCCGGGTTGGCCAGCGGGCCGAGGAAGTTGAAGGTGGTCGACACCCCGAGCTCCTTGCGCGCGGTCGCGGCGAACCGGAGGGACGGGTGGTACATCGCGGCGAACAGGAACACGATCCCCGCCCGACCGAGCACCGCAGCCTGCGCGGCGGGTGGTACGTCGATGGCCACGCCGAGCGCCTCCAGGCAGTCGGCGGTACCGCACGCGCTGGACGCTGCCCGGTTGCCGTGCTTGACCACCGGCACCCCGCACGCCGCCGCCACGATCGCGGCCATCGTCGACACGTTCACCGTGTTGGCCCGATCACCGCCGGAGCCCACCACGTCCACCGCCTCGGACGTGATCCGGATCGGCGTCGCCCGCTCCAGCATGGCCCCGGCGAGGCCGGTGAGCTCCGCGACGGTCTCGCCCTTGGCCCGCAGCGCGATCGCGAACCCGGCCACCTGTACCGGCGTCGCGTCACCGGCGAGGATCTGGTCCATCGCCCAGCCGGCGGCCTCCGGGGCGAGGTCCTCGCCCCGGACCAGGTCGGAGAGCACCCCGGCCCAGGTGAAACTCACGCGGTGGCCTCCGCGGCCAGCCGGGCCCGGAGCAGGTCGGCGGCCGCGGCCGGCAGCCGGACCGGATCGACCGGGAACGGGGTGATCGCGTCCGCCTCCGACCACGTGGCGAGCCAGGCGTCCGCGACCCGCGCGACCAGCAGCAGCACCGGCGGGCAGTCCGTGATCTCGTTCTTGAGCTGGTGGCACAGCCCGATGCCGCCGGACGGGGTCGCCTCGCCGTCCAGGATCACCAGGTCGATGCCGCCGGCGTCCATCGCCTGCAGCACCACCGGCTGGGTGGCCACCTCGTACACGTCCAGCTCGGGGAGATCCGCCGCCAGCCGCTTGCCGAGGGCCAGGCGCACCTGCTCCCGGGTGGTCCGGTCGTCGGAGTAGAGCAACACCCGCGCTGTGGTCTTCATTCGTCTTCCTTCTCCGGGGGCGCTGCCCCGCGTCCGCCTGTCCCGTCATCGTAATGGTTCCCGCCCGCCGCGCCGGCGGCAGCCCGCTGCGCAGCGAGGCGCTCCTCCCGGTCGAGCCGGCGGTCCTCGCGCGCAGCCTCCCGGCGGCTGTCCGCGTACCACTGCGCGAGGAAGACCGTCATGATGATCCCCATCGTCAGGTCGCCGGTCGCCCACATGATCGCGCCCGCGTAGTACTGGTCGTCGATCGGGCTGGGCGGCCACGCCCGGTTGAACGAGACGTACCACTCCTCCGCGATCAGCCTCGACGACCCCATGATCGTGGTGCCGAGGAACGCCTGCGCGGGCATGGTGATGAACAGCAGCAGCATCCGCATCGGGTAGGGCAGCCGGTTCGGCATCGGGTCGTTGCCGAGCATCGGGAAGAAGAACAGGCACCCCACGGTGACCATGTAGATGTGCAGCAGGTCGTGCGCCCAGGCCACCCGCAGCGTGAACGGATAGAGCTCGGTGAGGTACAGCGCGAACGGGGTCGTGATCAGCAGCGCCGTGCTCAGTGGCGGGAACAGCAGCACCCGCATCGGCCACGAGTGCAGCGCCCGGGTGACCCGCCGGCGTCCCGCGGCGCCGAGGTTGCGCAGCAGCAGGGTGATCGGGGCGCCGATCGCGAGGAAGACCGGCGTGATCATCGTCAGCATCATGTGCTGCACCATGTGGACACTGAACAGCACGGTGTCGTAGGCGCCCAGGACGCTCACGCCGGCGACCACCGCCGTGCCGATCCCGCCCACGCACCACGACCAGGTGCGGACGGCCGGCCACCGGTCACCCCGGGCGCGCAGCCGCCACACCCCCCACAGGTAGAGGCCGAAGCCCAGCGACGCCGGGACGACGAACAGCCAGTCCCACTTCCATTCGGTGAAGAACTGCACCCACGTCAGCGGCGGCGGCTGGTTCGTCGGATCGGCGTGCAACGGTACGACCCAGACGTTTCCCACAGGGCCAATTATCCCCATCAGGTGGTGCCCATTACCGGCCGGTTCGACATAATGGCGGAATGGCCCACACCACGCCGCTGAGTGCGTCGACCAGCCTCCCGCACGGGGCGCTCCACCAGGTTGCGCCGAGTCGCCTGTCGGGCGTGCGCGGCCGGCCGGACACGCTCGCCGTCGGCGTGATCATCTGGCTCGCGAGCGAGCTGATGTTCTTCGCGGCCCTGTTCGCCGCGTACTTCTCCCTGCGGGAGACGACGAACGCCGCGGCGGCGCGCACCGGTGCCACGCCGATGTGGGAGTGGGGGTCGAACCACCTGCTCAACGACTGGTTCGGGGTCAGCTTCCCGTGGTTCGCCACGATCAACACCACGATCCTGCTGCTGTCCTCGGTGACCTGCCAGCTGGGCGTGCACGCCGCGGAGAAGGGCCAGGTGTCGCGCACCGGTTCGCTGCTCCGGGTGGGCGGCTGGGGCCTGCGTGAGTGGTACACCCTGACGTTCCTGATGGGCGCGGTGTTCATCGGCGGCCAGGCCTACGAGTACGCGAACCTCGCCGCCGAGGGTTTCGTCCCGTCGGTGAACGGGTACACGTCCGCGTTCTTCCTCGCCACGGGCTTCCACGGTCTGCACGTGATCGGCGGCCTGGTGGCATTTTTGCTCATGTTGGGACGGACGTATCTTTCCCGTCGATTCACCCACGAGCAGGCCGTGCACGCCATTGTTACCTCGTACTACTGGCATTTCGTGGACGCGATCTGGGTCGTGCTCTTCGGGGTGCTGTACCTGCTGCGCTGAACTCCAAGGAGGAACCCCGATGAGAATCCCGGCCTCAGGAGATCGGGCAGCCCGGTCGTCGAAGCCGCGGACGTCCCTGCGTCGGCACAGAGCCGCGCGGCCCGTCCTGCTGCTGCTGAGCCTGGTCCTGGTGGGCGCGGCCTACACGGCCGTCGTCCCGGCGACGAACTCGGCGGCCGAGGGCGCGACCAACGAGCAGCTGGTGGCCCAGGGCAAGGAGCTGTTCGCGGTCTCCTGTGCGTCCTGCCACGGGCTGAACGGCGAAGGGCTCGCCCAGCAGGGCGCGCCCGCGCTGACCACGGTTGGCGCCGCCGCGGTGGACTTCCAGGTGCGCACCGGCCGGATGCCGATGGCCAACCCGCTCGCCCAGGCGCCGCGCAAGGAGAACACCTTCACCGACGACGAGATCGCCGCCCTGGCCGCCTACGTCGCCAGCCTCGGCACCGGCCCGGGAATCCCCACCGAGGACCAGTACTCCCCCAGCGGCCTGACCGCTGAGGACGTCGCGAAGGGCGGCGAGCTGTTCCGGACGAACTGCTCGGCCTGCCACAACTTCAAGGGCGCCGGCGGCGCGCTGCCCAACGGCCGGGTCGCACCGAGCCTGCAGGGCGCGGACCCGAAGGAACTCTGGGAGGCCATGCGCACCGGCCCCGGCGAGATGCCGATCTTCGCCGAGGGCGCCATTCCCGACGAGGACGTGAAGCGGATGATCGCCTACGTCGACCAGGTGAACGCGACGCCGTCCGCGGGCCTGACCCTCGGCGGTCTCGGCCCGGTGTCCGAGGGCTTCTGGGCCTGGGTGCTCGGGATCGGCTCGCTGGTGCTCGCCGCCGTCTGGATCGCGACGAGGGGAGCCCGGGCATGAGCCACACCGATCTCGAGCGGACGGACACCACCGCCGCAGACCTGCCCGTCCCCGACCCGGGGATCGAGGCGCACCCGCCGCGCTTCACCGACGTGGACGACGCCGCTGCGGACCGCGCCTACAAGCAGATCGTCGGCATGCTGGCCGCGGTCCCGGTGCTGGTGCTGGCGTTCCTGGTCGTCTACTTCGCCGTCCCGCGGGACGCCGAACTGCTGGTCTTCGGCGCCAACCTGAAGATGCAGACCACCCTGCTGGGCCTCACCGCCGGCATCGCCACGCTGCTGATCGGGATCGCCGCCATCCAGTGGGCGCGGCTGCTGATGAGCGACGAGGAGATCGTCGGTGACCGCCACGGCGCGGCCTCCCCGCCGGAGGCGCGCGAACGTGCGCTGACCGACCTGGAGACCGGCATCGAGGCGTCCGGGATCCGCCGCCGCAAGCTGCTGGGCTCGGGCATGGCCGGCGCGCTCGGCCTGATGGTCGTCCCGGCCGTGGTCAGCCTCGCCGACATGGGGCCCTGGCCGACGGCCGACCTGCGTGCGAAGACGATCGAGCGGACGATCTGGGCCGAGGGCGTTCCGCTGGTGAACGCGGTGAACCACCTTCCGCTGAAGGCGGCGGACATCGAACTGGGCCAGCTGGTCAACGCCGAGCCGGAGCCGCTCGCCGAACTGCAGCACTCCGACCCGGTCGCGTACCAGCGCGAGAAGGCGAAGGCGGCGATCATCGTCGTCCGGATGGACCCGAACTCCATCCGGGTCCCCGAGTCCCGCCGCGACTGGCAGGTGGACGGGATCCTCTGCTACTCGAAGATCTGCACGCACGTCGGCTGCCCGATCAGCCTGTGGGAGCAGCAGACGCACCACCTGCTCTGCCCCTGCCACCAGTCGACGTTCGACCTCGGCAACTCCGGCGTCGTCGTGTTCGGCCCGGCCGCACGCTCGCTGCCGCAGCTGCCGATCACCACCGACGCCGAGGGGTACCTGGTGGCCCGCAGCGACTTCACCGTCCCCGTCGGGCCGAGCTACTTCGAGCGTGACTCGTCCAGGGACTTCCGGGAGGGTGACCGCTGATGGCCAAGCCCGCAGAACTGAAGCAGGACTCCCCCGCGCTGGAGGTGCACACCCCGCCGAAGGCGGAGAGCGCCAACAAGCTGGCCGGCCCGGCCACCTGGGTGGACGAACGGATCGGCCTGGCCAAGCTGGTCGGCAACATCCGCAAGATCTTCCCCGACCACT
>DAINOM010000034.1:0-25611 GCA_036735445.1 Propionicimonas sp.
GTAGATGTCCTGGTACTTCTTCGGCGGGTTCTCCGCGTAGGCGATGGTGCCGTCCAGACGGGTGGTGAACCACTCCGGGTGGGTGGTGACCCAGGGGTGGTCGGGGGATGCCTGCAGGGCGAAGTCGAGCGCGACCTCCAGGCCCAGCTCCCCGGCCCGCGCGACGAACCGGTCGAAGGCGTCCCAGTCGCCGAGGTCGGGGTGGATGGCGTCGTGGCCGCCGTCCGGGCCACCGATCGCCCACGGCGAGCCGGGGTCGCCGGGCGCCGGGATCAGGGTGTTGTTCCGGCCCTTGCGGAACGCGGTGCCGATGGGATGGATCGGCGGCAGGTAGACCACGTCGAAGCCCATCGCGGCGACCTCGGCCAGCCGCTCCAGGGAGGAGTCGAAGGTGCCGGACGTCCACTTCTTGGTGGTGGCGTCGTAGGTGGCGCCCTGGGAGCGGGGGAAGAACTCGTACCAGCTGGAGAACAGGGCCTTCTGCCGGTCGACGAACAGCGGGAAGTCGGCGGACGGTGTGAGCAGTTCGCGCGGACCGTACTGCTCCATGGCGTGGGAGATCCCCTTCGCCGTGGCGACCTCGATCAGGTCGGCGGCGGGACGCTCGGGGATCAGCAGCATCGAGGTGGCCTTCAGGATGGAGGCGCTGACGGGGTCGCCGGCCTGCTCGGCGAGCGCGGCCGTGCGCTCCAGCAGGTCGCGGCCCTCCAGGCAGACCAGCTCGATGTCGACGCCGGCGGGCAGCTTGGCCTCGGCGTTGTGCAGCCACGTGCCCCACGGGTCGGACCAGCCCTCGACGCGGAACGTCCAGGCGCCTTCCGCGTCCGGTCGCACCCAGGCCTCCCACGGGTCGAGGCCGCGTGGCTCCAGGGGGGTCATGTCGACGCGCTGCTCGCGTCCGTCCGGTGCGGTGAGGATGACCGAGGCGTTGACGGCGTCGTGGCCCTCGCGGAACACCTTGGCCCGGATCGGGATCAGCTCGCCGACCACGGCCTTCGCCGGGTACGCGCCACCCTCGATCACGGGGCTGACCCCGCTGACCGGGATCCGGCCGAAGCCGCGGGGAACCGTGGCGGTGAGGCTGAGGTCGAGCTTCGCGGGCTGCTCGGGCGCGCTGGCCGCGGGCGTCGGCTGCGCCGCCGACTCACGCTGCTGGCGCTTGCGGGACGGGTTCGAGGTTGCGCTCACAGGCCCAACCTAGCGGCTGGCTCCCGGCAAGGGGAGGGATTGCGTCCGCGGCTCTCGGGGGACGGTTCTCGACTCGGTCCGCGCCGCTGGGCCTGCGGAGGAGAGCCTTCAGTCGAGTGGACCGAGTGAGGAACCGTCCCCGGTCAATCCGCGTGAACGGAAAGGGGGACGGGTCCCTATCCGTTCAGGCTGGTGGACCGAGTAAGGAACCGTCCCTGGGTCAGGCGGGGTCGGTGGGCGAGGCGGGGGACAGCGGCGAGACCGTCACCAGCTGGGCGCCGATCCGCACCTCGGCGGCCAGGACGGCGACCGTGCGGCCGGGGAGGGTGATCGTGGACCCGGGGGCGAGGCGCTTGCGGGGCAACTCGGTCGGCAGGCCGGTGTGGGCCATGACCCGGAAGCCACGCGCCCAGGGCGCGCCCGGCAGCGACAGCTCGATCGGGTCCCAGCCGGCGTGGAACCAGATCAGGAAGCCCTCGGAGCGGTCGGAGAGGTACATGCCGAGCGTCCGCCGTCCGGGGTCGTGCCACTGGTCGGTGGTCATCTCGGTGCCCGACTCGGTGAACCAGGCCACCGGGGAACGACCGAGGCCGTGGCCGGCGGCGTCGGTGACCTCGCCGTGGTAGCGCCAGCGGTCCGGCCGCAGCAGGCGGTGTTCGGCCCGCAGCTTCAGCAGCGTCCTGGTCAGTTCCTCCTGCGCGGCCCAGTCCTCCCGGGTCAGCCAGTTCACCCACGACACGGGGGAGTCCTGGCAGTACGCGTTGTTGTTCCCGCCCTGGGTGCGTCCCATCTCGTCGCCGGCCAGGATCATCGGGACGCCGGCGCTCAGCAGCAGCGTGGCCATCAGGTTCCGTGCCGTGCGCTGCCGGGACGCGACGATCCGCGGGTCGTCGGTCTCGCCCTCGTAGCCGTGGTTCCAGGAGCGGTTGTCGTCGGCACCGTCCCGGTTGCGTTCGGCGTTGGCCTCGTTGTGCTTGAGGTCGTAGGTGACGATGTCCCGCATCGTGAAACCGTCGTGGGCGGTGACGAAGTTCACCGACGAGGTGGCCGGGCGGCCGCCGTGGTCGAAGATGTCGGACGAGCCGGACAGCCGGGTGGCCAGCTCCTGGACGCCGCCGATCGCGCCCCGCCAGAAGTCGCGGGTGAAGCCGCGGAACCGGTCGTTCCACTCCGACCAGTCCGGACCCCACCGGCCGACCTGGTAGCCGTAGGGGCCGAGGTCCCACGGCTCGGAGATCATCACCTTGTCAGCGAGGACGGGGTCGGCGGCGACCAGCTGCTTGAACAGGTGGTTCTGGTCGACATGGTGCGCGGCGTCCCGGATCAGGGTGGTCTGGAGGTCGAAGCGGAACCCGTCCACGCCCATGTCGCTCACCCAGTACCGCAGCGAGTCGAGCACGAGCTTCAGCACACCGGCGTTGGAGGTGTCGACGGCGTTGCCGCAGCCGGTCACGTCGTAGTCGTTGCGGTGGTCGTCGGTCAGCCGGTAGTAGGCGCCGTGGTCGATGCCGCGGAAGCTCAGCGTCGGGCCGTCGTGGCCACCCTCGCCGGTGTGGTTGTACACCACGTCCAGGATCACGGCGATGCCGCGGGCGTGCAGGGCGGAGACCATCTGCTTGAACTCGGCCACCTGCCCGCCCAGCGTCCCCGCCGTCGAGGACGCGTAGGCGGCGTGTGGCGCGAAGAAGCCCAGGGTGTTGTAGCCCCAGTAGTTGGTCAGGCCCCGGCCCACCACGAACGGCTCGGAGATGAAGTGGTGCAGCGGCAGGAACTCGACGGCGTTGACGCCCAGCTCGACGAGGTGGTCGATCACCGCCGGGTAGGCCATGCCGGCGTACGTGCCGCGCAGGTGCTCGGGGACGGACGGGTGCTGGCGCGTGTAGCCCTTCAGGTGCGTCTCGTAGACCACCAGCTCGGGCAGCGGGATCGGACGGGCCAGGGGCGTTGGCGGCGGGGAGTCGTCCACCACGACGCTCAGCGGCACCGCGGCGAACGAGTCGGTGAGGTCGGGCAGGAAGTTCGACTCGGGGGTGTGGTCGGTGATCGGCCCGGCGTAGTCGACGCCACCGGTGATCGCCCGCGCGTACGGGTCGAGCAGCAGCTTGGCCGGGTTGAACCGCTCGCCGGTCTCCGGCGACCAGTTGCCGTGGACGCGGTACCCGTACCGCTGGCCCGCACCGATCCCCGGGACGTGCAGTTCCCAGACACCGTCGCCGACCCCGACGAGGTCGTGGTTGGTCTGCCGGCGCTGCTCGTCCACCAGCGCCAGCTCCACTCTGGTGGCGCGTGGAGCCCACAGGGCGAAGGTCGTGCCGTCGTCGCGGACGCGGGCGCCCAGCCTCGCCTCCTCCAGGACGACCCCCCCAGGCTGTCCCACCACCGCTGTCATCGCAGTCAAACTCTTCCTCCCATGAATGACGTGGACCAGTGTGACCTAACCTTCAAGCAGTTGCCGCCAGCGACCCTCCCAAAGGGGGAATCGTTTCACCAACACTCATGAGAGGCGAACGGATGGTCAGTCGTACCTATTTCGACCATGCGGCTTCGTCCCCGACCGTCCCCGAGGCCGCCGCGGCGATGGCCGAACTGCTGGGCCGGCCCGGCAATCCCAGCTCGCTGCACGCCGCCGGCAGGGCCGCGCGGAGGGTGCTCGAGGAGGCGCGGGAGTCCCTTGCCGACGATCTCGGCGCGCGGCCCGCCGAGGTGGTGTTCACCTCCGGAGGGACGGAGGCGAACAACCTGGCGGTGCTTGGTGGCACAACTGCCGAGCGACCACGACTCGCGGTGTCGGCCGTGGAGCACCCCTCGGTCGCGGCGGCGAAGGGCCGGCTCGACGACGTGGCGGAGTTGCCGGTGTCCGCGTCGGGCCAGCTCGATCTGGCGGCCGCCGCCGGGCTGGTGGACGCGAGGACCGGTCTGGTCTCGGTGATGTGGGTGAACAACGAGACCGGGGCGGTCCAGCCGGTGGCGGCGGTGGTGGAGCTGGCTCATCGGGCGGGCGCCTCGGCCCACAGCGACGCCGTGCAGGCGTTCGGGCACCTGGAGGTCGACTTCGGCGCGTCCGGCCTGGACCTGCTCAGCGTGTCCGCGCACAAGCTGGGTGGACCGGTCGGCATCGGTGCGCTGGTGGTCCGGCGCGGGGTGAGCCTGGCGCCGGTGGGCTTCGGCGGCGGCCAGGAGGCGCGGCTGCGCTCAGGCACCGTCCCGGTGGCGCTGGCCGCGGGCTTCGCCGCGGCGAGTCGGGTCGCGGCGGCCCGGCGGGAGCAGGAGGCGCGGCGGCTGGGCTCGCTCCGGGACCGGCTGATCACCGGCGCGCTGGCCGCCGTCCCGGACACCACGAGCAACACGGTCGAGCCGTGCGGTCCCGCGATCGTGAACCTGACCTTCGCCGGCGTCCGGGCCGACGACGTGCTGCTCCTGCTCGACGCCGCCGGCTTCGACGCATCCACCGGCTCAGCGTGCACCGCGGGCGTGCACCAGCCCAGCGAGGTGCTGCTGGCCATGGGCCGCTCGCCGGCCGCCGCCGCCGCGAGCCTGCGGTTCTCCTTCGGCCCCGACACCACGGAGGGCCAGGTGAACGCCCTGCTGGCCGTCTTGCCCGAGGTGGTCGGCCGAGCCCGGGCGGCGTCCTGAGGGCGGCGTCCTGAGGGCTGCGTCCCCTGACCGCTGTGCGGTGGCTGGTGCCCGGGCCGTGCGTACCCCGGTTCTGCCGCGCCATCGAGGTCCCGGTCGACCCCGTGCTACGTGAGTGTCGTTTTGCCTGGGTTCGTCAGTCGAACCGGGAGTTCGTGCTACGCCAGTGTCGTTATGGACCGGTCGCGGTGACCTCATAACGACGCTGGCGCAGCACGGGCTTGGGCCTCGGGCGCGGACCGCCGTCAAAACGACGTTTGCGTAGCACTGAGTTGCCGCGAGGCGTCGCGCGGCCGGCTTCCGCCGTGGCCTCCTGCCAGCCTGCGTAGACTCTCCGGGTCTAGGAGGGCGGATGCGCGTACTGGCAGCCATGTCCGGCGGGGTCGACTCGGCCGTCGCCGCGGCGCGCCTCGTCGACGCCGGTCACGAGGTCGTCGGCGTCCATCTCGCGCTGTCGAAGAACCCCGAGACCTACCGCAGCGGGGCGCGTGGCTGCTGCTCGCTGGAGGACTCCCACGACGCCCGCCGGGCCGCGGACGTACTCGGCATCCCGTTCTACGTGTGGGACTTCGCCGAGCGCTTCGCCGAGGACGTCGTGGCAGACTTCGTCAGCGAGTACGCGGCCGGACGCACCCCCAACCCCTGCCTGCGCTGCAACGAGAAGATCAAGTTCGCGGCCGTCCTGGAGCGCGGCCGGGCACTGGGCTTCGACGCGGTCGCCACCGGCCACTACGCCCGGCTGGAGCGGGACGGCGCCCGGGTCTCGCTGTACCGGTCCGCAGAGCCGGCCAAGGACCAGTCCTACGTGCTCGGGGTGCTGGACGCCGACCAGTTGCGGCACTCGCTGTTCCCGCTCGGCGCGGACACCGCCAAGGCCGAGGTGCGCGCGGAGGCCGCCGCCCGGGGCCTGTTCCTGGCGAAGAAGCCGGACAGCCACGACATCTGCTTCATCCCCACCGGCGACACGGCCGGGTTCCTGCACTCGCGGCTGGGGCGCCGCGAGGGAGACATCGTGGACGAGGCCGGCGAGGTGGTCGGCGCGCATGCCGGCGCGCATCAGTTCACGGTCGGCCAGCGGCATGGCCTGCACCTCTCGGTGCCGGCGGCGGACGGACGCCCGCGCTATGTGCTGCGCGTCGATCCGGTCCGCAACGCGGTGACCGTGGGGCCGAAGTCGTCGCTGGCGGTCCGGACGATCGAGGCGATCCGGCCGACGTGGACGGAGGGCCCGGTCGAGGGCTCCTGGCGAGGACTCGTGCAGGTGCGCGCCCACGGTGAGGCGATGCCGGCGACGATCACCGCCGCCGGTGCCGGCCTCCGGATCGAGCTCGACGAGCGCGCGTACGGGATCGCTCCCGGCCAGGCGGCCGTCCACTACGACGGCGACCGCGTCGTGGGCAGCGCGACGATCGCGCGCACGGAGGCGTGATGGTCGCCTTCACCGGCCTGGGCTCGCTGCCCGGCACCGACTACGGCGCCGCGCTGCGGATGACCTTCGACAAGGTGCCCGACCGGCCGTACCTGCCGGAACTGCCCGCCCGCGGGCCGTGGGCCGCGATGATCGTCCGGGGCCTCGGGCTGCCGTCCGGGCTGCCGGCCGAGTTGAGTGCGGGTGAGTGGCGGCTGGCCGACGCTCCCGGCGTGGACCAGCGGCGGGCGCGGGCGACCTGGCGCGACGACCTCGACCGGCTCGAGGAGGCCGCGGACGGCTACGCCGGCTCGTTCAAGGTGGCGGTGACCGGCCCGTGGACGCTCGCCGCGTCCCTCGGCGTCGCCCACGCCGGCCGCGTGCTGGCCGACCCGGGCGCCCGGCGCGACCTCGCCCAGTCGCTGGCGGACGGGGTCGGCGAACTGCTGGCCGATGTCTCCCGGCGACTGCCGGGGCTGAGCCTCGTGCTGCAGGTCGACGAGCCGTCCCTGCCCGCCGTCGCCGCCGGTGCCGTGCCGACACCCGGTGGCTTCTTCCGGCACCGCGCGGTGGACCTGCCGGAGCTGTGCCGCTCGCTGCGCTGGATCACCGCCGAGCCGGCCCGTCGCGGGCTGGCGGTGAGCACCGTACTGCACAGCTGCGCAGCCTGGGACGGTGGCTGGCCCGCCGCCGCGCTGCGGGACGGCGACGGGACGTCCGCCGGCTTCGGAGCCCTCTCCCTGGACGTCGACCAGATCGGCGCGGACGACTGGGACCCGCTGGCCGCCGCCGCGGACGCCGGGACCGGGCTGTACCTGGGCTGCCTGCCCACGGGCGGCGAGCCGCGTCCGCTGGGCGTGGACGCCGTGCGCCGCCGGGTGCTCACGGCCGTGGAGCGGATCGGTCCGCGCCTGGAGCAGCTGGTGCTCACTCCGGCCTGCGGTCTGGCGGGCTGGACACCGACCGAGGTGAGCCGCGGCTTCGACGTGCTGGCCAAGGTGTCGGAGCAGGTTGCCGCCGAGCTGGGCTGAGACGTATTTCCGGTCGTCGTGAATACTGGCGGGGTGGCACGCGAAGGGGCGCAGGGCTGGCGGTGGCTCGGCTGGCTGAGCCTGCCCGCGGTCTCGTTCGGGTTGCTGTGGGCCTCGGGCGCGGTCCATCGGACGGGCTCTCCGGCCCGGGACGTCCTCGCGCTGCTGGTGCCTGACCTCACCGATGGCGAGTCGGGTCCGGTACGGCAGGCGGCCACCCTGACCCTGGTGCTCGCGACCACCCTGCTGTCGTACCTCGTGCTCCATGCCGTGCGTGGAGGGCGACGCGGACGCCGCTTCCTGCTGCTGTGGGCAGGCGCCGGGGTCGCCGCACTCGTGGTCGCAGGCGCGATCGAACTCGGCCGCCTGTCGGCTGCAGCCGGGCCGGCCTCCGGCAGGGCGACCGCCTCGGCAGTGGCGGCGGTCGCGAGCGTCGCGGTCCCGTGGACGCTGACGGCCGGCCTCGCCGCTGCCGCGGTCACCGTCTGGCTGGCGCCGCCGCAGCCGCGGGCGACGACCGGGGCGCCCAGGTACGCCCGGATCGGCGTGGCGGCGACGCTCCTGTTGGCGACGATCTGGTCGGCGGGGAGCCTGGCCCGCGCCGCCGCGGTGATCGCCGTGAGCGAGGATCCGGCTCCGGCAGTCGAGCGGCCGACCGCGGCCGCGTCCGTCCCGTCGAGTGATCCGTCCGACCCGCCGTTGCCGCGCAACGCCAGACCCGATCGGGCCTTCGCGGGGCGGTGCAAGGAGTCGGCGATCCGGGTCACCTACCAGGGCATGGACGCGGCGGCGGGCGGGCGGTACGCGCTGATCGCCGCGGTGAACGACGGCGACGAGCCCTGCGTGCTCAAGGGCTTCCCCGACGTCGCCTTCGCCGACCTGCTCGGCAACAACGTGCGGGTGAAGCTCAGTCGTGGCGGGGGCTGGGACGGCCAGGACGCGGCCGCGAAGCCGGTCCGCCTGGCGCCGGGTGCCGTGGCGCACGCGGAACTGAGCTGGCGGGCCGACGCCGGCGCGTACGACCGTGAGGTGAACACGATCCTGGTCGCCGGCTGGGCCGGGGCGGAGCGGACGGGCTACGGCGGCCACTTCCAGGTGAAGAACGGCACCGCCGTGCGGACGTCGCCCTGGCTCGCCGGCGAGGTCTGACGTGGCCGTGCGCGTCGAGCCCTCCCGGGACGAGGTGATCGCGTTCCGGCTCGGCGCCCACCAGCTCAGCGAGCGACTGCCCGAACCGGGCCTGCTGGACGCCGCCGGCCGCTGTGCGGTGCAGGACAGTCCGCCGGGGTCAGCGCTGCTCGCGCTGCACGCCAGGGTTCGGGGCGTCACCGCGGACGGGCTGGAGTCGGCCCTCGCGGACAAGAGCCTGCTGCAGACCTGGAGCCTGCGTGGCGCCCCGTTCTGTTTCCCGACAGCCGACGCGCCGGTGTACACCACGGGCGTGCTGCCTCCGACGGAGGAGGCGGGACGGCACTTCCTGCCCGGCGTCGTGCCGGCGCTCGACCGGCTGGAGCTCAGCCTGGGTGAAGCCGTCGAGCTGACCGGGGCAGAGCTCGAGGGAGTGCTGTCCGGGCGCCGGCTCGCGATCGGCGAGTTGGGCGCCGAGGTCGCCGAACGGGTCAGTGGCCGATTGCCGAAGGAGCAGCGCGCGGCGTGGCGGCAGGAAGGCCCCTACGCGAAGGGTCAACCGCTGGGGGAGGGCGTGGTGCACTTCTGCCTGCGCATCCTCGCGCTGCAGGGAGTGGTCTGCTTCGCGCCGCGCGCGGGCAACAGGGCGCCGTTCGTGCTGGTCACGGAGTGGCTCGGCGGGCCCATCCCGCGGGTCGACCCGGACGCGGCGCGCGCGGAAGTGCTGCGTCGCTACCTGCGCTGCTACGGCCCGTCCACTCGTGGGCAGTTCGCCGCGTGGTTGGGTGTCCGCGCCGGCGACACCGATCCGTGGTGGACCCTGGTCGAGGACGAACTGACCGAGGTCGACTTCCGGGGCACGTCGTGGATCCTCACCGCGGACGTGGCTGCGCTGCGTTCCTCGCCGATGCCGCAGGGGGTTCGCCTGCTGCCGCCGCGCGACCCCTACACCCAGCTGCGGGACCGGGACACGATCCTGGCGGAGCCGCATCACCGGGACGTGTGGAAGCCGGTCGGAGAGCCGGGCACCGTGCTCGTGGACGGCCGGATCGCAGGGGTCTGGCGACCCCGCAGGAGCGGCGGGAGGCTGAACCTCGCGGTGACGACGTTCGGGCAGCTGTCGACCGGGGACCGCGACCGGTTGGCGGACGAGGCCGCGCAACTCGGGCCGCTTCGGGGCGCCGCGTCCGTCGATATCCGGTTCGACGGCGCCTGAGCCCGACCCACCGAACTCCGCTTCGTCCCGACCACCACCAACCGTTCGTCGAGCTTGTCGAGACGCGCTCGGGCGGTGGATCCGGTCTGAGGCCTCGGACTACCGCACGACCTCGAAGCGTGCCGCGACGAACTCGCCGCTGGGCATGGTCTCCCGGCGGCGCAGCTCGGCGTGCCGGGGCAGCAGCGGCTTGCCCGACCCCAGCGTCACGGGGGCGATGCTGACGATGACCTCGTCGAGCAGGCCGTGGTCGAGGAACTGTCCGGCCAGGTCGCCGCCACCGACGACCCACAGGTCGCGTCCCCCGGCGGCGGCGGTCATCTCGGCGTGCACGGCCGGGATCGGGGCCGAGGTGGGACGGAGGTCCGCGCCCGGCCACGGCGGCAGCTCGTGGTGGGTGAACACCCAGCTCGGCTGCTCGTAGGCCCAGGCCGAGGTCACCTCGCCGTCCGGACCGTGGCTGTAGCGGTGGACCCACTCGTAGGTGTGCGCGCCCATGCAGATCGCGCCGATGCCGGCGATGAACGCCTCGTAGCCCAGTGGGCCGGCCTCGCCGCCCTCCCTGGACAGCAGCCAGTCCAGCGAGTGGTCGTCGGTGGCGATGAACCCGTCGAGGGTGGTCGCGGTGTAGTAGATCGTGCGCGCCATCCGTCCAGTGAACCAGACGACGCGGGTCGCCGGTGGGTGGGGATGGTGTCGGGGGACGTTGCTAGATTTCCGCCATGACCGACGACGCCGACCGGGCCCGGCACGCCGAGCTGAGCGACCTGATCACCGACCATCGCTGGCGCTACTACGTGCTGGACGCCCCCCTCGTGGCGGACGCGGAGTTCGACGTGCTGATGCGGGAGCTCATCGACCTGGAGGACGCCCACCCCGAACTGCGGACGCCGGACAGTCCCACGCAGCAGGTCGGCGGGGCGCCGAGCGCCACCTTCTCGCCCGTCACGCACCTGGTGCCGCTGATGAGCCTGGACAACGTGTTCTCCCTCGATGAACTCGACAAGTGGCTGGTCAGGGCCGGGTCGCTGGCGGGTGAGGACGTGGCCGCGTCCGGCTATCTGTGCGAGCTGAAGATCGATGGGCTGGCGCTCGACCTGGTCTACCGCAGCGGCCGGCTGGTCAGCGCAGCCACCCGCGGCGACGGCACGGTCGGCGAGGACGTGACCGCCAACGTCCGCACGATCGAGGCGATCCCCACCCAACTCGCCGGCACCGACATCCCCGAGGTGGTCGAGGTCCGCGGCGAGGTGTTCATGCGCGTGGAGGACTTCGCCACCCTGAACGAGGGCCTCGTCGCGGCGGGCAAGGCGCCGTTCGCCAACCCGCGGAACTCCGCGGCCGGTTCGCTGCGGCAGAAGGACCCGAAGGTCACCGCCCAGCGGCGGCTGCACTTCCTGGTCCACGGCGTCGGCGAGTACTCCGGGCCCGACCTCGACCGGCAGTCCCACGGCTACGAGCTGCTGCGTGGCTGGGGGCTGCCCACGTCCGACCACGTCCAGGTGTGCCACAGCACCGACGAGGTGAAGGCGTTCATCGCGCACTACGGCGAACACCGCCACTCGGTCGAGCACGAGATCGACGGCGTGGTGATCAAGGTGGACGACCGCGGGCTGCAGGCGAAGCTGGGGCACACCTCGCGCGCGCCGCGCTGGGCGATCGCGTACAAGTACCCACCGGAGGAGGTGACCACGAAGCTGCTCGACATCCGGGTCAATGTCGGTCGCACCGGTCGGGTCACCCCCTACGCGGTGATGGAACCGGTGTTCGTCTCGGGTTCGACGGTGGAGATGGCCACGCTGCACAACGCGTCCGAGGTGAAGCGCAAGGGCGTGCTGATCGGTGACACGGTGGTGCTGCGCAAGGCCGGGGACGTGATTCCCGAAGTGCTGGGCCCGGTGGCCGAACTGCGGGACGGTACCGAGCGCGAGTTCGTGATGCCCACGCACTGCCCGGCCTGCGGCACCGAGTTGCGGCCGGAGAAGGAGGGGGACGCGGACATCCGCTGCCCGAACCAGCGCTCCTGTCCGTCGCAGTTGCGGGAGCGGCTGTTCCACCTGGCCTCGCGGCAGGCGCTGGACATCGAGGTGCTCGGCTGGCAGTCGGCGGACGCGCTGCTGAGCGCCGGCCTGCTGGCCGACGAGGGGGACCTGTTCGACCTCACCGAGGAGAAGCTGGTCGCCGCCGGGGTGCTGACCACCAAGGACGGCAAGCTGTCCGCCAACGGGCGCAAGCTGCTGGACAACCTGGAGGCGGCCAAGAGCCGCCCGTTCACCCGGTTCCTGGTGGCGCTGTCGATCCGGCACGTCGGCAAGGGGGTGGCACCCGACGTGGCCGCGGCCTTCCCGAGCATCGACGCGCTGGAGTCGGCCAGCGTGGAGGAGCTGAGCGCCGTCTCGGGCATCGGCCCCACGCTGGCCGCAGCGATCGTGGAGTGGTTCACCGTCGACTGGCACCGCGCGATCGTCGAGAAGTGGCGGGCCGCCGGCTGCCGGCTGGCCGACGAGCCGAAGGCTGTCGAGGCAGGCCCGCCGCAGACGCTGGCCGGACTGACGGTGGTGGTCACCGGATCGCTGCCCGGCTACACCCGGGACAGCGCGACCGAGGCGATCGAGTCCCGAGGCGGCAAGGCGGCCGGGTCGGTCTCCGCGCGCACCAGTTTCGTCGTGGCCGGCGAGAGCGCCGGCTCGAAGTACGACAAGGCGGTTGCCCTGGGGGTGCCGATCCTGGACGCCGATGGCTTCGAGCTGCTGCTCACCGGGGGGCCCGACGCGGTCACTGGCTAGGATTGCGTCGTGCCAGAGGGCCTGAACTCCGACCTGAACCTGAACGTGGGCGCGCCGCCGCGCGTGCGTCCGCAGCTGGGGGAGTGGGGGCCGCTCGACGTCCCCACCACGCGCAAGAAGCGGCGGATGCGCTGGTGGACGATCCTCGCGGTCTTCTTGGTCACCGCGGCGGTGGTCGGTTACGGCTACTGGATCTACACGCTCATCCGGTGAGTGGGGGATTGGTGAACTCGGTGGTCTCGACCCTCGGCGCTCGGCGGCGGTAGAGTCAGAAACGCCGGTAGTGATCTGCACAACAGGGGGTGCGGAATCATGAACGATGTGACCTCCGTCGAGGTTGAGTTGGACGAGATCGACACCGAAGTCGAAGCGAGTCCGCTCGAAGCAATCATTGACGACGAGACCTTAGTCAGCCAGACCATCACGGGCTCGCGGGTGAAGATCGTCGCGCCGAGTGACACCAGCAAGCTGGTCGTCAAGATCGGTGACAGGGCGTGGGAGCTGGCTCAGCCTGAGCTGGACCTGGTCGGCTCCGACTCGATCGCGTTGTCAGCGATGACAGCACTGGACGAACCGGCCATCGCGTCGGTGCGGGAGTTCGTGAACTCTCGGTTGTCGGGGGAGCAACCTCGCACGGTGGGCGAGCGGCCACAGGGCGCGCCGGCGTACGAGGGCTTGGTGAAGGCCTCCGATGTCGAGACGAACCCGGGGAAGGTCGGCATGCTGCTCGCGGGTGCGCTTCCGATGAGCCATGCGCTGGAGCGGATGACCGTGCGCTACTTCGACCTGGGCTCCGACAGCCTGCTCCTGCACGATGGGTGGGTCGCCGCGCGCGCGGTGGACTACGAGATCTCACGTGAGCCGGTCGGCTGGGCCGCCGACGACTGGATCGACACCCGGGTGCTCGGGCCATACGCCGACTCCGCGCTCGCCGATTCGACCGTCGGGACGGCTGCGTCGCGCTCTCAGGGCGAGGCGATCACAGACAGCCGCGACGAGCGGCAGGCGCAGAGGGGCGAGGCGAAAAGCGCCGAAACCACGACGGAGCACGCAGGCGCCAAGGTCACCGGCAAGGCTGTGAACGCGGGTTTGGGCGGCACGCGCGAGCAGTCCTCGACCACAGCTTTCACCGATCCCGTGCGCTCGCTGGTGGAGACGTTGACCGGCACCGTCCAGTTCGGCGCGAGTTGGTCGAACGGTGTCTCCCAGGCGGAGAAGCAGAGCGCCGTCGAGCGAGTACTCAGTGATCGTTTCGATCGGGACCTGGGTTTCCGGCGCGACGGAAGCGCCAGTTCCGGAGTGCAGACGACGGGCACGGTGCGGGATACCCGCTCTCTGCTGGCGCTGCGCAACCTGAGTGACAAGTCGCTGAACCTCGCCACTTTCTCAATCGCCCGGCAATGGCGAGTCGCCACGGTCGTGGCCGACTGTCGTCCGGTCGTGCTGATCCCGATCGACCGGGTGGCGATCGACTTCACCACTGAGGATGCCTTCCTCCATCGAACGGCATTGGCGACCGCGCTCCTCGATCGCGAGCTGGAAACCCTGCTGGATCGGGTGGCGGCGGGCTTTGGGTCCACCCCGGCCGCTCCGCAGCCCGGCGAGCCGGAGGACCAGCGCGTGGTCCAGAGGATCACGGGAAAGGTGCACTTCAGTGACCCGGGCAAGGGGCGCGGGTCGTTTGTGGAGATTGCCGTCTGCTTCCACGACGGTCAGGCGGACCACTGGCCGTCCCAACAACTGCGGGAAACCTCTGTGTCCACGACATACGACGTGTCCATCGAGGTCGATCGACCACTTCGCCGGTACGGGGGCGCTCGGCTGACGTTCGTGAACCCCGGAATCGTTGACGACGAACTCGCCGTCATCGAGTCGCTTCAGCTCAACGCCGTGCTCGCCGATGGAAGTCACGTGCCGCTTCACGAGGAGAGGGATCTGCGCCTGAACCTGCGAGAGGATCCGGTTCTGCTGCCGCCGCGCCCGGCAGACGAGCCGATCGTCTCGGCAACGCCCGCTCCGGCGGGTCCGGAGGCGACGGACGCCACCCGACTCCTCGCCCACCTGAACCAGAACCGGGCTTACTACCGTCTGGCGATCGACCTGCGGCTGGACAGCGCGACACGGTTCCAGAGGTTGGCGGAGCGGGCCCGCGTGGAAGTGCCGGCGATGGGGGTGGACGCCGAGAAGACCGAGAGTGGAGCGACGCTCCCGGCGGACCTGAAGAAGGTGCTGCCGATCGCCTTCGAGCCACTCGGGGTGGTGGCGGGCCACATCGCGTTCGCGACGGCGCCCGACAACCTGTCTGAGGAGGAGCGGAAGGCTGCAGGAGTCGGCGGTGCGCCGAGCCTGGTGCTGACCAGCACCGCGTCCAGCGGCGTGTTCGCCGAGACGATTCTCGGCGAACGTTGCATGGGCGCGGGGGCCAGTGTTGCGAATGCGCCAAGGCTGCCCAGCGGACCAGAGGACTCGAACGTCACCTATCCGTGGCCCGATCGTGTCGTGCCGTCCGAGGCCGCGGTGACGACGGTCCTCTCACAGGCCGCTCCGGCGGCGCCAGGGACCGGCCCATCCGCGCCTGCGGCGTCAACCGTCGCCGCCCCGACCACGGATGTGGCCGAGGCTGCGAGGGCCGCAGCTGAGGCAAAGGCCGGCAAGTCGGAGGGCGCGGAGGACACGGGCAAGACCGGAGAGTCGAAGCAGAACGGGGACGCGAAGTAGTACGCCGTTACGCTGGACGCAGCAAGCGCGGGAACTGGCCGGCGCCTTCGGTAAGGCTCATCCGGTGAGCGCGGCGAGGCGGCGCTCCAGGTAGCGGCGCTCCGGCCCGGTGGGGGCGAGTTCGATCGCCGCGCGGTAGTGGGCCGCGGCAGCGTCCAGCAGACCGGCCCGGCGACTGAGGTCCGCCTGCGCCGCGGGCAGCAGGTGGTGGGCGGGCAACCGACCGGACGCGGCGAGCCGCTCCAGTGCCGCCAGTCCCTCGCGAGGACCGGTCGCCATGCCCAGCGCGATCGCGCGATTGAGCGCCACGATTGGTGAGTCGGGAAGCTGGTCGTAGGCGGCGAGGATGGCCGGCCAGTCCGTGGCTGCCGCGGACGCTGCCCTCGCATGCACCGCCTGGATGGCGGCCTGGAGGCGGTACGGACCGGCCGCGGCCGGCTCGGCGAGCAGCCGCAGACCTTCGGCGATCTCGGCGGCATCCCAGCGGGAGCGGTCCTGATCCTCCAGCGGGACGAGGTCGCCGGCCGCGTCGACCCGCGCCACGGCACGTGCGTGTTGCAGCAGCATCAGGGCGAGGAGTCCGGTGACCTCCGGGTGTGGCAGCAGGCCGGCCAGCAACCGGACGAGCCGGATCGCCTCCGCCGCCAGGTCGAGGCGTTGCAGGCTGTCGCCTGAACTGGCTGCGTAGCCCTCGTTGTAGACCAGGTAGAGGACGGCGAGGACCCCGTCCAGCCGTTCGGGCAATTCCTCCGGCTCCGGTACGCGGTAGGGGATCCGGGCGTTGGCGATCTTCGCCTTCGCCCGGACGATCCGCTGTGCCATCGTCGACTCGCTGACCAGAAAGGCCCGGGCCACTTCGGCGGTGGTCAGTCCGGCGACCGTTCGCAGCGTGAGCGCGACCCGTGACTCCAGCGGGAGGGCGGGATGCGCGCAGGTGAAGATGAGGCGCAGCCGGTCGTCCCAGTCGTGGTCGGTGACGGACTCCGCGGGATCCGGCGACGACTCCGCGCTCGGGTCTTCCATCGTGCTCCATTCCCGCAGCTTGTCCGCCTCGACGCCGCGCCGCCGGAGCCGGTCGAGGGCGAGGTTCCGGGCGGCGGTGGTCAGCCAGGCCCCTGGATTGCGCGGCACGCCGTCCCGCGGCCAGGTCACGACGGCGCGCTCGAAGGCGCCGGCTGCGGCCTCCTCGGCGACGTCCCAGTCGCCGGTCCGGCGGATCAGGGTGGCCACCACCCGCGCCCACTCGGCCTCGAAGGCTGCGCGGACGGCGGCGTCGACGGCCGGGTCGGGCCCGGCCGCCGGACGCTCGGTGTCGCCAGTCAGCGGACCGCCTCCACGGTGGGTTCGGTGCGGGTGTCGCGCAGCGGTGCCTCCCGGTCGGCGCGGGCGACGTGGTCCTCCTGGGGGTCGAAGGACCACACCGGGTTCAGCACGATCAGCCCGCCCTGGGCCATGGGGTGCGCGGCTGCCACCTCGATCGCCTCGTCGAGCCCGCTGACCTCGATGAGGTCCAGACCGGCGATCCACTCCTTCGCCTCGCTGAACGGGCCGTCGCCGAGCAGCACCTTGCCGCCGCGGGTGCTGACGAAGGTGGCGTCCGAGGGTGGCTGGAGCACCTGCCCGAACAGGCGGACGCCACGGGAGTCCATCTCGCCGACCCAGGCGTCGGGGTCGGTGGGCGGCCCAGCGGGAGCGTCCGGGTCGACGCACACCAGCATCAGGTAGCGCTTGCCCTTGGTCGGACGCTCGGGGAAGCCCGGCGGAACCACGCGGGCGCCGTCCGCGGACGGCACGAACGGACGTACTTCGGCGGTACCGAAGCGGGCCGCGGGGTGCCTGGACGCGACCCGGATCGCCTCGTCCAGATCGGCGCACTCGATGATGTCGAAGCCGCCGACCCACTCCCTGGCCTCGGTGAACGGACCCTCCGTGACGAGCACGCGGCCGTCCCGCACCCGGACCATCGTGGCGTCCTGGCCCGGCCGAAGGCGTTCGCCGTACTCGGAGATGCCGCGGTCGATCAGGTCGGTGACCCAGTCGCCGATGTCGTCCAGGGCCGGATCGTAGGGCTGGGGGTCGGCCCCGTCCGAGTAGAGCAGCAGGTATTCCATGTCCTGTTCCTTTCTCTCGCTACCTACACGACGAACCGGTCGACGCCGGATCGACAACCGCTGCCGACACGCTAGACGAAGGGACGGACAGCCTCACCCTCCGGAGGAAGCTCCTGACGGAGAGCGGCAGGGCCTTGCGACTTCGTCGCGGTGGTTCGGTCGTCACCTCCGGGTGAGCTTTCCTGCGGGTGAGCGCGTCTCGCTCCGCACTGAGGATGAACGTCGTGGTCGCGGTGATCATGTCTATCTGCCTCCTTCACCACGACGACGAGCGGAAGGGAGCGAGATCGACAGTCTGTCTGCCGCTGGCGTCTGGCGCGCGCGTGGCAGCCAGGCTGAGCAGTTAGGCCAGGAAGTCCTTGACCAGGTGAAACGTCGGAGTCGCCACGAGTTGCGGGTGACGCCTGCCCGAGCTCACGATCCGCGACGTTCGGCTGGCGACCCTGGTTGTCGTAGGTGGTGGCGCTTATGCTGAGTGATCGAAGCGTGAGGCGCTCACCCGTCATTGGTGGTGGCTGCAGTGGCCGTGGGCCCGGCTCCGAGCCACACGAAGACGGCGCACAGGGCCGCCACCAAGTTGCGGAGGATCATCACGGCAATCCGAACCCATCCTTCGCATGTGCCCAGATCGCCTCGAACTCGTCGGCTGAGATCTCTGCTCCTTCGAATTGTGGGTCGTCGTTGATCTCGTCGAGGGGTGGCACTCGATCGAGACCGAGGAACGTACGCCCCGTCTCGATCTCTGCCCCGGCGATGTCGCAGTGTCCGTTCGCGTACTCATCCACCTTGCGGACCTCCCAGCCGTCATCGCCAATCTCGCTGTAGAGGACGCGGGGGAGCTCCGGCGAGTTCTGGTGCCACTGGACTCGTTGATATCGCATCAGTTCACCCCAGCGCTCACGAGTCGTTGCGTTATGTTGAGTGGCGTGCCTGATGGGTTCACGAAGACGCCGTCTCGGCCTTTGACAATATTCAACCCTGACACCTCGATCTCGCCATAGTGGGTGAACTTTCGGCCTTGGTACGGGATGCCGAGGAAGCAGTGGGACAGCTGCGCACATGTCTTGGTTCCCGGGGCGATGTCGGTCAGATACTGGCCGTCACCGTACTGAGCATCTTTGGGGCTGATGCTCTTCGGCTCCCGCTCGGTCAGGACGCGGCCCAGTTTGTCGAAGGTGGTGCTGGAGACGTTGCCGAGAGGGTCGGTGGTGCTGGTCTGGTTGCCGGCGTCGTCGTAGCCGTAGGTGTGGTGGTGTAGGGGGCGGACGGCAAAGTCGGGAGCGACTCAAGTCGAGCGCCACGGAGTCTTGATGGGTGCTTCCCAGACCTCGCCGTCAGGGGTCTGGAAATAGTCGCCGTCCGGTTGGTAGCGAACATGGTCGCGGTCGGCCGCAGCCGCAGCCATGCCGAAGAAGGTGGCCAGATCAGGCGCGACCTGATAGATCTCGTCGGCTGCCCAGTACACGTACCAGACCCTGCCGTCGCTGCAGTCGATAACGAAATACTCGTCGTCGTTGTCGTCGAAGACCTTCAGCCAGGACGGTCGCCAAGCGGCGGCGGTCCCGTGCTCCTCGGCGGCGTCACGGAGACCGATGGTATGGCGCACAACCTCCGGAAGGCTCGGAAAGCTGAAGCCCAAGAGGCTCGGCTCGTTGTTGTGCCCGCGGATTCGCCTGAGCCCGTTCGCCAACTCGTACAGTTCGCGTACGTCAGGATGGAACCGAATCCCCAGTTTGGTCTCAGCTTTGTCAAGCTTCGCGGGCGAGACGCCGGCTCGAAGCAACTCGTCGAGCGGAAGACCACGTCGCCGCGCGGTCTCCAGGACAACTTGCCATGGCTCTGCGATCGTCATCTATTGCTCCAGTCTGCCCAAGCCCCCGCCTCGTTGCGAGCGACTCACGTTGGGCTCCACGGACGCTTGATAGGGGCTCTCCAGACCTCGCCGTCAGGCGTCTCGAAGTAGTCACCATCGAGTTGGTAGTGCACGTTGTCGCGGTCCGCGGCCTCCGCGGCCATTCTGAAAAAGGTGGCCAGATCGGGTGCAACCTGATAAATTTCGCCGGCTTCCCACCACGCGTACCAGACCGTACCATCAGTACAGTCAACTGCGAAGACCTCCACGTAGAAGTGATCGAACACCTGCACCCATTGCTGTCGCCACAACTCAATGCTGTCGACGTCGTTGGCAACATCGCGCAGATCTTGGGTCCGATCGATTGACTTCTTAAGGCTCTGAAAGCCAAACCCTGGCAGGCAAGGCTCGTTTTCATGCCCGCTGATTCTACGGAGTCCATCCGCCTGTTCGTACAACTCCCGAAGATCGGGGTGGAAGGTAATGCCTAGCTTCCGCTCAGCCTTGTCCAGCTTGACCGAAGACACTCCCGGCCTGAGCACTTCTTCGAGCGGAAGTCCTCGCTTGGCAGCGGTCTCTGCCAGAGCACGCCAAGATTCCGAAACGCTCATTATCGTCACTTTCTACAGTAGCCAAATGTTGGAACTCCTTCGACTGGAACGGGCACCACATAGAAGCCGGCACCTTGAGCAACTCCGCAGGAGTTGTAAAATCCAATAAGCTTGCCACCCTGGGTCGTCGACTCGCCCGCTGGCAGCGGCAGAAGCGACACTGGCGGATTGGCGAACGGACCGCCCTGTTCGGTTGATGCGAATGGGTACTCGTCACATGCCGTTCCGCTAGGCTTGTCCTTGCAGACTGGCAGGTTCTGGTACCACTCGCGGTCATGAGGCGGAATGATCCTGTTCAGTTCGGCCCATGCGGGGTGGCCGGCGATCGCGGCGGCGGCGTGGATGGTGTGGCCCATGATGTCGCCGCCTTCGAAGAAGATCCGTACGTCGCTGCTTTGGGTGCAGGGGTCGGTTCCGAGGTTGAGCCCGGACAGGGTCTTCTCGCAGGCTTGGGCTGCAGCGCGCGCTGCGGTCTCGGAGAGTGCGGCTGTCGCCCAGGTCATGAGTGAGTTGGAGATGTCTTGGATCGATGGGGGGTTTGCGGCGGCGGGGTTGCCGGCGCCGCTGGTTGGTTGAGTCACGGTGGGTGGGTGGAGTACGCAGGAGGTGTTGGCGAGGCAGCGTTGAAGTGCGTCCCATCCCCACAAGAGTTCGCCGGTGATCAGGGTCGCCCCGACCAGGGTCACAGCGGCCTGGCTGGCGAAGTTGGCGTAGCTCACCATCGCCTCTCGGCCGGTGGGGTCGATGTAGGTGGTGGGGTTGTTGGTGACGTAGGTGTATTGGTTCCAGCCGGTGACGCCGTTGCCTCCGGGTCGTTCGGGGTCAGTGGACAGGAACTGGCCGATGTCGGTTCGGAGATCGCGTTCGCCAAGGGTGACCAGGCTGCCCGTCTGGATGCCTGCGGTGTAGCCGTAGGGTCCCCAGGTGCCGGTCTGGTTGCGGACGTTTCCGTACACGTCGTAGTCGACGGTGGCGGTGACGGTCCCGCTGCTGTTGGTGAGGGCGCGGGTGGAGCCGAGTGCATCGGCCAGGGTGTAGCTGGTGGTGGTTGCGGTTTGTTGGCTGAGTTGGCCGGCGGGTGTCCAGGTGTAGGCGCCGTTGGCGTCGGCGATGAGTTGTGGGGCTGCCGCGTCGGTCTGCCGGTCATAGAGCAGGTTGCCGGTGGCTGCCGTATCACCGGTGGCCTGGATGCGAAGGTTGTCGCCGTCGTAGCTGTAGCTGGCGGTGCCGTCGGGGCTGGTGATCTTGACCATGCGGCCGAGCCAGTCCCAGTCGTAGCTGGTGGAGCCGATGCCGGTCACGTTCCCGGCCTGGTCGTGGGTGACGGTGACGCCGTCGATGCCGACCAGTTGGGAGGCGTCGTCGTAGCTGTAGTGGGTGGTGGTGCCGGCGGCGGTTTGGCTGGTGCGGTTCCCGGCCGGGTCGTAGCTGTAGCTGGCGGTGCTGCCGTCGCTGTAGGTGACACCAGTGAGTTGGTCGAGTTGGTCATACCGGTAGCTTTCGGTGCCGTCGGGAGTGGCGACGCTGGCGCGGTTCCCGTCGGCGTCCAGGCTGTAGGCGTAGGAGGCCAGCACACTGCTGCCCTTCTCGTGCTTGACGCCGACCAGCCGGCCGGCCTGGTCGAAGCTCCACCGGCTGGTGACCTGGTTCGGCCTGGTCAGCTTGGTGAGCTGGCCGTCGGCGTTGAAAGCGAGGTTGCTGGTCGCACCGTTCCAGTCCGACACGCTGGCGAGCCGTCCGGCATCGTCGTAGGTGTAGTGGATGGTGCCTTGCGGCTGGGTCATGGACGTGCGGCGTCCGGCGTCGTCGTAGGTGTAGGAGACCGCTCCTTCGGGGGTGGTGATGCTGCTGGTGGTGCCGTCGGCCCGGTAGATCCAGCTGGTGGCTCCGGTGCTGTCGGTCATTCCGGTGCGACGTCCGGATGTGTCGTAGCTGTAGCCGATCCTGCCGGCGCCATCGTGTTGGGTGATGCCGGTGAGTTGGCCGGCGTTGTCGTAGGTATACAGCGAACGGAACGCGGCGCGAGTGCGCCGCGGAGGCTTCTTGGCCATCAGGGCTCCCGGGGGGTGTTGTGCAGGATGCACGCTCATCTTGGACCGGGCGGTGGCGCTCGTGTGCGGAAACCGGAAAAGCGGGTCAGCGGGCAGGTCCCCGTAAGGGGCCACGCTAGGTCGAGGAGGACACGCGACCGCCAGCACCATTGAGGGCGACGAAGAGCCGGGCGATCAATGACCTCGGCGTCAGGCAAGCTCGTCACGTCGTTGTGCCTCGCACGGCGCCGTTGGAGCTAGCGGGAGTTGGTGAGCTGTCTCAGGGCTTCGACGTGGCCGAGATATGCCTTGCTGCCGGTAGGTGTGAGGCGTACCCAAGTGCGGGGCCGACCGACCACCTGCGCGCGCTTGTCGAGGGCGACATATCCGGCTTCGGCGAGGATACGAAGCTGTTTGGACAGCAGCGACGTGGAGATGCCGAGGGCATCCTCAAGTGCGCTGAACTCGATCTCGGCAGCGATGGCAGTGGCGGCGGTTATCCGGAGTCGTGTCGGGAAGTGGATCAGCTCGTCGAACCGTGCGGGGGTGGGACTTGCGATCACGCTAGATCGGAAGGGTCGTAGTCACCGGCGGCGAGGCGCCTGGCCCGGTAGTTGTCGGCCCAGGCGTAAGCCAAGTAGGCGGCGCCCGCGGCGGCCAGCCCAAGCCCGATTGCGTACCAAGGCTGCCAGCTCGGCGGCGGCTTCACCGTGGTGAGCGCGCCGAACACAATCCAGCCCGGCACGAATCTCAGGGCGACAGCCCCCAAGAAGCGCTTGTCGAAGATCTCGCCGCGTGTCCGCGCAAACCGATCCCGAAGCAGTGCGAATCCGACAAGAGCAGCGAGAAGCAGGATCTGACCAACCGTCGTCGCAGTAGAGTCGCCGAGACTCAGAAGGCCAATGCAGGCGCCGATAGCTGCAGCGAGCATTAGGACCGGCCAGACAGGTTGCCTGGTTGTCGCAACGACTGCGCTACGTGCCCCATCGGCGATGTCTAGACTGGCGCGCGCGTCATTGGGCGTAAGCGACTGATTGTCGTCCATGAGCGATCTCCAAGCTGTGAGGCATTGCCTACACTATCCCACTTGGTTGCCCGAGCGTCAACCAACATGGCAGCGAGATGAATTGAGGAGGCGCAGTGAGCAACGGCTGCGCCTCCTCAATGCGTCCACTACGGGCGGGGCCTAAACCCCTAGGGGCACTTGACTGTTGACAGTGTCGCGGTAGGGAAGAGCACCGCCGTGTACGGCACGAACATCTTCACGCACTTCCCGTTGGCGGCGGCGTTGTTGAAGGTCTTGTCGAGCATTGTGCTCCAGATGGTCATCAGTGCGGCGCAGGCTACGGTAGTTAACACGCCCGGGATGAACGCGCACGCGGCGGCCGCCGTTGCAGCGTAGCCGGTGTAGCCGGCGATGGTCTTCGTCTCACTCTTCGTGTAGGTCACGTCCGCGCCGAGAATCCCCCATGAGATTTTCGGATCGGCCACCACGGGGAAGACGGTCCCAGATGGGGCAATGGTGGTCTGTGTGATGACGTCACCCTTCACGGCGAAGGTGGTTGGCAGGCTCGCCCCGGTCGAGTCAACCGCCCACGGGGCAGCGACGAGTGCGACAGGCCGACCATTCGGGTCGTCTCTGACGGCCACCCAACCCGAAGGAAGAAGCTCAAGGCTCTTGCCGACGAGTTGATAAGACTGAGTGAGGTCAGCCGCTTCGTCGACTACTGCGACGACTTGCAGCCCGCCTTCGGTTGGACGTGCCACGTAGTCAGCGCCCAATCCTGTCACGACTTCATTGGGGCCCACAGATTCCGCAGGTGTGGTGTTGTCAATCTTCACCGCAATTTTCCCGGCGGTAATCGATCCCTTCTCGATGTGAAGTCGACCCTTCGGGCGGGTTGTGGGATCAGCCTTGGCCACGAGGGCGACGGTGTCGGCAGCACCGCGTTCCCTTGGCGCAGCGTACGCCGGGCCGGCTGAGAGGAAGGTAGCGACCCAGAGACTGATCGCCAGCGTTGAAACTAGTGCGGCCTTCATGGAAGGACTCCGTTCTTTGGGCGCACGACAGCTGAGGAACGCCGCGCACGGGGTGGGTTGCCTGTGCCAAGCCCTTTTCGGTGGACATCCTGTCTTTGGCCTGAGTAAATGTGTCCGCGCAGAAAGGGCTAAGCATCGGCGATGCTACCAGAATCGGGTGGTCGCGCATAGTGTCTTGGCATAGACGACGGCACAAAGGCTCGTTGTTGAGACACGCATATGCGTGTGGCTGATCTTGTTGAGGATGTCCTTCTCCCACCGTGTCCGCGTCGGGGGGCCGGCGAACGCCGGGGCCGCATTCAGGACGCCGGTGACCAGCACGAGCTGGGCGACGAGGGCGGACACCAGCATGAGGTTCAGCGAACGGAACGCGGCGCGAGTGCGCCGCGGAGGCTTCATGGCCATCAGGGCTCCCGGGGGGTGTTGTGCAGGATGCACGCTCATCTTGGACCGGGCGGTGGCGCTCGTGTGCGGAAACCGGAAAAGTGCGTCAGGAGCGAGGGCCTATGACGGCGAGCGGAACTGCGCGGGTCGCGCTACTGGGCGAGCGCGGCCAGATGCCGCAACCGCGCGAGTTCCGACTTCAGGAACTCCGGCCCGCCGCGGCGGGCCAGCACGATCGAGGCGTCGTTGCGGAAGGGCGCCACGGCGACCAGCGTCTCGCCCCAGCCGGGGAGCCAGCCGTCGGGCAGCTCGCCGATCCGGGAGCCCGTCAGGTCGCCGAGCGCCGCGATGCCGGTGCCGTCCAGATCAGGGGCCAGGTCGGTCTGCGCGAGCACCCTGCCGGCCACGGGGTCTACCAGGACCGCCCAGGTGACCCGGAACACCTGCGGCGCCTCCAGGGTCAGGATCTCCTCGGCGTGGTCGGGATCCTCGGTCATGGCGTTGAGCACGTCCACGTCGGCCTGCAGTCCCCAGCCCTCGGGGTAGTGGGAGAGCCAGACCACCTCCACGCCGGGGACGGACGTGCACGCCGTGACCAAGGCGTCGGGCGCGTTGCCGACCGGCAGTTCGAGGACGAAGTCGTCGACGGCGTAGCCCTCGTACTTCTCCACGATCTCGACAGCGAGGATGTCGGCGCCGACCGTGCCCATGACGGTGGCGACCGCCCCGAGGGAACCGGGCCGGTCAGGCAGGACCACGCGCATCAGGAACACGCCAGCCAGTGTGGCGTATCGGTGTTACAACGGTGTCAAACGGCACCGGTAAAGTGGGCGACCCGCACCCGGCACGCCGGAATCGCTAAGCAGGAGCACACCGTGGCCTTGACCGCCAAAGACGTGGCCCGACTCGGGGAATTGGCCCGGATTCGGCTCACCGATGAAGAACTCGCGCACCTGGCGCCGCAGCTGGACGTCATCCTGTCCTCGGTGGCGAGCGTGCAGGAGGTGGCTGCGGCCGACGTGCCGCCCACGTCGCACGCACTGCCGCTGACCAACGTGTTCCGCGAGGACGTGGTCACCCCCTCGCTCCCGCGCGACGCCGTGCTCACCGCGGCGCCGGCCGTCGAGGACGGACGCTTCCGCGTCCCCCGGATCCTGGGGGAGGAGGCGTGAGCGGCACCGCAGAGAGCCTGTTGCGGACCACGGCGGCCGAACTCGCCGGACGGATCGCCTCCGGGGACCTCAGCGCGCGCGAGGTGACCCAGGCGCACCTGGACCAGATCGGCGCCGTCGACGGCGAGATCAAGGCCTTCCTGCACGTCGACACCGAGCGCGCGCTGGCGGCCGCCGATGCCGTCGACACCCGGCGGGTCGCGGGGGAGCCGCTGGGCCCGCTCGCCGGTGTCCCGCTGGCGATGAAGGACATCTTCACCATGACCGGCGCGCCCACGACCTGCGGCTCGCGGATCCTGGAGG
>DAINOM010000035.1:0-25588 GCA_036735445.1 Propionicimonas sp.
TGACGACGTCGGCGGCGCGGACGGTTTCGTCGGTCCAGGGTTTGGGGAACTCGTGCGAGATGTCGATGCCGCGTTCGGCCATGGCCTGGATGGCGACGGGGTTGACGTGGCTTCCGGGTTCGGAGCCGCCGGACCAGGCGACTGCACTGTCGCCGGTGAGCGCCTGGAAGAAGCCGAGTGCCATCTGGGAGCGGCCGGCATTGTGGGTGCACAAGAACAGCACGACGGGTTTGCCGTCGGCGTGCAGTCCTTCGATCCGGGCCAGGGCATGGAGGCGTTGCCGAGCGAAGCGTTCGGCGAGCAGGGGAAGGAACTTGGTGACGGTTGCGTGGTCGGCGAACTGATCGAAGGAGCTGGCGAGGAACCGTTCGATGGTCTCGGGGCCGTAGAAGCCGGCGAACTCGTCGGCGAGCCGCGCGGCGGCTTGCCTGAGCACCAGCTTCTCGTCGGCTCGGAGGCTTTCCCAGGTGCGCTCGGACACGGGGTGGACGGTCATGTCGGGTCTCCTTCGAGGCTGGCCGCGAGGAGGTCCACACGGCTGGTGACGTCGTTGTAGGCCGTCTCGAACGCGGCCGGGTTGTCATCGAGGGCCGGGTCGGGGACCGACCAGTGCAGTGGTTGTGCGTCGAGTTCTTCGTAGGCGCGGTCGCACACCGCGATCACCAGTTCGCCGCCGGTCAGGACGTCCCGGGCGAGCTTGGGTGCCGCGTGGGCCAGGTCGAGCCCGTGCCGGCGGCCCACCGCGACGGCGCGGGGGTGGACGCGCGCGGCGGGATGGGTGCCCGCGGAGACGACCGGGATGTCGCTGATCGTGCGCCAATAGGACTCGGCGAGTTGCGAGCGGGCGGAGTTGTGCGAGCAGATGAACGCGACTCGGCGCGGACGCGGGACGTGACTACCGGCGCCGATGAGTCGGTTGCAGGCAGCGGTACGCAGCACGTAGCTGCGGCGGCCGTCACCCTCGGAGCGGCGGCGGACGACCAGTCCTGCTTGTTCGAGGATCTGGAGGTGGTGGGCCATCAGGTTGGTCGGTATGTCCAGGCGTGCGCCGAGCTCGCCCGGGGCGAGGTCGGCACGGGCGAGGAGGTCGATGACGGCCAGTCTGGACGGGTCGCCCAGTGCGGCATAGGCCCGGGCCCGGGCCTCCAGTTCATTCATCGGTACCTCCATACTTGTTGACTCAACAATAGCTGAGCTATCGTTGCCGTCAAGCCTCACCGGGAGGCGGTCACCAGCAAGGAGCATTGAGAATGAACAAGCCCACCGTCCTGTTCGTCTGCATCCACAACGCCGGCCGCTCCCAGATGGCGGCCGGCTACCTGCGCCACCTGGGCGGAGATCGCGTCGAGGTGCTGTCCGCGGGGTCGGCGCCCGCGGACTCGATCAACGCGGTCGCTGTGGCCGCGATGGCCGAGGAGGGCATCGACATTGCTGCGGCGCAGCCCAAGATCCTCACCACCGACGCCGTGAGGACTTCCGATGTCGTGGTGACAATGGGCTGCGGCGACACCTGCCCGTTCTACCCGGGCAAGCGGTACGAGGACTGGGTGCTGGACGACCCGGCCGGTCAGAGCCTCGAGGCGGTGCGTCCCATCCGCGATGAGATCCGCCGTCGCGTCGAGGCGCTGGTCGCCGAGCTGGTTCCCGCCGCCTGAGGCGCGCGGCAGCAGGGGCGCCTGCCGGGAGGGCAGGGTCAGCCTTGGGGGCCCGGCACTGCGCAGCAGTCACACACCCGGCGGAGCGCGTCCAGCGTTGACCGGCTCACACCCATGCCCCCAGTGTGCGCCTGGCCAGTCCGAGTGGCTGTGGCGACGGGACCCGCATCAGTGCGAACGCCAGCGAACGAGTCCGAGAGGACTATACTTCAACCGTGGTTGAATCAAATATGATTGAAGTATCGATCTCGCTGCTGGGCGCAGTCGCGGATCCGATCCGCTGGCAGCTGATCGCCCAGTTGTCGGGGGAGAAGCGGTGCGTGTGCCAGTTGCGGACCGAGCCGGAGATTCCGGCGAACCTGCTCAGCTACCACCTGAAGGTGCTGCGTGATGCCGGCCTGATCGTCGGCACTCGGCGTGGCCGCTGGATCGACTACCAGCTCACTGACGGGGCGATGGACCGGCTCCATGCCGCCTTGCCCGTGCCCGGCACGGGCGCGTGCGCCTGCGCGATCGCTCCGCAGCCGGCCCTGGCCGGCGGCCGGCGGTGACGACCCAGACGAGTCCGGACCGGTCCGCCACCCGACGCTGGGCACTGCTGGGTGCAGCGGCCGTCTGCTGGGCTGCCACCTACGCGCTGAACGAAGTCCTCTGGACCTGGCTCTACGGCACGGTGTTGGGGCTCGACATCACCGCCGGCTGGGCGTCGATGATCCACTTCTTCAGCTACGACACGGTCAAGATCACCCTGCTACTCACGGCCATCATCTTCGTAGTCACCGTGTTGCGCAGCTTCATGAGCATCGAGCGCACCCGGGCCCTGCTCGGGGGCCGGCGTCAGGGCATCGGGAACGTCCTGGCCGCCTCCCTGGGTGTAGTGACGCCGTTCTGCTCGTGCAGCGCGGTCCCGGCGTTCATCGGGTTCGTCTCCGCCGGCGTCCCGCTGGGGGTGACCATGAGCTTCCTGATCGCGAGCCCTCTGATCAACGAGGTGGCTATCGCGCTGCTGCTCGCGTTGTTCGGGATCGGCCCGACGGTGCTCTACGTCGGCGCCGGACTGGTGATCGCGATCGTCGCCGGGATGGTGATCGGCCGGCTCCGCCTGGAGGGGCAGGTAGAGGGGTTCGTGTACGAGACGCGGCTGCGCGGCCAAGTGGTCGACTCCACCGCCGGCCTCACCTGGGACGACCGGCTCGCGATGGGACGGGAGGAGGTCGGCTCCATCCTGCGGAAGATCTGGCCTTACCTGCTGGCCGGCATCGGCCTCGGCGCGGTCATCCACGGCTGGGCGCCCGCGGACTTCTTCGCCCGCTACGCGGCGCCCGACAACCCGTTCGCCGTCCTGGTCGCGGTCGGGATCGGGGTGCCGCTGTACTCCAACGCGGCCGGGATCCTGCCGCTCGTCGACGCGCTGTACGCCAAGGGCATGCCGATGGGCACGCTGCTGGCGTTCATGATGGCGACCGTCGCGCTGAGCCTGCCCGAGCTGATCCTGCTGCGCCGTGTCCTCAAACCGCGGCTGATCCTAGCCTTCGTCGCCGTCACCGCCCTCGGCATCGTCGTCGTCGGCTACCTGTTCAACACCATCCTCTGAAAGGAACCAAGGAGTGAACGTGAAGATCCTCGGCTCAGGCTGCGCGAACTGCCTCAACCTGGAGAAGGCCACCCGGCAGGCCGTCGACGAACTCGGACTCGACGCCACCTTCGAGAAGGTCACCGACTATGCCGACATCGCCGCCTACGGGATCATGCGCACCCCGGGTCTGGTCGTCGACGAGAAGGTGCTGCTGTCCGGCCGCGTGCCGACCGCACGCCAGGTCAAGGAACTCCTCGCCGCCCGCTGAGACCTCAGGCGGGCTTGACCGCCCGCACGATGGCGCCATGCATCTGCGGGGCGACCGCATGGGTGAACCGCACCTCGATCTCGGTGAACCCGGCAGCGGTCAGCCCCTCGACATACTCCTGGCATGACAGGGCACCGGCGACACACCCGACGTGGCTGCCCCGCTCCTGACGGTCGGCGACGCTGAGGTGATCCTCGGCGACGACGTCCGACACGCCGACCCGACCGCCGGGGGCGAGCACTCGGTACATCTCGGCGAGCACGGCCGGTTTGTCGACGCTCAAGTTGATCACGCAGTTGGAGATCACCACGTCGACCGCTTCGTCAGGCAGCGGCACCTGCTCGATGCGTCCCTTCAGGAACTCCACGTTCGTCGCGCCGGCCTTCGCCGCATTGCTGCGCGCGAGTTCCAGCATCTCGTCGGTCATGTCGACGCCGTAGGCGAATCCGGACGGACCGACCCGTCTGGCTGACAGCAACACGTCCAGGCCCCCGCCGGAGCCCAGGTCCAGCACCCGCTCGCCCGGGTACAGGTCGGCGACCGCGGTCGGGTTCCCACAGCCCAGACTGGCGGTCAACGCCTCGCCCGGAACCTGACCAGCCTGATCCGTGTTGTACAGCGCCGAGCCGAACACCTCAATATCAGTTGCCGCCGCACCGGTGCAGCAACTGTCCCCGCCGCAACAGCCGCTGCCTCCACCGTCGAGGTCGTCGAGCACGTCGAGCGTCCGCCGGCCCGTCCCCATGGCGGCTCGCGCGGCCGCGGCATACCGGTCCCGGATCTGTTCCACCACATCGTTATCGGTCATTGGTCCACTCACGTCCTGGTTTCGATCGTCAACAGTTGCCTGGTGGGGGCAGGGTCGAGGAGTTGCTGGATGGCCTGCAGACCGTCGGTGTTCACCCAGTACCAGGTCTGGCGACCGTCCCGCTCCCGCTCCACGAAGCCTGCGTCGAACAAGGCCACCAGGTGATGGGTAACGGTCGGCTGGGTGAGCTGCACCTGCTCGGCCAGCGCTCCGGTAGTGGAGCGACCGCCCTCGGCCGATCGGATCAGGCTCAGCAGCCGCAGTCGGGCCGGGTCCGCCAGCACCTTCAGCGCCGTCGCCAGGGCGAGCGCATCGTCCGACCCGAGCGGCGCCTGCAGCACTGGCGAGCAACACAGCTCGCCCACCAAGTTGAACCTTCGTGGAAGCTCTTGAGAACTCATGGATGCATGTCTATCATATCGATCGTCATCAAGCAATCGATGATGATCTACGGAACTGCTCATCATCGGCGATCTGGGATAACATCTGATCATCTGTTCAGATGAAGGGCTGGAGATGGCAACGGTGGAGCGCCTGGACGGCTGCGTCGTGACGACCGTCCATCCGGAGAAGGTGCGGCTGGTCAACGAGAACGCACCGGACGCCGAGGAGCTGACCCGCGTGACCTCGGTGTTCAAGCTGCTGGGCGACCCCACGCGCACGCGGCTGCTGTACGCGCTGCTCGAAGCCGGTGAGCTGTGCGTCTGCGACCTGGCCGCAGCGACGGAGACGACCGAGACCACCGTGTCCCAGGCGCTGCGCCTGCTGCGCGCCTCGGCAGTGGTGACCGGGCGTCGAGACGGCCGCAACGTGTTCTACCGGCTCTCGGACGCCCACGTCCGGCTGCTGCTCGACGTCACCCGCGAGCACATCACCCACAGCGAGCACGTGCCCGGACACGCGCGGACGGGGGTGGGCCGGTGAGCCACTCCCACGACCATGCCGGCGCCACGGGCAGGCACCGCTGGCGACTGGCGGTCGCCTTCGCCATGGTGGCTGTCTTCTTCGTGGTGGAGCTGCTGACCGGCCTGGCCTCGGGCTCGCTGGCACTGATCTCCGACGCCGGGCACATGGCGGCCGACGTGACCACCCTCGGCGCGGCGCTCGTCGCGACCCGGCTCGCCACCCGCAAGGACACCACCGGACGGCGCACTTTCGGCTCCTACCGGGCGGAGGTCTTCGCCTCCGGACTCGCGGTCCTGCTGATGATCGGCGTCGGGGTCTACATCGCGGTCGAGGCCTTCGCACGCGCCGGCACCAGCCCGGAGCTCGCCTCCGGCGCGATGCTGGCCGTCGGCGTCCTCGGGCTGGCGGTCAACGTGATCACCCTGCTGCTGCTGCGGGGCGGCGCCGGGGAGAGCCTCAACGTCAAGGGCGCCTACCTGGAGGTGATCGCCGACACCCTCGGCTCGGTCGGCGTGATCGCCGCAGCGGTGCTGGTGGGCTGGACGGGGAACGCCTGGTGGGACACCGGCATCGCCCTGGCCATCGCGATCTTCGTCGTCGTCCGCGCCGTCCTGCTGGGACGAGAAGTGCTCGCCGTCCTCGGCCAGCATGCCCCCGACGGCATGGAGCCGGCCGAGCTGGCCGCCGCCCTCCTCGCCGTCGACGGCGTCACCGCCGTCCACGACCTGCACGTGTGGCGGCTGACCTCCGGCATGGACGTCGCCACCGCCCACCTGGTCACCTCCCCCACAGCCGCCCCGGGGCCGGTGCTCATCGCGGCCAGCAGCACGCTGCGCGAGAGGTTCGACATCGCACACGCCACCCTGCAGCTCGAAGCCGAGGGCTCCGCGGAATGCCAGGGCACCGACTGGTGAGGTCACGGCCGGGCGGCGATCGCATCCGGCTCAGCGGCAGCAGTCGTCGGCGCAGCCTTCCTCCGCGGCGCTCGCCACGGGCGTGCAGCACGCGTCTCCCCGCCAGGCCTCCCGGCCCTCCTTGACGGCCACGGCGGCGATCACCAGCGCCGCGAGCGGATCGGCCCAGAACCAGCCGAGCGTGCTGTTGAGCACCAGCCCGATCAGCAGCACGCCGGACAGATAGGTGCACAGCAACGTCTGCCTGGAGTCGGCCACCGCTGAACCCGAGCCCAGCTCACGTCCGGTGCGGCGTTCGGCCCAGGAGAGGAGCGGCATCACCGCGAGACTCACCGCGGCGAGGATGATGCCCGGCACCGAGTGGTCGGCGGCTTCCCGCGTCGCGAGGCTCCGGACGGCGTCGACGGTCACGAACGCGGCCAGCCCGAAGAACGAGACCGCGATCAGCCTCATCGCCACGCGCTCGCGCCGCTCGTGGTCGACAACCGCGAGCTGCCAGGGGACCGCGGCGGCCGACAACACCTCGACCACCGAGTCCAGCCCGAAGGCGATGAGGGCGGTGGAGGACGCCACCCCGCCCGCGACCAGCGCGATCACCGCCTCCACGACGTTGTAGGCGATGGTGGCGCCCACCAGCAGGCGAATCCTCCGGCGGAGCACCGCCCGGCGCGCCGGACCGGGACCGGCCGGCACCACTACGAGCGGCTGCACGAGCACTCCTCGCCGGCGCAGCAGTCGGGGTCGACCACCAGGACCACGCGCAGCAGTT
Organism: Propionicimonas sp.; assembly: GCA_036735445.1. Lineage (GTDB taxonomy): Bacteria > Actinomycetota > Actinomycetes > Propionibacteriales > Propionibacteriaceae > Propionicimonas. The sequence goes on from DAINOM010000035.1 coordinate 6,897, forward strand.
CGTCCAGTGCCGGCCCGAGGTGCGGATCCGCCAGCCGGTACCAGGCGTGGCGGCCGTCCCGCACCGCCTCGACCAGGCCGCAGCCGCGCAGGCACGCCAGCTGGTTCGACATCACCTGCCGCGAGACGGCCAGGGCTTCGGCAAGGTCGGACGGCACCGCCGGCGCCTCCCGCAGCGCGAGCAGGATCTGGACCCTGGTCGGATCCGACAGTGCGTAGCCGAGGCGGGACAGACCTTCCGCGTGACTGATCACAACACTCACGCCCGCGATAATACAGCGATTGATGTACTGTTGCGCACCCGTCCGACCATCCGCCAACGGCCGTGCTGGAGGCACCGGCGGCTACCCCACCCACGATGCGCTCCAGCAACCACGAGATCTCTGCCGGCTGCCCCCTCCAAAGTCCCCGGCGTGATTCCGTGTCTCCGGGGAGTGTTGGCGGATTCCCCGGGAGAGGCCGTCTGCCACGATAGAAGACCGGACGGGCCGCGCGTCAGACCTCTTTCGGGTGACGTTCAGCCGCGGAAGTCGTCCGGTTCGACGTCGTCGAGGAAGCGGTGGAACGCCGCCAGCTGCGTCTGCTCGTCGCCCGCGGACTCCTCGTCGGGCATGCCGGCTTCGGAGAACACCGCCTCCGCCACGAAGATCGGCGCGCCCACGCGGATCGCCAGCGCGATCGAGTCGGACGGCCGGGCGTCGATCACCTCCGTGCCGCCGGGCGTGGAGAGCGTGATCTCGGCGAAGAACGTGCCACCCTCCAGCTTGGTGACGACCACCTTCTCCACCTCGCCGCCCAGCCGCCCGATCAGGGTGGTCATCAGGTCGTACACCTGGGGACGGGTCGGGCTCGCCCCCTCCACCGCGAGCATGATCGCGCTCGCCTCCGGCAGCCCGATCCAGATCGGCAGCAGCCGCCGGGCCGCTGCCTCGGCCGCGACCGGGGCGAGGATGACGACCGGCTGGCCACGGGAGTCCACCGCAAGGCTCGCGAGTTGCACCTCGATCATGGCCACCTCCGTCCTTTCCTCCATGCTAGGTCGAGCCGGGCGGACGGCCGGGGCAGGCCCGGCGACCACCCCTTCTTGGATTCCCTTAACAATGTTCTCAGGATCCGTTAGGGTGAGCCGCGTCCGACAGAGCACGACCCCAGCGACCCCAGGGGGGACCGATGACGCCACCCCGGCCTTCACGCAGGGCAGCCCTCGGCATCGCCGCCGGCGGTCTCGCCGCCACCACGCTCGCCCGCTCAGCCCCGCCGGCCTTCGCCGCACCCGCGGCCTTCCCGGTGGCACCCGTGCTGCCGATGGCGATCGACGGCCTCGCCGAGAGCCTCGACCTGACCTCCTCCCCGGCCTGGCACCTCGCCCGGCGGGTCGCGCCGGCGCCCACGCCGTCGATCGCGAAGGAGATCGAGCGGCTGGGCCGCACGGCCTGGATCGACCGGCAGCTCGCCTGGAAGAAGATCAAGGACACCAAGGCCGACAAGATCATCTCGAAGCACCTGAGCTACGCCATGATGACCGGCGCCCAGGCCTACCGCGCGACCAGGAAGCAGGCGTGGAAGGCCGGCAAGGCGATGAGCGTCTCGCGGACCATCCGGCAGGTGTTCACCAAGCGGTACCTGTACGAGTCGATGGTCGACACGATGGCCGACCACATCTACGTCCCGGCCGATGGCAAGGCCGCCGAGTTCGCCGCCTGGTTCGACTGGGCGGTCCTGCGCAAGTACGCGCTCGGCAGCTTCGCCAGCATGCTCTACGCGGCCGTGCGGCATCCGGCGGTGCTGCTGAACCTGGACAACCACGTGAACTCCAAGGACAGTCCCAACGAGAACCTCGGCCGCGAGCTCCTCGAGCTCTACACGGTGGGCGTGGGCAACTACACCGAGGACGACGTCCGGGCGTCCGCGCTGCTGCTGACCGGCCACAGCTTCGACTGGACGAAGCGCGTCTACACCTACCGCGCCGCCGACCACCATGTCGGCGCGATCCGGATCATGGGCTTCACCCACCCGAACGCCACCGCGGCGGACGGACCGGCCGCGCTGAAGGCCTACCTGTTCTACCTGGCCCGCCACGAGGCCACGGCGAAGCACATCGCCCGGCGCCTGGCCACCCGGTTCGTGTCCGACTCCCCTTCCGACGAGCTCGTGGCCAGGCTGGCGAAGGTGTACCTCGACAACGGCACCTCGCTGGCACCGGTGGTGCGCGCGCTGCTGCTCAGCGACGAGTTCGCCGTTTCCGTCGGCGCCAAGTGGCGGCGTCCGCAGGAGACCGTCGCGACCATGGTGAAGCTGCGCAAGCCGTCCGGCATCCATACCAGGACCACCCAGGCGAAGAACCTGTGGGGAATCACCGGAACCGTGCAGTGGCTGCTGTCCCTGCAGGGCCACCAGCCCCGGATGTGGCCCGTGGTCGACGGCTATCCCGACCAGGCGCGCGACTGGCTGGCCACGCAGGCGCTGCTGAGCCACTGGTACACGGTGAACGCCCGGGTCAACTGGGGCAACGACAAGGAGTGGCCGTCCGAGTACAAGTCCTGGGCCTCGGCGCTCGGCGTGAAGAAAGGCCAGACGATCAGCACAGTGGCCGCCAAGCTCACCAGGGACCTCACCGGCTACACCTGGCCGCAGACCCACCTGGACGTGGTGGTGGCCCGGCTCAAGGGAGACGGCACCGGCGCGACGCTCACCGCCAACCAGGTGAAGTACAACGTCGGGCCGACCCTGCACTTCATCTTCTCCTCCCCCTACTTCATGCTCCGGTGAGAGGAGTGACGGTGAACGCGACGAACCCGGACCCGTCCCTGCGACGCGGCGAAGCCCTGCTGCACGAGGACCTGATCACCCCACTGCACGACCACGAGGAGTCCCGCAACCGGCTGCTCGCGACCGTCGACGGCACCACGCGGATCGTCACGCCTGACCAGGCGAACGAGCTGGTCACCACCCTGCGCCCCAACCGTGCGGTGGACGACCCCACGGTCGAGCATGTCCCCCAGGGCCCCCGCTTCGCCCGGCGCGGGCTGTTCCGCGGCTCCCTGATCGGGCTCGGCGGCCTGCTCGCCGCCTCCGCGGTGCCCCGCTACTCGTTCGCGGCGCCCGGCGACCGCGACCTCCTGGTCTGCGTGTTCCTGCGGGGCGGGTTCGACGGGCTCGCGGCGCTGGGCGTGCCGGACGACTCGTACTACAACAACCTCCGCCGGAGTACGCGGGTCACCGCGCAGAAGGGCAGCATCCAGCTCAGCTCGCGCTACGTGCTGAACCACAACTTCGGGGCGCTCGCCAGGATCTGGGACGACAAGCAGCTGGCCGTCGTCCTGGGCTCTGGACATCCCGGCGTGACCCGCTCGCACTTCGAGGACCAGGACATGTGTGAGCGGGCGGCCACCGCGAACGTCCGGTCGGGCTGGATCGGACGGCACATCGCGTCCTCGTCCGCGGAGTCGGGCACCTTCCGGGCGATCACCATGGGCGACCAGCGGGTGGTGCTCTCGCTGACCACGACCGCCTACCAGTCGGTGGCCATGTCGAGCGTGGACTCGTTCCGCCTGGAGTCTGCCTGGAACGACGGCGCCCGGCTGGCGACGGACCTCGGCCGTGTCTACGGCGACGCCGGTGGCGTGCTGGCCACCCAGGCCCGGGCGACCCTCGACGCCGTAGGCCGGCTCGACACCCTCCGCGAGACCACCTACACCCCGGCGAACGGCGCCGCCTACCCGGACACGAGCTGGGGCAACGGGCTGAAGGACATCGCCCGGCTCGCCAAGGCCGGCCTGGGCATGGAGGTGGCCTGCATCGACTACGGCGGCTGGGACATGCACGAGGACATCGGCTCCCCCGGCGACGCCGACGGCCAGTTCTCCCGGCTCGCCAGGGACTTCGCGAAGGGCATCGCCGCGTTCCGGACCGACCTCGGCTCGGTCTGGAACCGGGTCACCGTGGTCACGATGAGCGAGTTCGGCCGCAGGGTCGAGGTCAACGGGGACGGCGGCACCGACCACGGCCACGGCAACCTGATGTTCCTGATGGGCGGCGGGATCAAGGGCGGGACGGTCTACGGCGACCTCCCCGACACCCTCAGCCCCGGCAACCTCACCGACGGCGACCTGCCGATCAGCGTCGACTACCGCCAGGCCCTCTCCGAGATCGTCACCACCAGGCTCGGCAACGACAAGCTCGACCAGGTCTTCCCGGGCTTCTCGCCCGGCAAGCCCCTGGGCGTCGTCTGACCCCGCCGCCCTTCGTGACGGTCCCGCTCGTTCCTCGCGGGACCTCCTCAGGGAGCATCCTCGTGACGGTCCCGCTCGTTCCTCGCGGGACCTCCTCAGGGAGCGGTTGGCGGTGGGGTTCGACCTGAAGCTCGCCTTCAGCCATCGGGGGCCGAATCGCGGGCCGAGCTTCCGGTCGGCGCGAATCGCGCTTATGTTGGACGTATCCCCGAACAGAGAGCAGGTCCATGAGCGCCCTGTCCCGTCCGACGTTCCTCGGCCGCGTGGTTGCCGGCTGCGCCCTCGTCCTGGCCGTCTCCCTCGCGGCGCCCACGTCCGCCCCGGGCGTGACGGTCGGCTCCGACGGAAAGGCGATCAGGAACAAGGCGGGCGTCGAGTTCGGCATCTCCGCACACCGCGGCGGCATGGGCGAGTGGCCCCAGAACTCCCTGGAGGCATTCACCAACACCATCGCGGCCGGCTTCGACTCGCTGGAGACCGACGTGGTGTTCACCAGCGACGGCCACGCCGTGATGAGCCACGAGGACGCGCTCGCGTCCCGCTGCCTCCAGACCGGCCAGAGCGGACTCGCCATCCACAAGATGACCCTCGAGCAGGTGCAGCAGGTGCGCTGCGCGAACCTCGCCGGGGAGAAGGTCGTGCCGATCCCCACGTTCGACCAGCTCGCGGCCGCGCTGCAGGGCCACCCCGAGATCCTGCTGAGCCTCGAGGTGAAGTCCTACAGCGGGCAGTCGGCGGCCGGGAAGAAGGACTGGGCCAAGCGGGCGGTCGAACTGGTCAAGCGCCACCAGCTGCAGAACCAGACCAAGCTGATCAGCTTCAACTGGGAGTACGCGCTGCCCGTCTTCCGGAAGTACCTGCCGAAGATCCGGGTGATCGCCCTCGACAAGGACCCGCTGGACCTCGACCGCGTCCGGCTCGCGAAGAAGCTGGGAGCGAGCGCCTACGGCACCCGGGTCAAGTACACCTCGGTCTACCTGGTCCAGTACGTGAAGTCGCTGGGCCTCGACTCCTCGCCGTGGAGCGCGAGCGGGAACGAACAGCGCGCGTTCCAGATCTACCACGCGAACAAGAGCGGGTTCATGTTCGGCACGGACACCCCCACCGCGACGCAGGCCGACCTGGTCGCCGGACGGATCGACCTCGATCCCGTGCCGACGATGGTCACCACCACGCTGCCCAGCCCGCTCACGATCTCCAGCATCACCTACAAGGCCGGCCACAAGTACTACAAGGCCGTCAGCACCAAGGCGATCCCGAGCGCCGACCTCGCCATGCTCGGCGACGTGACGCTGAAGATCACCGTCAAGGGCGGCACCGGCAAGGGCGCGCTGTACGTCGGTCCGGCCTCGTCGCCGTCGGCCAGGTCGGTGAAGGTCGCCCTGCCGAAGGGGACGAAGACCCTGACCGTCCGCTCTCCGCTCGGCGACAACCGCAAGCTGCGGATCTCGACCACCAAGAAGGTGAAGCTGACCGTCCAGGTCGCCGGCTACCAGCGGATGCGGTTCCCCAGCGCCGGCTGACCCGCCCAGGGCTTCAGCCCTCGATGAGTCCCACGTTGTAGCTGGCCAGCCGCCAGTACTCGCCGCCGGGCTGCAGCACCGTCCAGTGGCAGTTGCCCATGCCCCGGAACAGCCGGGCGTGGGAGTAGTCCAGCCCCATCAGCAGCAGCGCGGCCACCCGCAACGACAGCCCGTGGCCCACCGCCAGCAGCACCTCGCCGTCCGCGGCCGCCTCGGCATGGTCCAGCAGCGCCAGCGCGACCCGCTGGCCGGCCTCGGTCGCGGTCTCGCCCTCGGGAGAGCGGCGGAAGTCGCGTCCCTCTCGGAGCGCCGGCCAGAAGTCCGGCTCCTGCTGCCCGATCTCGTCCATGCTGTGGCCCGACCACGAGCCGACGTCGACCTCCCGCAGCCGGGGGTCGGTGATCACCGGGAGCCCGCAGCGGGCCGCGACGATCCGGGCGGTCTCGTCGGCCCGGGCGAGATCGGACGCAACCACCCGTCCGAACCGCTCCCCCACCAGCTGCGCGGCAGCGGCCGCGGCCTGGGCGCGTCCGGTGTCGTTGAGCGGGATGTCGGCGTGCCCCTGGAACCGTCCGCCGTCGTTCCAGTCGGTGACGCCGTGGCGCAGCAGGACGACCCGGGCGGCCGTCATTCGGCCGGCGGGGCGTCCAGCGGCCCCAGGTCGAGCCTCGGGCAGTCCTTCCACAGCCGCTCCAGCGCGTAGAGCGCCCGCTCCTCGGAGTGCTGCACGTGCACGACCGTGTCGAGGAAGTCCAGCAGCACCCAGCGGTTCTCCCGATCGCCCTCCCTGCGGACGGCCTTCACGCCGACCTTGAGCAACGCCTCCTCGACCGCGTCGACGACGGCGCCGACCTGCCGCTCGTTGCTCGCGGCGACGATCAGGAAGACGTCGGTGATCGCCAGCCGCTCGGAGACGTCGAACGCCACCGGGTCCTTCGCGAGTTTGGCGACGGCCGCCTTCGCTGCGATGCGGGCGATGTCGACGGAGTGGTCGGTTGCGGTCACTGGGCTCCTCTGGGACGGTAAAGGCCACGCTTGGCGATGTACTGGACGATGCCGTCAGGCACCAGGTACCACAGCGGCAGGCCGTGCGCGACGCGCTCGCGGCACGCGGTGGACGAGATGGCCAGAGCCGGCACCTCCAGCAGGGTCACCTTGTCCTCGGGCAGGTGGGTGATGTCGTTCTCCCCCAGCGGCACCCCGGGCCGGGAGACACCGACGAAGTGGGCGAGGTCGAACAGTTCGTCCACGCCCTTCCAGGTGAGGATCGCGCTGAGGGCGTCCGCGCCGGTGATGAAGAACAGGTCCATCGGCCCCGGCCGGTACCTGCGGATGTCCCGGAGCGTGTCGACGGTGTACGTGGGGCCGGGCCGCTCGATGTCGACGCGACTCACCGAGAACCGCGGGTTGGAGGCGGTGGCAATGGTGGTCATCAGGTAGCGGTCCTCGGCCTGGGAGACCTGCTTGCCGGCCTTCTGCCACGGCTGGCCGGTCGGCACGAAGACCACCTCGTCCAGCGCGAACCTGGCCTGCACCTCGCTGGCCGCCACCAGGTGGCCGTGGTGGATCGGGTCGAAGGTGCCGCCCATCACGCCGAGGCGGAGCCGCCGGGAGCCCTGCCGGTCCCAGACGATCGGGGTCTCACTCATCGGGCGTGCGGCCGGCCCTTCCCCACCTGGCGCACCCAGCCCAGGCCCGCCACGAGAACGGCGACGGCGGCCAGGCCGACCACGACCGGCACGGTCACGTCGGCGACGACGGCCTCGAGCACGATCTGCATGCGCGGAGCTTAGCCGAGGATGGATATCGCGGGCACCCACCGGGCCGCCTGGCGCGCATGAGTGGCGGGTTCCCTGCGAGGAGGATGCGAAGAATGGACGATTCTGCGGGGAACCCCGCTGACGCTGCCGCCGTCACCCGGGTCGTCCTCGTCGACGACGACCTGTTCGTGAGGACCGCGCTGACCGACCTCCTTCGCGTCCATGGCGATCTCTGCGTCTGTGCCGCCTATTCGGACGGCAGGCAGGCGCTCGACAATCTCCCTGCCGATCGTCCGGACGTGATGCTGGTCGACGTCGCCATGCCGGCGATGGGCGGGATCGAACTCACCCGGCTCGTCCGTCGACAGGCGCCGTCCGTCAAGGTCCTCGGCCTCACCTCGCTGGCCGATGAGGAGACCGTTGCAGCGATGCTGGGGGCCGGCGCAATCGGCTTCCTGTTCAAGGACACCCCCGCCCCAGCCATCGCTGACGCGATCCGGGCGGCACGGTCGGGGCTGTCGGTCCTCTCCCCGCCGGCGAGCGCCCGCTTCGGCAGGAACCTCAATACCGGTCCGCCGCCTCTCACCACCAACGAGCGTCGCATTCTCGCGCTCCTGGGCAAGGGGCTCACCAACGAGGAGATCGCCAGGTCGGTCCATCTGTCGTCGTCCTCGGTGAAGCACCACCTCGGAGCCCTCGCCGAGAAGCTCGGCGCGACGAATCGGGTCACCCTCGCCGTCCGCGCCGGCGAACTGCGGCTGCTGTAGGACCGATCGGCTGAACCGGGCCGCCGATCCGTCCGATCGGGCAGTCGCCACTGCCATTCGGCCGAACAAGGCCCCGTAGTCGACCCGATTGACCGAAGCGGGCTGACCCATCGGCTCGACAGGATGGGTACGGCCACTGCGCCACTGACCCCACCCTTGGAGAAAGGCACGCCATGAAGTTCTCGCGTCCGGCACGCAGCACCCTCGCCATCCTCGCCGTCACCGTGGCGATCGGCGGTGTCGTCTCGTCAGCCCGCGCCGCCTCGCACACCGAGACGACAACCGTAAGTTGCGATGCGGGCACTACGACGGAGCTCATAACGCTGAGCCACACGTCGTGCGCCCTCAAGTTCACCCAGAACGACACCGACGCCAATCTCAACAGCAACAACTGGGCGATGTCGGGTAAAGGCAACAACCTCAGCAAGAAGGCGACCACCGACGGCCAGACCGTCACCTGGACCGGCGTCAAGGCGTCCAACTACACCTTCAAGACCAAGCCGATCAAGAGCGTCGACTGCAACTGGATCTTTCCCGGCAACGGAACCACCAACGAGAAGTACACGGCCAGGACGAACCAGTAGGTCGGCCGCACACCCATCGGAAGCGACGGACCCCCGATGACAGGACGAAAGACCCGCTCCCCCGGGTTGCTGGCCTCCCTGCTCCTCACGTGCGCGCTGGCGGGATGCTCGGCCGGCTCGCCAACGCTCACGCCGGACGATCCTCTCTTCGCAGGTCTCGATCGAGCGACGGTGGTCGAGGCGCTGGAGTCTCCCACGGTGACGGAGAACCTGTCGGGCCTCGACGAGGCCAAGATGAGGGCCGTCTACCAGAACGTCGTGCGCAACATCTATGCCTGCCGTTCGGCGCTCGGGGTGTACCAGGAGTGGGTGCGCACCGGGAAGGCACCGACGTTCCCTGCTCAGCCGACACCGACAAACCCGGCCATGTGGTCGCAGGAGGAGGACGACGACATCGTCTACTACCGCAAGCTCGCCACAAGCGGAGAGATCGCATCCCTGCGCAGCGAACTGCTGGACGAGAACGGTTGCGGCAACTGGGTTCCGGCAAAACCGGGAGACGTCAACGGCCCCACTGTCCGCGACATCGTCCGAGGACTGAAATGACAGGCCACCTGACCTGCCTGACCGGCCTCGCGCTGTCAGCGGCGCTCCTGGCCGGATGTACCGCCGGGCCGCCCACGCCCACGCCGGACGACCCCCTCTTCGCGGGTCTCGATCGAGCGACGGTGGTCGAGGCCCTGGCGTCGCCTACCGTGAAGGAGGCTGTGGAAGGCGAGGACAGAGCGATGATGGAAGCCCACCTTCAGAACGGGGTGCGCAACATCTACGCCTGCCGATCGGCTCTCGCCGTGTACCAGGAGTGGGTGCGCACCGGGACGCGCCGGCCTTCCCCGACCAGCCGACACCGACGCACCCGGCCATGTGGTCGGAGGACGAGGACGCCGACATCGCCAACTTCCGCAAGCTCGCCAAGGGTGGGGAGATCGCTTCCCTGCGCAGCGAACTGCTGGACGAAAGCGGGTGCGGCAACTGGGTCCCAGCGAAACCGGGAGACCTCAGCGGCCCCACCGTCGGCGACATCGTCCGAGGACTGAAATGACAGGCCACCTGACCCGCCTGACCGGCCTCGCCCTGTCAGCGGCGCTCCTGGCCGGCTGCACCGCCGGTCACGTCGGCGAAAGCCAGCCACCGGGGGAAGCGCCCGCCACCGCTACCCAGACGATCGCTCCCGAGGACTCCTCAGCCAACCTGCGCGTCGAGACCGGCGGGTTCGACGTCGTCTACCGTCTGGACGCCCACGTGGTCGAGTCGACCGGGGTCGGGATCGACGTGCCGGCCGGCATGGTCCTCGAACCCGCGGCGGGACTCGCTCGCGGCGTCGCGCGTGGCACACCGCTCGGCCGGCTGGTCGGGGATCCGGCCGTGCTCCGCACCCTCAGCGCTGACGGAGGCAGCACGGTGGCGACGTCGCGGCTGGCTGCGATCCAGGAGCGCCGGGCGAAGGTGAGTGCCCCGGTCACCGGTGGCTTCCGCGCGACGCCGACACCCCGGATCACGCGCAAGGGCCTCGACCTGATCGCGGACCTGAACCCGCTTCAGGCCCTCCGCTACCGGGGGATGGCCTTCACCGGTGCCGCGACGGTGGAAACCGTCCTCGGCCAGCAGGAGGTGCCCTGCGTCACCACCTGGATCGTGACCGGAAAGGCCAAGGGCGGGCGGGTGCACTGTCGCCTCGCGGACTCCGTCGAGACCACCGCGGGCATCCCGGGCGTGCTCACCCTGACCGGACCGAAGCTGACATCGGTGGTCGCCGTGCCACTCCGCTACGTCGGCCTGGACTCCTCGGGCAAGAACTACGTCGCCCGGGTCGTGTCGGACTCGGGGACGACCGAACGTCCAGTGGTCGTCGGCGTCACCGACGGCGTGCGCCGCGTCGTCCTCAGCGGGATCCATGCCGGTGACGAGCTCGAAGTGGCGACCCCGCGATGACCGAACCGCCGGTCGCGGTGCTCGATCAGGTGTCGGTCGACTACCCGTTGGGCGACACCGCGGTGCCTGCTCTGGTGGACGCCTGTCTCACGATCGCCCCGGCGTCGTCGATCGCGCTCCTGGGCCGTTCGGGATCGGGCAAGTCGACCCTGGTGTCCGTCCTCGCGCTGCTCCGCCGGCCCACCCGCGGCTCGGTGACGGTCGACGGCCGGGCGATCGGCACCCTCAACGATGCCGGACTGTCGGCGCTCCGCTCGCGGTGCGTGGGGACGGTGTTCCAGAGTTTCCACCTGGACCCGTCGTTCTCCGCGCTTGACAACGTCATGCTGCCGTGGTTCTTCCGGTCGAGGGGCGGGCGCTCCGCGGCCACCGCGCGCGCGGCGGAGTTGCTCGGTCTGGTCGGCGTCGGCGAACTGGCAAAGCGGACGCCGAGCCAGATGTCGGGCGGTCAGCGACAACGGGTTGCGATCGCCCGCGCGCTGTACAACGAACCACTCCTCGTCGTGGCCGACGAACCCACCGGCAACCTGGACGAGGAGACCGCCACGGCCGTGGCCGACGTCCTGTTCGCACTGCCGACGCAGACCGGCACCGCAGTCGTCGTGGTGACCCACGACGACCAGGTCGCCCGCAGGGCCGACGCCACGGTGCGGATCACCCAGGGCCGGCTGGAGCTGATCACGTCCGCACCCGAAAGACTGGTGGTCGGACGATGAAACTTGTCCGGCTCGCGATCAAGATCAACGCGGCGGTCTGGCCGAAGACTGTTCTGCTGACGACGCTCGTCGCGATCGCCACGCTGGTCTTCCTGGGGGTACAGGAGTTGTCCCGTGCCTCCAGCGAGGATCTCGACGAGGCGATGGCCAGCGATCTGGGCACACTCGGCAGTTACCGGATCGAACTCTCCCCCGATCTGGGCCTGACGATCAGCCAGAGCCTCGCCCTCGTCCACGAAGCCGTCGATCCACTGGGCTGGCAGGACCTGCAGCTCGCGGTCGAGCTGCCCGCACTGCATCCGGAGTGCCCGCCGTTCCGACAGCTGGGCACGCTGTCCGTCGCCGTACTGATGGACGCCTCGGGCCGCCCCCTCCCTTTCGACGGCAGTACGGGGCTGCCCGTGAACTCCGACCTCTGTCTGGCCGGACTGGTCATCCCCAGGGACGCGCTGCGCGAACCGACTGACCAGGAGGCGAAGCTCTACGGGGCGAACCTGTTCCTTGACCCCGACTTCGAATCGGAGGCACGGCTGATCTCGACCGACCCGGTGCACCTCAGCATTGGCATCGTCACGCGGCGCGCGGCCGACGACACCGCCGCCCTCAATGCCCGGCTCGCCGCGACCTTCGCCGACGCGGCGGCGATCGCGGGGCTGAGCGGTGACGAAGCGACCACAGTGATCCGCGCCGACGACGGCCTGCAAGTGCGCTCAGCGGCAAACGGGATCAGGCTGGTCTACGGCCTGATCGGCTGGGGCGTGCTGACGATCGGAGGGCTGGGCCTGCTGGTCGCAGAACTCATCGTGCTCAGGGATCGCAACTGGTTCTTCGGGCTCGCCCGCGCGGTGGGCGCGCGGAAGAACGCCGTCGCCGGGCTGATCGCGATGGACATCGCCATCGTGCTGCTTGCCGGGCTGGGGCTTGCCGTGGTCACGGCGCTCATCGCCGCCCCGGCCATCGACGCGTTCGGCAGAGCGTCCTTCCAGACCGGCCTTCAGTTGGTCCGCCCGTCCGGACTGGTGCCACTGGCTGCCGGCGGGCTGGTGATGCTGCTTCTCGGTGCCGCGTACCCCGCCTGGCGAGTGACCAGGCTCGACCCACTCGAGGTGCTGGAGCGGCGCTAATCCGGTCGCCCCCGCACGCCCCGCCACGGATGCGGTCAGGCGCGGGTCTGGCCGTCGCCGTCCACGATGTACTTGGTGGATGTCATCTCCGGCAGGCCCATCGGACCCCGGGCGTGCAGCTTTTGGGTGGAGATGCCGATCTCGGCGCCGAAGCCGAACTCGCCGCCGTCGACGAACCGGGACGAGGCGTTCACCAGCACGGCGGCAGCGTCCACCTCGGCGGCGAAACGGTCGGCGGAACGGCGGTCGGCGGTGACGATGGTCTCCGAATGCCCCGTCGTGTGGACGCGGATGTGCGCGATCGCCTCGTCCAGCGACTCGACCACGTCGCAGGCCAGGTCGAGGGACAGGTACTCGGCGTCGAACTCGTCCGGGCCTGCCGGGACCACGGCCGGAGAGTAGGCCTGCACCGCGGACGAGCCGTGCACGGTCACCCCCGCGTCGGCCAGCGCGGCCAGGGCCTTCGGCAGGAACGTCGGCGCCGCATCCGCGTGCACCAGCAGCGTCTCCAGCGCGTTGCAGACGCTGGGCCGCTGCACCTTGGCGTTGAGCATGATGTCGAGCGCCATGTCCTGGTCGGCGGACGCGTCCACGAACAGGTGGCAGTTGCCGGTGCCGGTCTCGATCACCGGCACCTTGGAGCCGTCCACCACGGCGTTGATCAACCCGGCACCCCCGCGCGGGATCAGCACATCCACCAGGCCGCGCGCGGCCATCATCTCGCCCGTGACGCTGCGGTCGCCCTCGACGAGCTGGACGGCGTCCTCGGGCAGGCCCGCAGCGGCCAGCCCGCGGCGCAGCACGGCGACGATCTCGCGGCTGGAGTTCACCGCTGACGACGACCCGCGCAGCAGCGCTGCGTTGCCCGCCTTCAGGCAGATGCCGGCCGCATCCGCGGTCACGTTCGGCCGGGCCTCGTAGATGATCCCGACCACGCCGAGCGGCACCCGCACCTCGCGGACGCGGACGCCGTTGGGGTTCGTCCAGCCCCGCACCACGTCGCCGACGGGATCGGGCAGCGCGGCCAGCGACCGCAGCCCTTCCACCATGCCGTCCACCCGCGCCGGGGTGAGCGCGAGCCGGTCGATCATCCACTCCTCGGTGCCCGACGCGCGGGCGGCGGCCACGTCGAGAGCGTTCGCGGCGACGACCGGGTCGACAGCCGCTGCCAGCGCGTCCGCCATGGCGTGCAGCGCGGCGTCCTTGCGGGCCCGGGGCAGCACCGCGAGCGTGCGGGCCGCGACCCGCGCCGCCTGGGCCTGTTCGACGAAAGTCATGCCGGCAAGGGTAACCCGATCATGACCAGCGTCCCCCAGAGGATTTGCACTGTGGATGGTGTCGCCCCGCCCTCAACGCGCTGAAATCGCCGTCGAGCGTGCAATTCCGCAGGACGCCGCCCTTCGTGACGACGTCCGGCTCGTTCCTCGCCGCACGTCTCCTCAGGGAACGGCTGGAGGCGGGCTCAGCGGCGGGCGCGGACGGCCTCGCGGCGCTCCTTCGCCTCGGCGCGCCGGGCGGCGATGTGGGCGCGGGCCTCGTCGCGCGTGGGCACGCCGAACGAGCGCAGGCCGAGCGTCCGCAGGATCCACCAGAGCAGGTTCAGGCCGGTGATCGCGAGGGTGGTGGTCGCGGTGATCTGGGTGCCCGCGTCCGGGACGAGGATGCCCCAGGCCAGCCACAGCACCTGGTTCAGCACACCGCCGATCAGGAACGCCGGCGACACGCCCGTCACCCGCGGGGAGCGGACCAGCTCCAGGGTCTGGCCGGCGTTGGCGAACAGCGCCGGCCAGATCGCCACCACCCCGTAGGCCGCCGTGCCGAGCGTCAGGTCGACGGCGATCATGCCGGTGGCGATCAGGATGCCGGGCAGCATCACCCGGGGCAACGCCCTGCCCAGCTCGCGCGACATCAGGAACAGGATCGGCAGCGTCGAGGCCAGTCCGAGCACGTTGGGCACGATCATGTTCCACTTGCCCAGCAGGATGCCGTGCGAGGTCCAGGCGATGTTCAGCGCGAGGATCAGCTGCCAGAACGGCAGGGACAGCCCCTCGACATTGCGGGTGCGGGCCAGCCGGAACATCTGCGGCAGGCCGAGGATGGTGCCGACCAGGGCCGCCGCCCAGCCGACGATCTCAACGGGAGTCAACTCTTCTTCTTCCTCGCTCGCACCACCAGGTCGTCGCGGTGCACCACTTCGCGGTCGAAGCCGGCGCCACGCTCGGCGACCAGGTCTCGCGTACTGCGTCCGATGATCCCGGGCAGGTCCACCGAGTCGTAGCCGACCAGGCCGCGGGCGACCACCGTCCCCGCCTCACTGACCAGCCGGACGGGGTCGCCGGCCTGGAACGTCCCGCGCACCTCGACGACGCCGGCCGGCAGCAGGGACGCCTTGCGCTCGGTGACGGCCTTCACCGCGCCGGCGTCCAGGACGAGCTCGCCCTGGGACACCGAGGCGTAGGCCAGCCACATCAGCTTGCGGGCCCGACGCTTGCCGGTGGCCTGGAACAGCGTGCCGACCGGCTGGCCGGTGAGCGCCTCGTCCACCTTCGCCGCGGCGGCCAGCACCACCGGGATGCCGGACGCCGTGGCGATCCGCGCGGCCTGCAGTTTGGTGGTCATGCCGCCGGTGCCGACGTCCGCGCCGCGGCCGGAGGTGTCGACGGCGAGGTCCTCGACATCGGGCACCAGCGGGATCGGCCGGGCGTCCGGTGAGGACGGGTGGGCGGTGTACAGCGCGTCCACATCGCTGAGCAGGACCAGCGCGTCCGCCCCGACCAGGTGCGCGACCAGGGCGGCGAGCCGGTCGTTGTCGCCGAACCGGATCTCGTGCGTGGCAACGGTGTCGTTCTCGTTCACGACCGGGACGACACCGAGTTCGAGCAGCCGGGTGAACGTGCGCAGGGCGTTGCGGTAGTGGTCGTGGCGGGCGACGTCCTCGACGGTGAGCAGCACCTGGCCGACGGTGAGGTCGTGCCGGGCGAACAGCGACCCGTAGCGGCCGACCAGCAGGCTCTGCCCGACGGACGCCGCGGCCTGCTTGCTGGCCAGGTCCCGAGGCCGGCGCCTCATCCGCAGGGGGCCCATGCCGGACGCCATCGCGCCCGAGGAGACCAGCACCACGTCCTGGCCGCGCCGCCGGGCCGCGGCGAGCGCATCCACCAGCAGCTCCATGCGGGCGATGTCGAGCGCGCCGGAGGCGTCCGTCAGCGACGAGGAGCCGACCTTCACCACCACCCTGCGGGCGCCCGTGACCTCCGTCCGCGTCCCGGGGCCCGTGGACGCGAGCGGCTCACTCATCGTCGTCGTCATCCTCCAGGCCGTCGGACGCGAGCCGGGTGTACTGCTCGGCCTCCCGCTCGGCGGCCTTCGCGGCGTGGTACTCGGCGTCCTTGGCGCGGCGGCGCTGGACGGCCGGACGCTCGGTGATCAGCCGCTGGTCCTCACCGCGCCGGGCGAGGATCTCGGCCCCGATCTCGACCTGCGGTGCGAAGTCGAAGACCACGGGGTTCTCGGCACCGATCGCCACCGCGTCGCCGGCGAGGGCGCCCAGGGCGAGCAGTTCCTCCTCGATCCCGAGCCGGGCGAACCGGTCGGCGAGGTAGCCGACAGCCTCGGCGTTGTTGAAGTCGGTCTGCCTGACCCAGCGCTCGGGCTTCTCGCCGCGGACCCGCCAGACGAACCCCCCCTCGCCGTCGCCCTGCCTGGTGATGGTGAACTCGGGTCCGCCGGCGACCGGTTCGGGACGGATCACGATCTTGCGCTGCGGCACCTTCGCGGTCTCGGTGCGGCGGGCGGCCACGAGTTCGGCCATCGCGAAGATCAGCGGCTGCAGGCCGGTGCCGGTCTTCGTGGAGACGGCGAACACCGGCAGTCCACGGGCCTTCACATCGTCGGTGACGATCGCGGCGAGCTCCGCGGCGTCCGGGATGTCGACCTTGTTCAGCACGACCATCCGGGGACGGTCCTCCAGGCCGCCGTGCGCGGTGAGCTCGGCCTCGATCACGTCCAGGTCGGTGAGCGGGTCGCGACCCGGCTCGTAGGTCGCGCAGTCGATGACGTGGACGATCGCCTGGCACCGCTCGATGTGCCGCAGGAAGTCGTGGCCGAGCCCGCGGCCCTCGCTGGCGCCCTCGATCAGGCCGGGCACGTCGGCGACCGTGAAGGTGGTGGCGCCGGCGACGACCACGCCGAGGTTCGGGATCAGCGTGGTGAACGGGTAGTCGGCGATCTTCGGCCGCGCCCGCGAGATGGCTGCGATCAGGGAGGACTTGCCCGCGCTGGGGAAGCCGACGAGGCCGATGTCGGCGACCACCTTCAGTTCGAGGGTGATCTGGTGGGACTCGCCCTCCTCGCCGAGCAGCGCGAAGCCCGGGGCCTTCCGGGCCGCGGACGCGAGCGCGGCGTTGCCGAGTCCACCGCGGCCGCCGGCGGCGATCACGATCTCCGCGTCGGGCCCGACGAGGTCGGCCAGGACGACGCCGGTGCGCGCGTCGGAGACGACGGTGCCGTCGGGGACGGCCAGCACGACGTCCTCGCCGTTCGCGCCGTTGGCGAAGTCGCCCCGTCCAGGCTGGCCGTTGGCGGCGCGCCGCACCGACTGCCGGTGGTACTCCACCAGCGTGGTCAGCCCGGGGTCGACCCGCAGGATCACCGAGCCGCCGTTGCCGCCGTTGCCGCCGTCCGGTCCGCCGAGCGGCTTGAACTTCTCCCGCTTGATGGACGCGCAGCCGTGGCCGCCGTTCCCGGCAGCGACGGTGAGCACCGCCCGGTCGATGAAGGAGGGAATCGCCACGACGAACTTTCGAGAGGTTGGGCCGCCCTCGAGGGAGGGCACTGCGCGGTCAGTCTATCGGCCGTCACTCCTCCGCCGGCGGACCCCAGATCGAGTGGTCGACCGGCGGACGGCGGCCCGGCGGGTCGTCCTCGGCGGCGGCGGTCGGGGCGGGGTCCTCGGGTAGCGGCGGGCGGGACCAGAACGTCGGGTCGGTCGCCGGACGGGGTCGCTCGTCGGACCAGTCGTCGGCGGTAGCCCCCTCGGGGTGGGGCTGCGTCGGCGGAGCGTCCGGCGGTGCGCCCTGGTCCGGCTCGGTGGGTGGCGCCGGGGCCGCGGCCGTCCGTCCCCGCCGCCTGCCCACGAGCAGGGCGCCGGCGACGCCGAGGGCCAGGCCCGCCCCACCGGCGATCGGCACCCACGGGGTCTCCGGACCGGCGCGCGCGACCAGTTCGAAGTCCTCCCGCAGCGACTCCTGACCGGTGAGCCGGACGGTGTTGCCCGAGATGGTGCCGCTGCTGCTGGCCAGCACGGTGCCGGGGAGGGTGAGGGTGATGTCGACGGTGCCGGGGTCCTCGGTGTTCTCCCCCAGGTCGAGCGAGACGACGTAGTAGTCGCCGACAGGCAGGATCTGCACGCCGGACACCGACTCGGTCTTCACGGTGCCGTGCATCCGGCAGTAGCGCTTGCCGCCGGCGTCAATGCCACGCTCCACGGTGATCTCGGTGTCAGTGCTGCCGACGTTGTTGCAGTTGCCCCTGGGATAGTCGGTGAGGGTGAGGTCGATGGCCAGTTCGGTCGGCGAGCGGACCTCGATCGTCCCGGTGGTGTCGCAGCCGGCGAGCAGCAGCGCCAGCGGCGCGGCCACCAGGGCCAGCGCGATGCGGCCGCCGCTGCGCAACATGGGCCGATCCTAACCGCGCGGGGAACGCCACCCACTCAGCAGCTACTCCCCCGGGCGACCTCCCCGGACAGCAGCAGAGGCGGCCCGGGGGCCGCCTCTGCTGAAGTGGTCTGGTGGTCTACTCGGCGCTCTCGACCGCGATGTTCACCACGCGGCGACCGCGGCGGGTGCCGAACTCGACCTTGCCGGCACGCAGGGCGAACAGCGTGTCGTCGCCACCGCGACCGACACCCTCACCGGGGTGGAAGTGGGTGCCGCGCTGCCGGACGATGATCTCGCCCGCGTTGACCTGCTCGCCGCCGAACCGCTTCACGCCGAGCCGCTGCGAGTTGGAGTCGCGACCGTTGCGGGAGGACGATGCGCCCTTCTTGTGTGCCATG
>DAINOM010000036.1:0-24857 GCA_036735445.1 Propionicimonas sp.
CGATCTCCTGCTCCCAAAGCAGGCGCGCTAGCCACTGCGCTACGCCCCGTGGACGGCCGCAACTCTACGGGGGCGGAGAAGTGGTGACCAAGTCGCGGGTGCTCCCGGCCTTGCGAGGCCACGGTCGGTCGTCGAGCTTGTCGAGACGCCGGGGCGGGGTCTCGACGGGCTCGACCAGCGGCTGGGTGGGGTGACCAGCGGTTGAGTGGGGGGATCGGTGGTCGGGTGCGGGGGCCCTTCGTGACGCCGGCTCGTTCCTCGCCGGCTCCTCAGGGAACGGTCTGGGCATCGCTCGTCCTTGCTGGCTTCTGGGGTGACGGGTCTCGACGGGCTCGACCAGCGGCTGGGTGGGCGACCGGCGGTGGGGTGGGGAAGGTCAGTCGAGGGCGCCCAGGCCGGGGTTGAGGAGGAGCCAGGCCAGTGGGTCGGCGGTGGGGATGCGGCGGTCGGCGTAGGCGCAGAGGATGTGGCCTTTGGCCTTCTCGGCGACCAGGGCGTAGTGGGTGGAACGGTCCCACTCCGGGGGGCAGAGTTCGAGCAGGCCGGCCAGCTGGGCCTCCTCCGTCCACGACAGCAGGGGCGCCTCGCCCGGCAGCAGGCCACCGAGGCGGTTCGCGATGCCGGCCAGCTCCGCGTCCCCGACATCGGCGCTGCGGTAGTGCAGCAGCGAGCTCTCCAGCGCCGCCGTCCGGCCCACCGCGGGACGGCCGAGCAGCTCGTGGCAGCGCTCCCTGGCCTCCAGTCCCACCGAGATGGACGCGATCCAGCCCGCCATCGCCACCCGTCCATAGCCGGCGCCGACCGGGATCCGGCCCAGCAGCCGCAGCGCGTCCGACACCAGCGCCGCCTCACCGAGGGTGCGTCCCCTCGCCAGCCCGAACGCCGCGCCGAGCACCGAGCCGTCCGCCGCCCAGTCGACCCGGTCGAGCAGGTCCTGCGCCGCCGGGTCGAGCCACAACGCCCGCCGGTCCGCGGCGAACTGGACGCAGAGCGCCTCCGCGATGGTCAGCACGCCACGCTCCACCGCGTCCCCGGCCACCGCGTGCAGCACCGCCTCCGTCGTCGGCACCCACTCCAGCGGAACCCGGTGCAGTCCCTGCGGCGTCTGCACGTCCACCAGCCGCCGTCCGGCCTGCGCGGTGACCGACACCATCCCCTCGAACAGGTCGACGACCACGTCGT
Organism: Propionicimonas sp.; assembly: GCA_036735445.1. Lineage (GTDB taxonomy): Bacteria > Actinomycetota > Actinomycetes > Propionibacteriales > Propionibacteriaceae > Propionicimonas. The sequence continues at coordinate 1,183 of DAINOM010000036.1, forward strand.
CCGGCGCGCTCAGCCCGTAGTCGGCGAGGTCCGCCCACCACGGCTCCTCCGCGTCCAGCTGGGTATCGCCGAGCCACGGCGGCAGCCGTCCGGCCAGCGTGTCCAGCCCCGCGTGCCAGTCCCCCACCAGCGCCGTCACCATCCGCTGCCCCGGGGACAACTCGGCCCCCGTCGGGCCGATCAGGTAGTCCACGGCCGAACTCGTCGCCCGCGGCGTGCCGAACGACTCCAGGTACCCCTGCTCCAGCCGCAGCCCGAGGACAGGTCCCGCAGCGTGGGCGGGCGCGACCGCCAGCACCGCGCTCACCCCGCTCGCCCAGCTCCACAGGGCATACTCCGGACCGGGCCGCACCCGCAGCCGGTCCTCCACCGCTGCCGGCCGCCTCGCCTCCCGCGTGAGCACCCAGCGGCTGCGCCACGACTCCCCCACGGCCTCCCGCTGGAACACCTGACCCTCCGGCGTGGTCAGCGTGTGCTCCACCTCGTCGTCGACCTCGAACTCCGGCGGCGCACCCGTCGCGCCGACCCACGCCAACTCGACCACGAGCTCGTCGCCCCGCATCAGCCGGACGCTCGTGCCGTCCGCGGCGACGCGCACCTCGGCGTCGCCCCACGGCATCACCGCCGGCGCTGGCATCTCGCGCACCAGTAGAGGTTGCGTGCCTCGAACTCGCGGACGCCGACCTCGCGTCCACAGACCAGACAGGGCTGGCCCGCCCGCCGGTACACGTACACCTCGCCGCCATGGCGATCGACCCGCGCCTCCCGGCCCATCGCCTCCGGCGTGTGCTCCGGCCGAACAGTGTCGATGCGGCCGTGGCGCACCCCCTGCGGCATCAGCTCGACCAGATCGGCCCAGATCCGCCGCCACGCCTGCCGGGACAAGGCGTTGCCCGGGGTGTCGGGGTGGATCCGCTGCCGGAACAGCACCTCGGCGCGGTAGATGTTGCCCACCCCGGCAGCCACCCGCTGGTCCATCAGCAGGGACGCGATGCTGCGCCCCGAGCGGTGCACCCGCTGCCACGCCCGCTCGGGATCGGCGTCCGGACGCAGCGGGTCCGGGCCCAGGCCGGCCAGCAGCGCAGCCACCTCGTCCGGGCCGATCAGCGCGCACGTCTGCGGTCCGCGGAGCTCGGCGGCATGCTCGTCGGTCTCGATCCGCAGGCGGAGGGTGGCTGCGTTCTCCACCGGTCCGGGACGGACCCAGCGCAGCTTGCCGATCAGGCCCAGATGGATGTGGACGAAGGGGCCCGGGGATGGGTCGGAGGGGGGCCCTTCGTGACGGCGTCCTCGTTCCGGGTCCTGAGGAGTCGTCGTGAGCGTGCGAACGACGACGTCACGAAGGGCGGACGCCTCCTCAGGGACCGGTTGGGGAGGCTTGGCTCGTTCCTCGGGCCCTTCGTGACGCCCGGCTCGTTCCTCGCCGGGCTCCTCAGGGAGCGCTTCTTGGGGCGGAGAGAAGTCCAGCAGCAGGTGCTTGCCGAAGGCTTCGGCGGCGCGGACGGTGGTGCCGTCCAGGAAGGCTGCGGCGTCCGCGAACCGGCCCTGGGGACTGGTCACGCGCACCGGCCGTCCGCCGAACGCGAGGGTGAGCTCATCGGCGAGGCGGTGGATCACGTGACCTTCTGGCATGGGCGGGCTCCAGGTTCGCAAGGATGACGGAGTCTACGCTGTCTGTCGTGAGCCCGACACAGCGCCACCCCGAGGCCGAACGGACCTTCGGCCGCGACGGTATCTCGGGGCTGGTGGACGCCTCCAGGGCCACCCGGGCGCGGGAGGTCTCCCGGCCCACGGCGGCCGATCTGGCGGCTGCCGAGCCGGCCGCGGACGCCGCGCTGGCGCGTCTCGACCGTCCGCGCCGCTGAGGCGGCATCGCGCGGGTATGTTGAGCCGGGGCCGCGGGACCAGTAACCTCGCGAGTCCTCGGGGCGACAAGCCCTGATACCCCTAGCCAGTGAGGTCTCATGTACCCGGCAAATCTCACCAGGGCCGAGGCGGCGAGCCGCTCGGGCCAGATCGTCGTGCACGGCTACGAGGTCACCGTCGACCTGTCCGGACGGGTACCCGACGCCGGCGAGTACGACCCCACGGCGACCTTCGTCTCCACCTCGGCCATCACCTTCGCCAGCACCGGTGGCGAGACCTGGGTCGACCTGGTCGCCGACCGCCTGCTCGACGCCACCCTGGACGGGCGGCCGCTGCTCGAGGCGGCCTTCGACGGCTACCGGCTGCGGCTCGCCGCCGAGCCCGGCGAGCACCGGCTCACCGTGTCCGCCCTGTGCCGCTACAGCCACACCGGCGAGGGCCTGCACCGCTTCATCGATCCGGTCGACGACGCCGTCTACTGCTACACCCAGCTCGAGACCGCCGACGCCCGCCGGCTCTACGCCTGCTTCGAGCAGCCCGACCTGAAGGGCACGTTCGCGCTCACCGTCGTCGCCCCCGCCGCGTGGACGGTCCTGTCGAACTCCCCCGAGGTCGAGCCGTCCCCCGTCGACGACGGCCACGCCCGCTGGCAGTTCGCGCCGACGCCGCGGATCTCCACCTACATCACCGCCCTGATCGCCGGGCAGTTCCACACCGTCCGCGATGCCTACCAGGGCACGGCGGCGGAGATCCCGCTGACGATCTCGTGCCGGCAGTCACTGGTCCCCTACCTCGACGCCGAGCGCATCTTCGCCACCACCAAGGCCGGCTTCGAGGTGTTCGAGGAGCACTTCGGCATGCCGTACCCGTTCGCCGACTACGCGCAGGTGTTCGTCCCCGAGTTCAACGCCGGCGCGATGGAGAACGCCGGCTGCGTGACCATCCGGGACGAGTACCTCTACCGCTCCCGGGTCACCAACGCCGCCTACGAGACCAGGGACAACACCATCCTGCACGAGCTCGCCCACATGTGGTTCGGCGACCTGGTCACGATGAGCTGGTGGGACGACCTGTGGCTCAACGAGTCGTTCGCCGAGTGGGCGTCGCACTTCTGCCAGGCCGAGATCCGCGCCAAGGGCGCCGAGCGGGACGACCCGTGGGCCACCTTCGCCAACAGCCGCAAGAACTGGGCCTACCGGCAGGACCAGCTCCCGTCCACCCACCCGGTGGCCGCCGACATGGTCGACCTCGCCGCCGTCGAACTGAACTTCGACGGGATCACCTACGCCAAGGGTGCGTCCGTGCTGCGCCAACTGGTGGCCTTCGTCGGACAGGACGCCTTCCTGGCCGGCGTGCGGACCTACTTCGCGCAGCACGCCTGGGGCAACACCCAGCTGTCCGATCTGCTCGGCGCGCTCGCCGACGCGTCCGGACGCGACCTGTCCCACTTCGCCGCGGAGTGGCTGCAGGCGCCGGGGGTGAACACCATCTGGGCGGAGTTCGCGCTCGCCGGGGACGGCACCTTCTCCCGGTTCGCGATCCGGCAGGTCGCTCCCGCCGCGTGGCCGACGCTGCGCCACCACCGGCTCGCGGTCGGCCTGTACGACGAGCAGGACGGACGGCTCGTCCGCGTCCACCGCGCCGAGGTGGACATCGCCGGGGAGACGACCGAGGTGCCGGAGCTGGTGGGCCGGCGGCGGCCGGCGCTGATCCTGCTGAACGACGACGACCTGAGCTACACCAAGATCCGGCTCGACCCGCAGTCGCTGGCCACCGTCGTGAACGGGATCGGCACGCTCGACGACGCGCTCGGCCGGGCGTTGTGCTGGGGTGCCTGCTGGGACATGTGCCGGGACGCGGAGCTGTCCGCGTCCGACTTCGTGACGCTGGCGCTGTCCGGGGTGGGCGTGGAGACCGACCTCACCGCCGTCCAGACCGTGCTCTCCCAGAGCCGGACGGCGATCGACTACTACGCGCCGCGGGAGCAGCGCCTCCCGCTCAACGACCGGTTCGTCGCCGGACTCGCCCGCCTGCTGAAGGGTGCCGAGCCCGGCTCCGACCACCAGCTGGCCTTCGCCCGGGCGCTGATCACCGCGGCCCGCTCGGACGCCGTCGTCCAGCTGCTGCGGGCCTGGCTGGAGGGCGAGGAGGCCCCGCCCGGCCTGGCCATCGACACCGACCTGCGCTGGCTGATCGTGACCAGCCTCGGCCGGCTCGGCGCGATCGGGGACGCGGAGATCGACGCGGAGCTGGCGAACGACGCGACCGCCCGGGGCGCCGAGCAGGCCGCCGGCGCGCGGGCCGCCCAGCCCACCGAGGCAGCCAAGGCCGAGGCCTGGCGCCTGGCCACGGCGGACGAGAGCGTGCCGAACGAGACCCACTTCCAGGTCTGCACGCAGTTCTGGCAGTTCGAGCAGGACGACGTGCTGCAGCCCTACGTGCAGCGCTACCTCGACGTCGCGAAGGCGATCTCGGACGGCGCCGACGGCTGGGCCGACCGCAGTTCGACGCTGAAGCAGCACGTGCTGGGACGGCTGTTCCCCGCACCCCTTGCCGATCGCGCGACGCTGCAGCTGCTCGCCCTGTGGCTGCAGGGGGCGGAACTCAGCGACGCCGTCCGCCGCCAGGTCGACGAGCGCCGTGACGACGCCGAGCGCGCCCTGCGCTGCCAGGAGGCCGCGCGAGCGTCCGCCTGAGTGGACAGCGGTGCTACTCGCTCTTCTCCCGCCAGCCGGGGCCCAGCACGAGCAGGGCCACGACGGCCGAGATCGCGAACGGGATGAAGATGGTCACGGTCAGCAGCTGCAGCACTGTCGGATCCGGCACCGCGGGCCAGCTGGGCAGCGTCTCCAGCGGCAGGATCGTGGGAAGTCCGGGCATGACCGCACCGTAGCCGACGACGACTGCTCCCCGGAATACCGATCGCTACTGCCTGCGGCTTCGGTATGGTGGCGGCTCGAAATCGTGCGACCCCACGGACGCACCGATCTTCGAGACACAGGAGAGCTGCGTGGCTGATCCGGCACCCGAGACCGACCCTCCCCGCATCGTCATCGACGAACCCGAACTGGCCCGTTCCCTGGTGCGGATCGCGCACGAGATCCTCGAGGCCAACCGCGGCTCCGACGACCTGGTGCTGCTGGGGATCCCCACCCGCGGCGTGTTCCTCGCCCGCCGGCTCGCCGCGTTGATCGCCGAGATCGAGGGACGGCCCGTCCGGCTCGGCGAGCTCGACATCACGATGTACCGCGACGACCTGCGCAACAACCCCACCCGCAACCCGGCCCGGACGTCGATCCCCGGCCGGATCGACGACGCGGTGGTGGTGCTGGTCGACGACGTCCTGTTCTCCGGACGGACGATCGGCGCGGCCATCGACGCCCTGCGCGACCTCGGCCGGCCGCGCGCGGTGCGGCTCGCCGTCCTGGTCGATCGCGGCCACCGCGAACTGCCGGTCGCCGCGGACCACGTCGGCCGCAGCATCCAGACCGCCGCTGACGAACGGGTCCAGGTGCAGTTGCGCGAGCACGACGGACGTGACGCCGTCACCATCTCCCGGCCCGGAGGCAACCGATGAAGCACCTGCTCAGCGCCGCCGACCTCGACCTCGCGGAGGTCACCAGCATCCTCGACATCGCCGAGGACATGCAGCAGGTGCAGTCCCGTCCGGTGAAGAAACTGCCGGCGCTGCGCGGCCGCACGATCGTGAACATCTTCTTCGAGGACTCCACCCGCACCCGCACCTCGTTCGAGGTCGCCGGCAAGTGGCTGAGCGCCGACACGATCAACGTCTCCGCCAAGGGTTCCTCGGTGTCCAAGGGTGAATCGCTGCGCGACACGATGCTCACCCTCGACGCGATGGGCGTGGACTGCTTCGTGATCCGGCACTCGTCCTCCGGCGCCGCCGCCCAGGTGGCGAGCTGGGTGAAGGCCCGCGTGGTGAACGCCGGCGACGGCCAGCACGAGCACCCCACCCAGGCCCTGCTGGACGCGTACTCGATGCGCCAGCACTTCCGCACCGTCGGGGACGAGAGCTTCCGCGGGAAGCGGATCGCCATCGTGGGCGACCTGCTGCATTCGCGGGTGGTGCGCAGCAACGTCCTGCTGCAGCGCACCCTCGGCAGCGAGGTGGTGCTGGTCGCGCCGCCGACGCTGCTGCCGACCGGCATCGAGACGTGGGGCTGCGAGGTGACCGGCGACCTGGACGCCGTCCTGCCCGGCTGCGACATCGTGATGATGCTGCGGGTCCAGCGCGAGCGGATGGCCGGCGGCTACTTCCCGACCGAGCGTGAGTACACCGAACGCTTCGGGCTCACCGAGGAACGCCTGGCCGCGATGAAGCCGGGCGCCGGCATCTGCCACCCTGGGCCGATGAACCGGGGCGTGGAGATCTCCAGCGCCGCCGCGGACGCGGCCAACTCGCTGGTGCTCGACCAGGTCGCCGCCGGCGTGGCCGTCCGGATGAGTGTGCTGTACCACCTGCTCGGCTCGGACGAAGGAGCGCAATCGTGAGCCTGCTGATCACCGGGGCCGCACGGGCCGACGGCACCCGCGGCGACCTGTACCTGGCCGACGGCGTCCTGGCCGACCCGGCGTCCGCGCCGGCGGGGGTCGAGCGGTTCGATGCCGACGGGCTGCTGGCGCTGCCCGGCCTGGTCGACCTGCACACCCACCTGCGCCAGCCCGGCCGCGAGGACGCCGAGACGGTCTCCTCGGGCACGGCTGCGGCGGCGCGGGGCGGGTTCACCTGCGTCCACGCGATGGCCAACACCGACCCGGTGACCGACACCGCCGAGGCCGCCGCGTACGTGGCCGGGCTGGGCGACCGCGAGGGCCACTGCGAGGTGCGGGTGGTCGGCGCGGTGACCAGGGGACTGGCGGGTGAGGAGCTCGCCGAACTGGGCTTGATGGCCGACTCGGCCGCCGGCGTCCGGGTGTTCTCCGACGACGGCCGGTGCGTGGGCGACTCGCTGCTGATGCGGCGGGCACTCACCTACGTGAAGGCGTTCGACGGCGTGATCGCGCAGCACTCGCAGGACCCGCGGCTGGCCGGGCCGTCCGCGTGCTGCCACGAGTCGGAGTGGTCCGGACGGCTCGGGCTGCCCGGCTGGCCGAGCCAGGCGGAGAGCGTGATCGTCGCCCGGGACGTGCAGCTCGCCGAGCTGGCGGGCGCGCGCGTCCACGTCTGCCACGTGTCCACCGCGGAGAGCGTGGAGGTGATCCGCTGGGCCAAGAAGCGTGGCATCGCGGTGACCGCCGAGGTGACGCCCCACCACCTGCTGCTCGACACGCCCCTGGTCGCGGGCTACGACACCACCTTCAAGGTGAACCCGCCGCTGCGCACGTCCGAGCACCTGGAGGCCGTGCGCGAGGCGCTCGCCGACGGCACGATCGACGCCGTCGCCACCGACCACGCCCCGCACGCGCGGCAGGACAAGGACCACCCGTTCGACGTCGCCCTGCCGGGCATGCTCGGGCTCGAGCAGGCGCTGGCCGTCGTGGTCGAGGTGATGGTGAACACCGGACGGATGGACTGGCCGACGCTGGTCGAGCGGATGTCCGCCACCCCTGCCCGGATCGGCCGGGTGGCGGGCCAGGGCCGTCCGCTCGCCGTCGGCGAGCCCGCCAACGTGGTGCTGGTGGACCCGGCCACCCGGGGCGTCGTGGACGCGAGCGCTTCCGCGTCCCGCTCCCGGAACAACCCGTACGCCGGTCGCGACCTGCCCGACCCCGTCGTCGCCACCTTCTGGCGCGGCCGTCCGACCTATCGCCGCTGAACGGGAATGGGACCTGTCCCCGTCTGAAAGGTGGGGACAGGTCCCATTCCCGTTCACCATGAATCGATTCAGCAGTTTGGGCGATTCTGCGACGCCCGGGCGGGTTCGCTGGTTATGCTCAAGCGACCGCGAGGAAGGACGCCGATGACTGCGCAACGGGCGAGCGTGAAGGACGTCGCGCTGCTGGCCGGCGTGTCGGTGGGCACCGTCTCCAACGTGCTGAACCGGCCCGAGTCGGTCACCGACAAGACCCGCACCAGGGTCGAGCAGGCCATGGCGCAACTGAACTTCCACCGCAACGCGTCGGCGCGACAGCTGCGGGCGGGCGTCTCCCGCACCGTCGGCGTGATCGTGATGGACGTCGGCAACCCGTACTACACCGAACTCGCCCGTGGCATCGAGGACCGGCTCGCCGCGGACGACCACACGCTCATCCTGTGCTCCTCCGACGACGACCCCCGGCGGGAGGCACGGTTCCTGCGGCTGCTGGCCGAACAGGGCGTCCGCGGGGTCCTGGTCACGCCGATGGCCACCACTCTCGAGCGCCTCGGCGACCTGCGCCGGCTCGGCATCCCGTCCGTGTTGATGGACTCCAGCAGCAGGCACCACACCTCGGTGGGCGTCGACCACGTCAGCGGCGGACGGCAGGCGATCTCGCACCTGCTGCAGCAGGGACACCGCCGGATCCTGTTCGTGGCCGGCGCGGCCGACCTCCAGCAGACCCGGCATCGCCTCCGCGGGGCCATCGAGGCCATCCAGGCCGCCGGGCTGGACCCGGTCGACGTGCTGCAGGTCGTCAACCTGACCAATCTCACTGCGAACGACGGGCAGCGGGCCCTGGCGGAGGTCCTCGACGCCGACCGTCCCGCGCCCACCGCCGTGTTCGCGATCAACGACATCGTCGCCCTCGGCGTGATGCGGGAGCTGCGGCTGCGCCGGCTCTCCATCCCGCGGGACGTGGCCGTGGTCGGCTACGACGACCTCTACTTCGCCTCCGAGCTGATGACGCCGCTGAGCTCCGTCCGCCAGCCGATGCGCCAGCTGGGCTGGGCCGCCGCCGACCTGCTGCTCACCGACCACCCGCACTCGCTGTTCGAGCCCGAGCTGGTCGTCCGTGCATCCTCGGATTTCCACCGGGACTGACTGCGCTCACTCCCGTCCACCCGACCCTCTCCCCCGCCGCCCCGGTGACGCGATCCGGCCCGTCTGCCCGTCCCTCCTGACCCTGCTGCCACATCCAGGACCTCGAGTGGCCGGATCACGACACCACGCATCTACCTTGTTACGCAAGGTAGATGGTGTTACCTTGTAGCTGTGGGCGATGAACGAGAGACCTGGGCCTCGCAGCTGCGCAAAGGCGTGCTGGAACTGGCCGTGCTCGGCCTCCTGGCCGCCGAGCCGAAGTACGGCTCGCAACTGGTCGATGACCTGGCCGCGCATCCCGATCTGGCCATCACGGCCGGCACGGTCTATCCGCTGCTGGCGCGGCTGGCCAAGGGCGGACTGGTCAGTTCGACGTGGCAGGAGTCGCCGGTCGGCCCGCCGCGCAAGTACTACACGCTCACCCCACGCGGCCGCCGGACGCTGGACGAGGCGTCCCGCACGTTCCGGTCGGTGACGGCGACGGTGAACCGCATCCTGGAGGCACAATCGTGATCCGCGAACTGACCGAACTCTCCCCCGAAGCGCGCGCAGCCGCGCAGACCTACCTCGACAGCGTTGCCGACCGCCTGGCCGCCGACTACCGCGATGCAGTGGTGGACGACCTGCGGCTGTTCCTGTGCGAGCACCTGACCCCGACGGCGACCCTCACCGACGTCAACGCGGTGATCGAGCAGGCCGGACCTGTGCCCGCCGAGGGCGGCCGGACGCCGTTCCAGCACCTGCGCAACCTCCTGGGTTCCGGCTTCGACCCCAGGAACGCCGACGCCCGGATCGCCACCACCTGGTGGAACCCGGCGGACGAGCGGCTGTTCCTGCCGCGGGCGATCGGCTGGGGCTGGGACCTGAACTTCGGCGCGCTGGCCGTTCGACTCGGCCTGATCGAGGCCGATGCGGAGTCCGAGCCGTTCTCGGCAACGCCGGACCAGGCCTTCCTGGCAGCTGCGGCCGTGCCGGCGGCCCTGGCGGCCGCCACCGTGCTGCACTACGCCGTGCGCGGCCGCTCGCTCCCCGCGCGACTGCCCGCCCACTGGGACATCGCGGGTGCGCCGGACCGCTGGGTGAGCCGCCGCCGGGCCACCGTCACCGACCTCGCCATGACGCTCTTCCCGGCGGCCGCGGCCGCGTGGGTGGCCCGGTCGCACCGGTCCGGTCCCCGGCGGGCCGGAGGTCTCGCGGCAGCCACCGCCGTCGGTGCGGGCGGCGCTGCGATGACCGTCCTGCGCACTCTCGGCGATCGGCCCAGGGTGTGGACGGGTCCCGCGATGGCCCTCGCGATCGCCGGCGCGGCCGGTGGCGTCCTGCTCGGCCTCGCCCGGGCCGGCAGGGCCGCCGAGATCCGGCACGACCTCAACCGGGAGCAGGAATGACGACCCGCACCCCCGGCCCGTCCGCCGTCAACTTGCGATGGGTCGCGCTGTTCTACGGCATTGCCTTCGGCGGTGCCACCGTGGTCGCGCTGGCCACGTTCGGCGTCCGCCACTGGCTCGGCCCCGCGGCGGCGATCCCGGCGCTGGTGATGACGGCTGTGCTCTACATGCCGATGCCGCTGGTGGCGGGACTGGTCGTCGAGCGGGCGTCCGGGCGGCGTCCGCTGATCGCGGACGAATGGCGGGCGCTGCGCACGTCCTTCTGGCGGACCTACGCCCGCAATGCGGCCGCGACGGTCCTGGCCATCGCCGCAGTGGTGGTCACCGCCGGGCTGATCGCGTGGCTGGCGGGCGCCCTCGCGGTGCCCGGTGCCGGCCACCTCGTCACCTCCGACGCCGATTTCCACGACCGGATGGTGCAGACCAATCCGGCGCTGGCCGGCACTCCGTTGCCGCCGCTGGTGGTGTTCGTGCCCATGGTGCTGGCGCAGGGCATCCTGGCCGGACTGACCGTGAACGGGCTGTTCGCGTTCGGGGAGGAGTACGGCTGGCGCGGCGTCCTCGCCGGGGAGTTGCGGCCCTTGGGCGCCGTCCGCGCCAACCTGCTCACCGGGGTGCTGTGGGGCCTGTGGCACGCGCCGATCATCATCCTGATGGGCCACAACTACGGCAGCGAGTGGGGTTGGGGCGTCCTCGTGATGGTCGCCTGGGGTCACCCCGTTCTCGTTCCTGCTCTGGCTGGTGCGCGAACGCACCGGCTCGGTGCTCGCGCCGGCGATGCTGCACGGGGCCGGCAACGGCGTCCTCGGCGTGTTCACCTACCTCGTCGCGGACGGCAACGTGCTGGTCGCCCTGCCGGTCGGCCTGCTGCTTGCCGTGACGATGGCGGTGGTGGCCGTCGTCGCGTGGCGGGTCGCGGGCCCGCCGTCCGTCGCTCGCGTGGCGAAGGTGACGCAATCTGGCCACTCAACCGCCCAGTTGTGACAGCTGAGCCGCCAGGGACGAGCAGAGTGGCCGGATCGCGTCAACGGCGCTGACCGCACGCCCGACCACCCGCCTCGTCTAGGCTGCTGGTCCGTGACCAGTCCTGACCAGTCGTGGTGGCGCAACGCCGTCGTCTACCAGATCTACCCCCGCTCGTTCGCGGACGGGAACAACGACGGCACCGGTGATGTCCGGGGCATGATCGAGCGGCTCGACTACCTGCGCGACCTCGGCGTGGACGCCGTCTGGGTGAGCCCGTGGTACCCCTCCCCGATGGCGGACGGCGGCTACGACGTCGCCGACTACTGCGACATCGACCCGCGCTTCGGCACGCTCGCCGACGCCGACGCCTTCCTCGCCGGGGCGCACGAGCGCGGCATGCGGGTCCTGATCGACCTCGTGCCGAACCACTGCTCGGTCGCGCATCCCGCATTCCAGGCCGCGCTGGCCGCCGGCCCCGGCTCGGCCGAGCGGGGGTTGTTCCACTTCGCGGACGGCCGCGGTCCCGGCGGCGACCTGCCGCCCAACAACTGGGGCTCCCTGTTCGGCGGCCCGGCGTGGGAGCGGGTGGACGGCCCGGACGGTCCCGAGCAGTGGTACCTGCACATGTTCGCCCCCGAGCAGCCGGACTGGAACTGGGCGAATCCCGCGGTCGTGGCGATGTTCGACGACGTGATCCGGTTCTGGTTCGACCGCGGCGTGGACGGGCTGCGCGTCGACGTCGCCGACGGCCTGGCCAAGGACGCGGCCTACCCCGACACCCCGGTCGACCCCGCCACCGGCCTCGGCATCGCCAGCTTCTACCCCGGCCACCCGTGGTGGAACCAGCCTGAACTGGACGCCATCCAGCGGCACTGGCGCGAGATCGCCGACGGCTACGCCGAGCACGGCATGGGCGAGCGGATCTTCGTCTGCGAGGCCAACACCAAGCCGCTGGAGGCGTTGATGCGCTTCGTCGACCCCGGCCGGATGCACACCACGTTCAACTTCGACATGCTCTGGTGCGAATGGGAGGCCGGCTCCCTGCGCGCCATGATCGACCGCAACCTGATCGCGCACGCCGCGGTCGGCGCGCCCACCACCTGGGTGCTCGGCAACCACGACTCGACCCGGGTCGCCACCCGCTACGGCAAGCCCGAGACCGGGAAGCCGTTCACCCTCGCCGGCACCCCGGAGGCGTGGGCCTACCGGTTCGCCGAGTACTTCTGGCCGCAGCCCACCGACATCGAGCTCGGCCGGCGCCGGGCACGGGCGGCGGCGCTGCTCGAGTTCGCGCTCCCCGGCACGGCCTACGTCTACCAGGGCGAGGAACTCGGCCTGCCCGAGGTCGAGGACCTGCCCGACGACGTGCTGGACGACCCCAGCTTCTTCCGCACTGGCGGACGGATCCGTGGTCGCGACGGGTGCCGCGTGCCGCTGCCCTGGTCGGGCACCAAGGCGCCGTACGGCAACGGCCGGGACGCGAGCCCCTGGCTCCCCCAGCCCGACGTCTGGGCCGACCTCAGCGCCGCGGCCCAGGACGGTGACCCGGACTCGACACTCAGCCTCTACCGCCGGGCCCTGGCCATCCGCTCGACCCACCCGGCGCTGGGCGACGGCACGCTGGCCTGGAGCGACGACTATCCGGGTCACGTGCTCTACTTCACCCGCGAGCCCGGCTTCGGCTGCCTGGTGAACCTCTCCGCCGAGCCGGTCGAGCTCCCCGCCGGCACCCGGGTGCTGGTCGCGTCCGGTCCGCTGTCGGACGGGAAGGTGCCGCCCGACACGTCCGTGTGGCTGGACCGCTAGCAGCGTCCGTCCCCCTGGTCGTCATCCCGGGCTCGACCCGGGATCCCGGCACGTGCGTCGCCGGACCGGCGCAGGGGATCCCGGCGTCCGCCGGGATGACGTATGCCCGGTGAACGCGAATGGGACCTGTCCCCGTCTTGGTTCAGGTGCGGTCGATGTCCGGCTCCAGGTAGAGGGCGGTGACCTGGGGTTCGGCGGTGCGGATGGCGACCTCGGCGGCGTCGATGACCTCGGCGACGCGCTGGGCGGATGTGGTGGGCTCGACGGCGATCTTGGCCGCCACCAGGACCTCGTTCGGTCCCAGGTGGAGGGTCTTGAGGTGGATCACGCGCTCGACGCCATCCGCGCCGGCCAGGGCGGTGGTGATCCGGCCGACCGCCTCGGGCGTCGCCGCCTCGCCGAGCAGCAGGCTGCGGGTCTCCATGGCGAGGGTGACGGCCACCAGGATCAGCAGCACCCCGATCAGCGCGGTGCCGGCGACGTCCCACAGGGGCTGGTGCAGCAGGAGGGTCAGGCCCACGCCCATCAGCGCGAACACCAGGCCCAGCAGCGCGGCCAGGTCCTCCAGCAGGATCACCGGCAGGTCGGGCGACTTCGCCGACCGGATGAACTGCGGCCAGGACTGGCCGCCCTTCAGCGGCACCGACTCGCGCACGGCCGTCCGGAAACTGAGCCCTTCGGCGATGATCGCGAAACCCAGCACTGCGAGCGGCACCCACCACCACTGGCTCTCCAGCAGCTCGTTCGGGTGGCCCGCCGCGATCTCCTCGTACTTGTGCACGGCCTCGTAGATCGCGAAGAGGCCGCCCAGGCTGAACAGGATCACCGAGACCAGGAAGGCGTTGATGAACGGCGCCCGGCCGTAGCCGAACGGGTGTTCCTCGGTGGCCTGGCGCTTGGCCACCTGGCCGCCGCGCAGCAGCAGGAGCTGGTTCGAGGTGTCCGCGAGCGAGTGCACGCCCTCGGCCAGCATCGACGCGGCCCCGGTCAGCGCCCACGCCCCGAACTTGGTCAGCGCGATGAACGCGTTGGCCGAGAGCGCCGCGATGATCGCCCTGGTCCCACCCTGACTGCTCACGGCGTCATCCTTACCCGGCCGAGGCCGATCTGCAGGTAGGCGGCCGCGAACAGTCCCTGCTGCAGGACGGTCACGTACCGCTCGACGGCGGTCCCCGAGGTGTGGGAGAGGTTGGAGACCAGCACGTCCATCGCCAGGGCGGACGAGCGGAGCTGCGTCCGCTCCTCGGCCGCCTGTTCGTCGTCCATGCCGTCGTCCACCAGCACGAGGCCGGGACGGGGTTCCGCACCGGTCTCCTCGAACGGGTCGGCGAACGGATCCCGCGGCGGTACCTCGGCGAGCAGCGGGAGCAACGCGCCGGTGTCGGCGGAGAGCACGATCCGGCCGCTGGCGTAGCGCAGGGCCTCGGCGATCCTGCGGCTGGCGCGGGCCGCGAGGATCGAGCCGCCCCAGACCAGCGGCTTCGCGTCGGCGAGCTCGAGCGCGGTCGCCTTGGCCGGGTTCTGGGTGGCGTCCAGGGTCATCGACGAGTCCTCGGCGACCTGGTCCATGGCGTCCGCCACGGCCTCGGGGCTGACCAACGGCCCCAGCCCCAGCCGGTGCAGCGCGACCAGCGCGACGATCGCGGCGGCGAGCGGGTCGCCGGTCGACGTCGGCAGCAGCGTGGTCGACGCCGAGGCCGACTGCCGGGCCAGCACCGAGTCCTCCGGGCAGGCCACCAGCAGCCGGCACCCCCGGCGCACCGCCTCGAACGCCGCGGCGAGACTGACCTTGTCCGCTCCGCCCAGCACGACCACGATGTCCAGCGGCCCCACCCAGCCGGGCAGGCCCAGCCGCGGCCACGCCACCAGCGGCACCGGGCAGGTGGGCTCGAGCACGGCGCGCAGCAGCCTCGCCTCGGGCCCGAAGGTGATCATCGCGCGCGGCCGGTCGTCGGCGTCCAGGCGGTTCAGCGGCAGTTCCGCGGACACGGCCTCGCGACGCACCCGCGCACCCGCCTCCGCCAGGGGACGCAGCACGTGGTCAGCGGCGCGGAGGACCTCCGGGTCCTCCAGCCGGGAGTCGTCGAACTCGTACACGCGGGATCAGCCGTTCGGTCCGGGGCGCCGCGCCTCGTCGACCAGCAGGATCGGGATCCCGTCCCGCACCGGGTAGGCGAGGCCGCAGTCGGAGCCGGTGCAGACCAGCTCGGACGCCTCGTAGTCCCAGGCGAGGCCGGCGTGGCACGAGGGGCACACCAGCAGTTCCAGCACGTCTGCCGGCAGTTCGCTCATCAGCGGTCCTTTCGGATGATGGCCAGGGCCTCGTCCCGCAGCCGCGCCACGGTGTCGGCGTCCCTGGCCTCGACGTTGAGCCGCAGCAACGGCTCGGTGTTGGACTCCCGGACGCTCAGCCACCAGTCAACGCCGCTGACCAGCAGTCCGTCCACCCAGGAGACGTCGCCGCGGCCCTCGAACGCCCCGGCCACGTCGGCCATCACCGCCGCCGGGTCGGCGACCGTGCTGTTGATCTCGCCGGACGCCGCGTACTGCGGCAGGTCCGCGGCCAGCTCGGACATCGTCCTGCCGGAGCGTCCCAGCAGGGCGAGGACGTGCAGGCCGGCCAGCATGCCGGTGTCGGCTCCCCAGAAGTCGCGGAAGTAGTAGTGGGCGGAGTGCTCGCCGCCGAAGATGGCGTTGTGTTCGGCCATCACGGCCTTCATCCGGGTGTGGCCGACCCGGCTGACCGCGACCCGGCCGCCGGCGGCGGCCACCACCTCGCCCACCGTCCGCGAGGTGATCGTGTTGACCACGATCGTCGCGCCGGGCTCGCGGGCCAGCTCCGCCCGGGCGATCAGGGCGGTCACGACCGACGGGCTGACCACATCGCCGTGCTCGTCGATGAGGAAGCAGCGGTCGGCGTCCCCGTCGAAGACCAACGCGAGGTCGGCGCGCTGCTCGCGAACGGCACGCTGGGCGTCCAGCAGGTTCTCGGGCTCCAGCGGGTTCGGCGGGTGGTTGGGGAAGCTGCCGTCGAGTTCGGTGAACAGGCCGACCACCTCGACGTTCAGCGGACCGAGCACCGCGGGGGTGGTGTGGCCGGCCATGCCGTTGCCCGCGTCGACCACGACCTTCAGCCGGTTCATCCCGCCGAGGTCGACCAGCGAGTGCAGGTGGGCGGCGTAGGCATCCAGGAGGTCCGCCGTGCGGTAGCTGCCGCGGATCGGAGCGTCGGGTAGTTCAACGTAGGACAGCTCCTTGATGCGAGCCATCAGTTCCGGCGTGATCGGGGCCGCGTCGGGCAGGCAGAACTTCACGCCGTTGTACGCCGCGGGGTTGTGGGACGCCGTGAACTGCACGCCGGGCAGGTGGGTGTGGCCGGACGCGAACCAGAGTCCGTCCGTGCTGGCCAGCCCGACGTCGAGGACGCTCGCGCCCTGGGCCATGGCGCCCTCGGCGAAGGCCAGGCTGAGCTCCCTGCCGCTGGCCCGCATGTCGCGACCGAGGACGAACTCGCGTCCGGCCAGTTCGAACGCCGCCGCGAAGGCCGCGCCGATGGCGCGGGCGCCGTCGAGGTCCCATTCGGGCTGCTCACCGGCGATCAGCCCGCGGATGTCGTTGGCCTTGAAAACCTGGGGTGCGATCACAGAGGCGAGCCTAGCGGTCGGGGTCCCCAGGGTCAGCGAGGACGGCGAGGTGCCCCTTGCGTCGGCTGACCGCCGGCTGCACGGGGTCGGGGACGGCGTCGCCCAGCCCCACCCGGCGGACGGCGTCGGCGAGCGCCATCAGGTCGTCGACGGACGCGCGGGGGCTGTTCAGGTCGCCCGGCAGCCGGATCACCTCCCAGCCGCGCGGCACGCTCAGCCGCGACGAGTGTCCGCGGCACAGGTCGTAGGTGCCGGGCTCCGCGCGCAGCGCCAGCGGACCGAGCACGGCGGTCGAGTCGGCGTACACGAAGGTCAGTGTCGCCACCGCCGGGTCTGCGCAGGCTGTCCGCGAGCAGCGCCGGTTGATCACGGCGCCACGTTACCGCCGGGTGCCCGTCGGCCCCGGCAGCGACGCCCCGGTAACCCCTCCCCCGCCGAGTTGTCAGAATCTCAGCCGCCCAGGGGCGGCTGAGATTCTGACAACTCGGCGGGGGAGGTCGGGAAGTAAGGTGGGCGCGTGAGGCGGAGGGAACGGCACGGACGCGGGTTGCGCGGTCCGCTGGCTGCGCCGAACCCGATCACGGGTGCACCGATCGCGTTGCGGCAACGACCCCGGCCGTCAGACTTCTTCGCCGCCTGCCTCAAGGCGTCGGTCGCCCGGACGGCGGCGGCGTGCCCCCGCGCGCTGGTGGGCATCGACATCGGCTACGAGGAGGTGCCGGGCAACCTGGACGCGTGGCAGAGCGTCCGCGTTCCGGTGGCCGCCTCGGTGCCGGTCCGGCCGGGCCAGAACGGCCAGGTGGTGCTCTTCCGGCGTCCGCTCGAGCACCGGGCCACGTCCCGCGCCGACCTGCGCCGGCTCGTCCACCGGACCCTGGTGGAGCAGCTCTCCGCCGTCACCGGCATCGGCCTGGACGAGCTAGACCCGTCCGGCGAAACCACGGACGACTGGGACTGACCTTCGTCCCGCTGCCGACCGCCGTCCGCTGCTCCACCGTCAGCCCCTTTTGCTCTACCGTCATCCCGGCGAAAGCCGGGATCCCTGCACCGGCCCGGCAACGCATCCCAGGAGATCCCGGATCGAGCCCGGGATGACGTAGCCGAGCGCGGGAGGACGTGGCGGGGCCCGGGATGACGTGATGGGGCTGGGAGGACCTGGTGAGGCCCGGGATGGCGTGCCGGGGCCCGGGAGGACGGAAAGGTGCTGCTCAGCTGCCCGCGCGCGGGTCGAAGACGACGGCGGACTGGGTGCGGCTGCCCTCGCCCACGAGGTCGAGCACGGCGAGGCCACGGACCTTGCCGAGGCGGGCCGTGCTGACCAGTGCTCCCCGCAGGTCGGTGGCGTCGGTCTGCACGCGGACGAGGTTCGTGGCCGACCGGTCGAGAGGCATCTCGACGATCGAGCCCGCCGGCACCGTCACCCGGGTCGGTTCGCCGGTGCTGGCGCCCGCGCCCGCGGTGACCGCGGCGACGGCCTCCGCCTGCCCCGGGTTGGCCAGCTGCAGCACGGTGGTGGCCTCCTTGCCCAGCGCCAGCGGCCACAGCGAGTCCGCGGGCAACGGCTCGGTGGCCACGGTGTAGGCCGGGTCGTGACGGGCGTCGGACGCGCTGGTGTCCAGCCACACCGCCGCCGTCACCGGCTGGTTCGAGGTCAGTCTCACCGCAGCCGACTGTCCGTCCAGCCCCTCCTCGAGGTCGACGCTGCGCGTGGTCTGCGGCGGCACCTCGACCTGCTCGGCCCCGACGATGCCACCCGGTCCCGCCGTCGTCAGGCTGCCGAGTTGGACGGTCGCCGTCCGCTCGCCGGGGTTGGTCACGACGAGCGTCCGCTGGCCGCCACCCGCCGGCACGCCGGCGATCACGAGGTCGGAGGCGGGGGCGGTGCCCTCGGCGAGCCAGTCCGCGCCGAGCGGGTCCTTGCCCGCCCACGTGCGCTGGCGGACGAAGGCCGCCACCCGGCCGTCGCTGCTGCCCACCTCGACCGTGACCGGGCCCGAACTGCGCTCCAGCGTGCCCAGCGAGATCGTCTGCACGGCGTTCCCCGCCACGGTCAGGCCGCGGGGCGCCGCCAGCCGGCCCTTGGCGCCGTACACGGTCAGGTCGACGGCGGCGTCCGTGCCGTCGAGGTTGGCGACCACGACCTCGGACTGTGCGCTGTCCCGGATGTCGACGCCGGTGAACCAGTGGTCGGTGCCCGGCGCGGCGCACGCGACCAGGGAGAACCCGCGGTCGGCGCCGGCCTCCGCGGCGACCGACGTGGTGCCGCCGAACGGTCCGGGCAGCAGCGCGGAGATGCGCTGCGGGACGCCGGGCGCGTTCGCCACGTGCAGGCCGGACACGTCGCTCGCCGATCCGGGATCGGTGACGCGGCCGGTGCGCAGCCCCGGCCCGGCGGAGGCGGCGGCCACCCGAATGGTCGCCGTCGCGGACTGGAACGCCGGACAGACCGCGGACGCGCGGGTCTCGGCGGCGGCGAAGGGCGTCTCGGGCAGCGGCTGCGCTCCCCCGAAGGACGCAGCGACGGTGGCCACGACGACCACGCCGACGACGGCACCCGGCCACACCCAGCGGTTCACGACGCACCTCCCGCGATCCGGCGGGGCGCCGTCAGGGCCTCGTTGCGCCGCCGCACGGACGGGGCGGCGAGGATCGCCAACACGACCAGTCCCGCCAGCTGTGTCCACGCCCACCAGTTCGAGCCGGGGTCGAGACGGAAGCTGAGCGTCCCCGAGCGGGCGCCGACGGCGAACTGGGTGCCGGGCGCGCCCCCGTCCGCGACGTCGAGCCGGGCGTCGCCGACCTGCACCACCCAGCGCGGGTCCGCCGGCTGGGCGATGCGCAGCATCCGGCCGTCCTCGCCCGCCGGGATCTCGGCGCCCTGCCCGACCGGGGTGCGGCCCTGGCTGGTCGTCAGCACGGTGATCGCGGAGTCGGGGACGGGCCAGACGACCTGGTTGGCGTCGCCCGTCCCCAGGCCGAGCCCGGGCACGTTGTCGATGGCGAGGCGCTGCCCCGCGTCCCCGTCGGTGAGCGTGACGTGGGCCACGCCGAGGCTGACCAGGTCGGGCAGCAGCTGGTCGTCGCCGCTGTCGCCGACGAGCCGCGCGGCGACGGACGCCGCCAGCTGCTTGGCCGCGGGGTCGCCGGCGAAGGCGATGCCCCGCTCGCCGTCGCCGAGCCGGGCGAAGCGGCCCTCGAGCAGGGCCCAGTGCACCTGGCCGCCGGTGTTGACCAGCGCCAGCGTCCGGCCGGGCGTCCCGGAGACCTGGGCGTTGCGGACGAACGCCGGCACCGCACCCACCGGCGCGCGGAACAGCCCGGTCTGGCCGGCGACCACCCACCAGCCCGCGCCGAGGAGCATCGCGAGCACGCAGGTCAGGGCCAGGCCGAGGCTCATCAGGTGGCGGAGGCCCAGGTCACGGCCCTGGAGCTCGGTCGCGATGCCGTCCAGCCCTGCGCAGGCCGCGAGCACCAGACCCCCGACGATGGCGAGCTGCCACTCCAGCGCCTGGGGACGCGTCCACGCCCCCGGGGGCACCTCAACGACGAGCCGGGTGAGCACGACGGCCACCACGGCGGCCAGTCCGGCTCCGGCGAGCGCGCGACCCGACACCCCGGGACGCCGCGCGGCGCCGGCCGCCGCAGCCAGCCAGAGCACGGCGAAGAAGACGATCGAGATCCACAGCGGCGGCCCGGCGGCGAGCGTGTGCCCGATCAGCACCGTCCACGGCCGCACAGCCTCCGTCGGCGCGAGTTGGGGCTCGATGCCGGTGAGCAACCGCCCCGGGTACCGGGCCACGGTCGCCCCCCACGGCCCGACGAGCAGCAGCAGCGGCGCGAGCAGGACGAGCCCCCATTGCAGCCACGCCCGGACGCGGCGCGCGGGCAGGGCGGTGAGCACGGCCGCAGCGAGGGCGAACACCCAGAACAGCGGGACGAGGGCGCAGGCGAGCAGCATCCAGAACGCCACGGCGCCGGCGCGCCGCCAGCTCCACTCGCGGTCGGCCAGCCAGTGCCAGGCGCTGTAGCCGAGGATCGGCAGCAGGATCGACGTGGCGGCCAGCCCGAACGCGCCGACGTTCAGCCCGCCGATCAGGGCGGGTCCGAGCGCGTAGCCGAGGGCGCCGAGGCCGGCGAGCCTCCGGTCGGCGACCAGCTGCCGGAGCAGGCGGAAGGCCACCAGCCAGGCCAGGGGCACCGCCAGCACGAGCGTGCCGGTGACCAGCCACTCCGGCCTGCCGACGGTGAGCAGCGAGAACAGCCCCGCCAGCCCGGCCCAGGGCGCGCCGGACACCGCGGCCGTACCGGGCACGGGAGCCAGGTAGGCGCTCAGCAGGTCGGTCCAGTCCTGTGGCGCGGCGAGCAGCTGGGCGGCGGCGAGCGAGCCGCTGCCGAAGGCCGTCCGCGCGGCCACGAGCGCGGCGGCACCGAGCACGAGCAGGCCGGTGGCGGCCAGCGGGAGGCGGTGCCGGGTGGTGCCGGTCTGGGCGAAGTCGTCGCCGGTCATCTCGTCGAGGCTGACGGCGGCGCCCCGTCCGGTGAAGGTCCGCAGCCACTCGATCAGCCGGGCGGCCACCTGCTCGGCCCATCGCCGGGCGCCCGCCCCGCGCGACGGACGCAGCCCGCGGGTGGCCTGGCGCGCGCTCGGCCGGATCGGCAGCGCGGCGAGCCGCGCGGTCACCGAGTGCCGCAGCCGGCGTCCGGTGAGCCAGCGCCACATCCCGCGCAGTTCCTCGCCCGCACGCTCCGGATCCTTGCCGAGGAGGTACCCGAGCGAGGTGAGCAGGCAGACGACCACGAGCCGCAGCGAGGTCAGCCAGCGCCGCGCCGCCGGGGTGTTGCCGGAGACGAGGGCGAGGCCGGCCGCGAGGTCGTCCGCCGGGTCGCCGAAGCGGGAGTGGTCGACGACGTGCGCCTCGGGCTCGGCCACGACCCGGTAGCCGGCGAGGTTGGCCCGCCAGCCGAAGTCGAGTCCCCGGTGGCTGCGGGGCAGCTCGGGGTTGAAGCCGTCGAGGAAGCGCCAGGCGTCGCCGCGGACGAGCATGCCGGCCGCGGGCACACCGAGCGCGGGAGTGGCTTCCAGCTGGCCCTGGTAGAGCTCGCCGGGCTCGGTGAGCGGACGCAGCCTGCCGCTGCCGCTGATGGTCTGCGCCCAGTCGCTGACCAGCGTGCCCGCCCCCCGACGGCGCGGTTCGATCAGGAGGGCACCGACGACGGCGGCGTCCGGGTCGCGGCGGACGCGCTCCAGCAGCGCGGCCAGCGTGCCGGGCGCGGGCTCGGCGTCGTCCGGGAGCACCCAGAACCAGTCCCCCTCGGCGTCGCCGGGCAGGGTGTCGCGGACCTCGTCCACCGGCACGTCGGAGTCGTCGACGGCGTCCCGGCAGCGGCCGGTCGCCGGCTCACCCTGCTCGGGCAGCACCGCGGCGACCACGCGAAAAGCGGTGTAGTCGGCGGGTGCTGCGAGGTCGACGGCGTGCAGCCAGGCCCAGGGGTCCTCCGGGGACTCGTCGCTGACCTGGATCACACCGAACCTTTCGCACCGACTCGCTGGAGGAGGAGGCACAGCCTACCCGCCGGGACGGGCCGGCTCGGGTCGATGGTCAGATGGCCTGCCGCTTCAGACGACGACGTTCACGCTCGCTGAGGCCGCCCCAGATGCCGAACCGCTCGTCGTTGGCGAGGGCGTACTCGAGGCATTCGGCGCGGACGTCACAGGAGAGGCAGACCTTCTTCGCCTCCCTGGTGGAACCGCCCTTCTCGGGGAAGAAGGCCTCCGGATCGGTCTGGGCGCAGAGAGCGCGGTCCTGCCAGGCGAGCACGCCTTCGGCGTCCGGCTCCGTGACCAGGAACAGTTCCTGCATCTGACAAACTCCCTCGACCCAGCTCGCCACGAGGGCGGCGAACTACTTGGTGAGAATTACACGCCTGTCATTCACGATAAGTCAACCCCGGTGAGTTACTATTCCGCCCCCGTACCGGCCGGTCACCCGGCCGGGTGACCGGTGGGGTTCACGCCCCGTCCGGCGCCTCCGGGGCCGGCGCGGACGCCGGGTCGGCCTGGTCGCGGAAGATGCCGCCACTGCCCACGGACGGCATCCGCGCGGCTCCCGGAGCGCCGGAGGCGGCCTCGTCCGCCGTGCGCCAGACCGCACCGGAGGCCTCGCCGCGCTGCCAGGTGGTGCGCGGTTCGACCGGATCGGGGAGGTCCGCCGGCGCGGGGGCCGGCTCGATCACGGCGGGTACCGCGGGCGCGGCGGTGTCGATCCGGCCGGCCCTGACCCCCCGTAGGAGTACCCACAGCGCGCCGGCCGCGATGGCCTTGAGCAGCAGGTCGAGCAGGCCGCCGATGATCTCCATGACCACGCCGAACGCGTTGCCGGCCGCGACCACGCCGAGCACCGTGCAGACCGCGGTGAGCACGACGCCGATCGAGAGGACGATCGCGGCGACCAGGGTGACCGCATGCGCGTGCCGGGTGGCGGGCGCGATGAAGAAGCACGTGCAGACCAGCGCCACCACGGCGATCACCAGCGACATGTTCATCAGCGAACTGCCGATCGCCTGGAACGCCTCGAACACCGGGACGGCCTGCTGCAGCTGCACCACCAGCTGGACGATGCCCAGCACGAGGTTCGCCGCCACCAGCGCGATCACCGCCCACGCCAGTGGTTCACGAATCCGCTTCAGGTTTTCGATCATCTCCGCCATTCCTCCCGGGGTTGCGGGAACAGCCTAGGCCGGACGCGGCAGCCCGTCCGCTCACCACCCCGCCGCGTCCCGCCAGTGACCCCGCGGCCCGCGGCGACCCAGCGGCCGACCCCGCAGCGTCCCACCGGCCCCACCCGTCCCACCACTTCGCCGCGGCTGTCGAAGGTTGCCCCGGCTGCCGAAGGTTCGGCAGCCACCGCAACTTTCGGCAGCTTCTGCGGGTGGCGCGAAGGGCCAGAGCGGGGGAACAGAGCGGGGGCAGCCCCGGCTCAGGCGAACTGGGGGCCGGCTTCCAGGGTGACGGCTGCGACGAGTTCCTTGATCCGCTCGGCGTCCTCGGCGCGGGCGACGAGGGTGGCCTGGGGCGTCCGCACGAC
>DAINOM010000037.1:0-24718 GCA_036735445.1 Propionicimonas sp.
GCCAGGGCCGGCCGGTGGCACGGGCGCCGGTGCAGGAGTCACCGGTGCCGGCTCGGGCGTCGGGGTGGGCACGACCGGCTCCGGCGGGACGGGCGGCGGCGTGACCGGCGTCGGAGCGGCCGGCTGCGGCGGGATCGGCGCGGGCTCCGGCGGCGCCGGTGGCGGCGTGACCGGGACGGGCTCCGTGATCGGTGCGACGGGCGGCGTGGGTGGAACGGGCTGCGCAGCCGCGGGTGGCGGCGGGATCACCAGCTGCGTCCCGGACGCGGTGACCCAGTCGGGCATCTTGTAGTCGCTGCCGTCCGCCCGGTAGTAGTCCGCCTTCCACTGGTAGGCCCGGTTCGGCGGATCCCCGAGCGCGAGCCGCCACACCTGCGCGGTGGGGCTCGGCGCCTTGAACACGAAGTCCTGACCGGCGTCGGGCTGGCTGGTCGCGTCGAGGTGGCGCAGCGAGACCTGGACCAGCCGGACCGCGACCCAGTCCACGACGGCCGGCTCGACGGTGACCTCGAGCAGGTCGGAGACGACGTCGCCGACCAGGATGGTGCCCTCCGCGACCGCCTGCGCGATCGGCTTGGTGGTGCCGTTGCGGTAGCGGATCTGGCCGGAGTAGGACACCGTCCCCGTGCCGGCCCCGACCGTGGGAACGCGCCAGTCGAAGAACGGCGTGGCGGCGTTGAGCGCCTGGCTGAGGGTCTGGCGGTAGGAGTTCGCCGGGTCGTCGTAGCTGACGTCGAGGTAGATCGTGTCGATGACGGTCGCCAGGTCCCCGACCGCCCGGAGCGACACGGTCTTGTACTGGCCGAGCGGATCGTTGATGTGGAGTTCGGTCGAGTACTGGCTCGCCCAGTCCTGCAGGATCTCCCTGCCGTCGTTCATGAAGTAGCGCACCTGGTAGCGGATCGGGTCCGTCTGGGGCGCGAAGATGATCTTCTGCACCGGTGGTGGCGTCTCGTTCGGCTTGAGCACGATCTCCTGCCGGATCGGATCCACCCCGGCAGCCGTGTAGTCGATGCTGACCTGCGCGCTCTTGACCTGGGTGAAGTCGATGTCACCGGGAACCACCGACAGGGACAGGATCCCCATGTCGCCGACACTCGGGCGCAGGATGTCCCCGTCCTGGGTCACGACCGGTGACTGGTAGACCCGGCTCTGGCCGGTGTAGTTGACCTGGTAGCTGTAGGAGTACGACTTCACGTCGTCCTCGATGTAGGTGACGAAGGTCTCCGCCTCGTCCGGGCTGCGGAACGCGTACTCGACGACCTCGTGCTTGGTGCCGGCGTCGTAGCTGAGCTTGACCTCGACGCTGTCGATCGGCAGGTGCTCGAAGTCGGCGTTCACCGAGACCTTCACCCGCAACTGCTTGAAGAACGGGTCGTTCAGGTCGACGACCGACGCGTAGTCGGCCCAGGCGATCGGCTTGCCCTCGGCGTCGGTGAGGGTGGTGATGTTCGGCAACGTGCCCTGGGGGGCGACGTTCCATTCGACGACCGAGTCCTCCCGGTAGGTCTGCTCGTAGTTCGCGAACCGCCGCTCGGAGATGCTGCGCTTCACGTTCTCGATGTCCTCGGGCGCCTTCCGGTCCTCGAGCGGCACCTTCTCGATGTCGGGGATGGCCATCCGCGCGACCGCGTCCTCGAGGCCCCGCTGGAGCGAACTGCGCACCTCCTGCTTGAGCTTCTCGTTCTCCTTCGGGTCGGGCAGGGGAGCGGCGAAGTCGACCTCGACCCCCATCGCCTCCGCCGAGACGACCTGCTCCCGCACGGTCTCGGTGTAGTCGTCCTCGACGTACATCCCGTTCCACTCAATGTCGATGGTCTGGTAGAAGTCGTAGAACTTGGACGCGTTGAACCACGCCCGGCCGGTGAGCGGCGGGAGCTTCGCCCAGAAGTAGAGGTCGTAGACGACCTGGACGACGCCGCCCTTGCCCTGGAGCGCCTGCTCGAAGAGGGTCGCGCCCTGTTCGCTCAGCTCGATCATGAAGGCCGAGATGTTGTTGCCGAACAGCGAGGGCTTGCCGGCCCGGCGCACCGCCTCCACCATGCCGCCCGCCGAGTCCTGCAGCAGCAGGCCGGACGTGCCCTTGGTGTAGGTGATCTGGCCGAACTCCACGTCGGGGGCCTTGCCGCCGCTCACCGGTCCCCGGAACCCGGGCAGCTTCGCCTTCGCGTCCACCCGCTGCTGGAGCGTCTGGCGAACCGACTCCTCCTGTTCCCTGGTCAGGGAGAACTCGACGTCGAAGAAGACGAAGCCGCCGCCCTTCTTCCCGTCCGGCCGATCCACGGGCTGGCGGTACTTGATGAACTTGAAGACCGGCATGCCCTTCTCGTCGGTGCGGAACCGTGGCGTCGCCGGGAGCACGTAGTACCGGTAGTCGAGCTTGTCGTCGCCGTACACGGTGACGCCGCCGATCAACTCCTGCTTGTCGATGCGCAGCACGTTGGCCTCCAGTGCGGTAGGTGGTGGCTAGGACGGAGGAAGGGTGAGGACGACGCCGTCGGTGGCCCAGTCGGCCAGATCGGCCGTCAGGTCCAGGGCGGTGCCGTCGGCGACGACGACCCGGTACCGGACGCTCCCACGGCCGGGGCCGCCGGACAGTGCCGTGGCGACCGCTGCGGTGGCGGCGGCGTCGAGCCGGGCGGAGAGGACGGCGGTCCACGGCGGGTAGTGGGAGCCCGCCGCGCTGGCGACGGTGACCGGCTCGGCGCCCGCGGTCACGACCAACTCGATCCCGGTGACGTCGACGATCGCCGGGGCGAGCCGGACGAGCGCGGGCGACAGCCGGGGATCCGACGCGGCGGCCTGCGCGCGCAGTTGCTCGAGCAGTTCGGCAGGCGGATCGAGGCGGGCTCCGAGCTGGAGCTGGGCGCTGCCGTCTCCCAGGGGCAGCAGGCTGACGGTGGGCCGTCCGTCCGGGCCGCGCTCGGGGCCGGGCTGTTCGGGGAGGTAGCGCCACAGGTCGGGCTCGACGGCGTCCTGCACCGCCTGCACCCCGCGGACGCGAGCCGCGGTCATGTCGGCGCGCCCGGTGCGGTGGGGAGAGCCGGGGTGACGAACAGCTCCCGGCCCATGATCGTCTCCCACTCCGACCACTCGCCGGTCGCGACCGCGGTCATGTTCCGGCGACGCCAGTCGAAGCGGGGCTGTTCCGGCGACGCACCGGCGAGCACCTCCGAGAGCGTGAACGCGACCTGCACCTCGATGGCCGGGGCCTCGCGGGTGAGATAGGCCGTGATCGGGTCGGCGCCGGCGGACCGGCGCAACTCGATCTGCAGCCCGACCAGGCCGGAGAGCTCGGGCGGCAGCACCTCTGGGTGCTGCAGCGCGTAGCACTGCAGCCGGACCGCGGCGCTCAGGCCGGTGGCCGAGCCCAGCTCCTGGGCCCGGGCGAGCACCTGCTGGGCGTCGAGGTCGAGGCTGATCTGCTCCAGCGACAGCGCCACGCCGGTCCACAGCACGCCGGCGTCCTCGCCGCCGCTGACGGCGAGCCTGGTCTCGGTGGGACCGGTCGTAGCGGGTGGCAGGGCGATCGCGGCCGGTGTCGCCGTCCCGGCGGTCGCCTTCAGCGGCGAGGCCAGCTCCGGATCGGTGACCAGCAGGGTCGGTCGCACGGTGCCGACGCGGACCCCGACCGGCGCCGGGTTGACGATGGTCAACTCCAGCGGGGTGGTGTTGTCGTCGTCGATCGGCTCCAGCCGCGTGGTCAGGAAGTTGGTGTCGGGCCGGTCGAGGCGCAGGATCACCGGGACGGTGAGCTGGGCCGCGGCCTCTCCGTCCTGACCACTGAGCGAGAGGACGACGTCGCCGGTCAGTCCGTCGGCGACGACGAGGCGCGCGAGCAGGTTGTAGAACTCGCTGGTGCAGTCCAGCACGAGTTCGAAGCCGCGACTGTCCACCACCGGGTCCTGGCCGGCGGTCGTCCCGACCAGGGTGGCGCCCAGGTTGCTGAACACGTCGGACAGGCCGAAGCTCGCCGACGCGATCCCGCCGAGCACCAGGTCGGGGTAGGGGATGCCGGTCTGCTCCCGGATGGCGTCCCTGAGCGCGGCGATCCGGGCACCGTCGAGCCAGGGGACGACGGAGAAGCGGACCCGCAGCCCGTAGCTGCGGGAGAAGGTCGTCGGCTGGCCGCCGGGATCCGCGGGCGCGCTCGCCGGGATCAGCAGCACCGACATCTCCGGGGTGCCCTGGTCGACGTCGAAGGCCAGCCGGTACTGGTCGGGCAGGACGTAGAACTGGTCGGGCACCGGTGACTCGACGAAGTCGCCGTGGGTGGTGTGCACCCAGGCCGCGGCGGGGCTCGACCCGAACGCGCCCCCGACCCGCGAGTAGATCGGACGGTTCGCGGCCACCGCGGTGGGGAAGTGCGCGGGAAGCCGGGCCAGGGTGAGCCGGCTGCTCCGGGGCTCGGTACTGCCGGCGAGGGCCTGGATCACCGGTGCCACCTCGGAGATGCCGCCGGCGAGGACGTCGCGCATCGCCGAGAGGCGCAGGCCGTGAACCGCGCTGACCTGGCTCACCGGCTGCGCGATGGAGTCGGCGAGCGTGGCGAGCCGGCGCTTGCCGAGGGTGACCCGCTTCGGGCCGGCGGGAGCCGAGGGCGCGGCCGGCTCCCCGGGCACCTGGACGCGCCAGTGCACGTCCGCGGTGACCAGCAGGGCGGCGTTCGGGTCGCCCTGGAGGATCGAGGTCAGCAGGTTCGGATCGGCGGCGGCCTCGCACGCGAGGCGGGTGACGAGCGCGTCGTCGGTGCCGCCCTCGTCGGCGGGGAGCTCGAGTGCGGTGAGCCCGATCGACTGCCCGCTGCCCGACAGGGTCACCTGCCAGTTGGTCGCCGGCAGCGGGTGCGCGTCCGCGCTCACCGCGCCGTGGCGGCGGATCTCCAGCTGCACCAGCAGGACGTGGCCCGCCTCCCTGCGGTCGATGAACACCCACGGGGTGTCGGTGGCCCGCGACCGCCGGGCGATCACCGCCGTGGGGACGAAGTAGGCCAGCCCGTCGGAGGCGGCGTACGCGCGGTCCGCCGCAGCCGGGGTCTCGCTGAGCGTGGGAGCTCCCTCGACCTGTTCCTGGGCGGCCACGGCCGCCAGGTCGCGCAGGAACGGACGGTCGAACGCCCTCACCCGGCGATCCGCACCGAGGAGCAGCCGGGCCGCCAGGGGCTGCACCGACGCGGACGAGGTGGCGGGGCTCATCGCTACACCTCGAGCAGGACGAGCGGGTCGGTGGTGGACTTCTCCGGAACGTCGGTACGGGACCCGTCGACGCCGAAGGCCTGGACGGAGTAGGAGAACGATCGTGCCGCGGGGTCCTTCAGGGGCAGCCGCCACTTCAGTCCGTCCTCGCTCGCCACGCCGGCCGGGGTGAGCTGGACGTCGTGGGTCTCGACCGCGCCGGAGGTGGGGTCGGTGTACTTCATCCGCACCAGCACGAGCTTCCACTTGCTGAAGTCGACCAGCGTGGGCACCACCTCGACCTCGAGGATGTCCGCGGCGACCTGGCCCACGTTGATGATCCCCTCGGTCCCCGGCTGCCAGCCGGTGGAGTCGCCGGTCCCGTCCGCGAAGCTGATGTCGGCCTTGTAGTTGAACGCGCGTTTGGCCTTGTCCCGCAGGTTGGGCTCCCACTTCCAGGTCTCGCCCGCGCTGACCAGCGTGTGCACGTCGTCCACGCTGTAGTCGGGGCCGTCGTCGTAGTGGACGGAGATCACGATGTTGCCGATCGGCGGGAACAGGCCCTGGGCGACGAAGGTCACCGAGAGCCGGTCGTTGAACGGCGCGTTCACGATCAGGCGTTCGACCACCGTCCGCTGGGTCGGCAGGGCGATCTGCTGGCCGTCGGCCATGAAGAAGGTCGTGGTCTGCTCGTACTCCCGGCTGGGCCTGCCGCCGGTGTAGGTGAACCAGGTCCCCTGGGGGCTGACGTCGGTCAGGACGACCGTGGCTTCCGCGGTGGGCGCCGGCGAGTCCGGGTACCGGAACTGGACCTGCACCCGCTCGACCACGCCGGTCGGGATCGCGCCGAGGACGGCCTCGACCTGGACGCAGTCGAGCTTGTCGTAGCCGATGATCAGGGACCGGTCGTTGGTCTCCACCTCGGCGATGTCCTCGGTCTTGGCGGTCGCCTTGTACACGATCTGGCTCCGGTAGCGGTACGTGTCCTTCGGCCGTCCCTCGGCGTCGCGGGCCATGATCGTGCGGAAGTGGTAGGTCTTGTCGTTGGACGTGAAGACGAACTCCTCGGTCTTCTTCTTCACCTCACCCGACTTGTCGTCCTTCTGGTCGTAGTCGAGGAACACCTTGATCGCGGCGATCGGGTCGGTGTCGAAGTTCGCCGTGACCCGGACCGGGACGTCCAGGAGCGTGAAGTAGGGCTGGCTCAGGTCCGCCTCGCTGATCGACGCGGCGAGTTCCTGCGGGGTGATCAGGGCGAGCAGGCCCGAGTTCGGATGGCGCTGCACGGTGATGTTGGTGCGCGCGTTGAAGGTGACGTCGATGCTCCCCTTCATCTCCTGGGTGAAGTCCTTCAGGTACATCTGGTTGTTGGGCGCGGGCGGTCCGCTGGCCCCCGGCTTGTTCGCGAGCGGGTTGGTGCCGAGCTTCTCCGCCTTCAGCCCGGGCTGCAGGCCCGGCGCGAAGAACCGCGGCATGATCTGGTTCTGGATCACGGCCAGGGCCATCTCCTCGACCTTCTTGCCGATGTCCTGGGCCGCGGCCGGGTCGGCACCGGAGGTGCTGGTGAAGTCACCCATGTCGATGTCCACGTGCAGGCTGGTGACCATCGTCTTGATCTCGTTCAGGCTCGACACCTGCGGGTAGGTGTACACGCTGTAGCTGTCGTCGCTGGTGTAGGTCTCGGTGATCTGGGTGTGTTCCTTGATCTCGTTGTAGATGTCCTCGGCGTTGCCGTAGATGTGGATGGTCACGCTGGGGATGCGGGCCACGAACGAGAGCGAGTAGTTCACGCTGCCGGCGAGATAGCCCTGCTCGGCGCCGCGGCGGACGAAGCGGACGCCGAGCTGGCCCAGCAGCGCCGAGTAGTTCGCCAGGTTCGTGCCGCTGAGGGACGGCTTGCCGGTGCCTGCGGTGCCCTTCACGAACAGCGGGTCCTCGCCCGGGAAGAGGCCGAAGCTGACCGAACCGTCCACGAACAGCGGGTAGGCCAGCTTGACCGGCTTGGCCGCGGCCGTGAGCCGGAGCATCAGGAACCGCGTGCCGTCGAACCGGGCCCGGCCCAGCAGCGGTGGCCCGCCCTGGATGTAGGCGCGGATCTTCGCCTGGTCCTCGTCACTCACCCGCAGCTCGGTGGTGAACCCGATCAGCCCGCCCTCGAGCTCTCCACCCGGCAACTCGGTCGCGGTGTCGGCGAGCAGGGTGAAGTCCCTGGCGAAGGCCATCAGCTGGAAGGTGGGGGAGCCGTCGTCGTTGCGCAGCAGCGAGGGCCGCTCGGGCACCATGTAGAAGAGGCTGTCGTCGGTGTCGTCGTGGAAGACCTCCACGTACTCCACGCCCGGTACTCGGAAGCTGTTGAAGAGGTTCAACATCGGTGTCTCCTTGCCTGCAGTGCCGCCCGGGCGGTGTGGTGCGACCGGTCAGCCGGCCCTGAAGTAGAGCGAGTAGGACACGGACGCCGGGTCGGCAGCCGCGGCCAGGGCAGCGGCCGAGGGCGCCCAGGAGTCCTTGTCGCCCCAGGGGTTGTTGAACCAGAAGCCCCCGGCGTCGGTGTCGGTGCCGGTGATCACGACCGCGTGCGAGCCGGCACCGGAGCCCGGTCCCTGCAGGTACGGGAAGCCCTGCACCCGGTGGAAGTAGATCAGCGGCCCGAAGGTCGTCGAGCACCGGTACAGCGCGTCCAGGCTCAGCGGGTCATCGGGGTAGACCGGGTAGTACTTGAAGGCCTGCAGCCGGTTCTGGAAGTCGACGACGTCGACGGCGGGGTTGCCGATGCACGCCTGGTTGGGATCGAAGCCCCCGGAGAACTGGCCGACGCCGACGCTGGACTGCGTCCAGTACGACTCGACCATGGCCAGGCACGCGACCCAGCAGATGGGATTCTCCGCCCCCTGCTCGACAACGGGAACGTCATAGTAGATCTGAGCCATGGAGCACGCTCCTCGCGGGTGGGTAGGCTCCGAAGCCCCCAGGCTGAGCGTTCCTCGCCGCGCGTCTCGCGTTCCCCCCGGGTAGCTCTTTTCCAGAAGTCTTCTCGGCTGTCCCGGCGGCCAGCAACGCGTACCTTTACGCAAGCCGCGCCGGTATCAGGACCGACGCGGCGATCCTCCGCGCGCGAGGGGGTTCGCGGCCGTCGACGGGTGCCGGCTCCCGACCGGCCAGGGACCTTTCAGGCGCTGTGCAGCCGCAGGTCGACCACGGCGCCGATCACGGTGAGCGCCGGGGGTTCGACGCCGGCCTCCGCGGCGATCCCGGGCAGGGTGCCGACGGTGCCGCGGAGCGTCCGCTGGTCGGGGGTCGCGGCCCTGGCCACGATCGCGGCGGGGGTGTCCGCGGCCAGGCCGCGGGCGACGAGACCGGCGCAGATCTCGCCGAGGTGGGCCACCCCCATCAGGATCACGATGGTGCCCGACTCGTGGGCGAGCGCGTCCCAGTTCACCGTGGACGCCGGGTGGTCCGGTCCGACGTGGCCCGAGACCACCGAGAAGCTCTGGGTGAGCCCGCGGTGGGTGAGCGGGATGCCGGCCAGTTCCGGTCCGGCGATGGCTGAGGACACCCCCGGGATCACCCGGACCGGAATGCCCGCCTCCGCGCACGCCAGCCACTCCTCGCTGCCGCGGCCGAGCACGAACGGGTCACCACCCTTGAACCGGACGACCGTCGCCCCCGTCCGGGCGTGCTCCACGAGCAGTGCGTTGATGTCGGTCTGGGCGGTCTGGCGGCCGCGCGGGAGCTTGCCGACGTCGACCAGGACGGCGCCCGGCTTCGTCTCGGCGAGGCAGGCCAGCGGCGCGAGGTGGTCGTAGAGCACCACGTCCGCCTCCCGCAGCGCCCGCAGGCCGCCGATGGTCAGCAGATCCGGGTCGCCCGGGCCGCCGCCGACCAGGATCACTTCGCCGACCTTCGGGCTGCCCATGATGTCCCTTCGCTTCGTGCCGTTCGGTGTGTTCGGTGCCGGTCTCGACAAGCTCAACCAGCGGTGGGTGGGGTCAGCCGGTGCGGCCGTCGGGGCCGCACAGTGCGTTCACCGCGGCCACGGTCACGGCGCTGCCGCCGCGGCGACCGTGGACCACGAGGTAATCCAAGCCCAGATCGTTGTCGGCGAGCGCCCGTTTCGACTCGGCGGCCCCCACGAAGCCCACCGGGATGCCGATCACCGCCGCGGGCTTCAGGGACGGGTCGTCCGCGACGACCTCGAGCAGCCGGAACAGCGCGGTCGGTGCGTTGCCGATCGCGACCACGCTCCCGGCCAGCACCGGACGCCACAGGTCGATCGCGGCCGCGGTCTTCGTGGTGCCGAGCGCGGCGGCGAGGTCGGCGAGCCGGGGATCGCCGAGGTGGCAGCGGATCTCGTTCGACTTCGGCAGGCGAGAGCGGATGATGCCGCTGGCCACCATCTGCGCGTCGCAGAGGATCGGCGCGCCCGCCCGCAGCGCGCCGCTCGCGGCGGCCCACAGCCCGTCCGACCAGGCGAGGTCGTCGAGCAGGTCGATCTGGCCGCTGGCGTGGATCATCCGGGTGGCGACCGGGTGCAGCTCGGTGGGGACGCGCGCCAGGTCGGCCTCCGCCTCGATCGTCGCGAAGGACTGCCGGTAGATCTCGGCGGCGTCCCTCACGTAGTCGTACCTCACAGCGACTCCTCGCTGATCACCTCGACGAAGCGGTCGCGAATGCGCCGGGCCCGCAGCGGGTCGTGGCTCGTGATCGCAGCGACCGTCACGCCGGCCGCCTCGCCGGTCGCCGGTGTCCAGGCCGAGCCCTCGCCGGCGCGGTCCGCACGGACGCAGAACGTGTGCCGGGCCTCCGCGTCCGCGACGACCGCGGCGTTCACGTCCGCGGAGTCGGTGGTCGCCATCGCGTACCAGGCCCCGTCCAGGTCCTCGGGACGGTAGTCGCGCGCGTGCCAGGTGATCGCCCCGGTCCCGGCCAGGCCGGCGAGCGAGCGGTGCACCTCGGGGGAGACGACCTCGACCCGGGCGCCCGCCTCGACCAGCTTCGGTACCCGCCGACGCGCGACACAGCCGCCGCCGACCACGACGACCTTGCGTCCGGTGAGCAGCAGCCCGGCGAGGTAGGCGGGCGAGCCGGCGGTGGTCCGGGCCCGCAGCGCGCCCTCCTTGTAGCGCTGCGCCACCACCCGGGCGAGTTCGTCACAGGGGCCGATCACGTCGGCCACCCGGATCTCCGCGTCCGGGTACTCGGCGCGGAAGGCGTCGACCTGCTCGTGCACCCACTCGTCGAGCCGGCCGGTGAACAGGAAGTGCGGCATCACCACGATCCGGCGGCTGCCCGAGGCGAAGTACTGGCGCAGGATCTCCGGCAGCGACGGCCGCGCCACCTGGATGAAGGCCGACAGCACCTGGTGGTAGCCGCCGGACTCGAACACCACCCGGGACAGCCGGACGTGGTCGGCGTTCGCCTCGGTCACACTGCAGCCGCGGCCGACCATCACGACGTCGGTCTCCGCGGCCGACCACTCGCCGCGGGCCGACGCGATCCGCTCGTGGACGGCGGCCAGCAGGGGTGCCGGCGAGCCGAGGTGGCGGGTGTAGACGACCGTCGCGTCGGTGTGCCGGGCCTTTGAGGTGTCGATGGCCTCCGGGATGTCCTCGCGCACGTGGCCACCGGTACCGATCATCAGCGGCACCACGACCGCGGCCGGGGAGTCGGCGAGCACCGTGTCGAGGGCCACGTCGATCGTCGGCGGCGTGAGTTCGACGAAGCCGGCCTCCACGCGGACGCCGGGCAGCAGCGCCCGGACCTTCTCCACGAGCACGGCGCACGCCTCCGCGCCGGCGTTGACCCGGGTGCCGTGGCCGGCGATCACCAGCGGCGGCGGCACGGCCGGTACCGCCGCGGGCTGGGGCAGGGGAGGCTCGGGGTGACTCATCGTTCCATCCAGTGGTAGTCGCGGGGCGTGACCATGACGGTCCGCCCGGTTCCGGCGGGCAGGTAGCAGGTGGTGGAGGAACCCACCACGACGAGGGAGTTCATGTTGACCACCTCGGGGTCGAAGTCGCCGATGGTGGCGAGGGTGACCCGCTGGTCGGGCCGGTCCGCCTCCTCCACGACGGCGACCGGCGTGGACGGCGGCCGGTGCTCGGCGAAGATCGCGAGGGCGTCCGGGAGGTGGTGCAGCCGGGTGCGACTGCGGGGGTTGTACAGCACGGTGACCAGGTCGGCCTCCGCGGCGGCCCGGACGCGCTTGAGGATCGTCTCCCAGTCGGTGTGCAGGTCGGACAGGGAGATCGTGGCGTGGTCGTGGCCCAGCGGGGCGCCGAGGATCGCGGACGCCGCCAGGCTCGCGGTCACCCCCGGGATGATCTCGACGTCGATGCCGTCCGTGCCCTGCTCGAGGGTGGGGGAGGCCATCGCGTAGATCGCCGGGTCGCCGGAGCAGACCAGGGCGACCCGGTTGCCCTGGCGGGCGAACTCGATGGCGGTCGCCGTCCGCTCCTCCTCCTTGCCCATCGGCGTGCTGGCGATCCTCGTGCCAGGTCGCAACAGGTCCTTGACCTGGGCCACGTAGGGCCGGTAGCCGACCACGACCGAGGCGTCGCGGATCGCCTGCTGGGCCCGCGGGGTGGTGAGGTCGCGCGAGCCGGGTCCGAGGCCGATCACGGTGAGCCTGCCGCGGGCGGGGATCCGTCCGACCGCGCAGGTGGCGTCGGCGGTGCGCTGCTTCTCCACGACCAGTGCCGCACCGTGGGCGAGGACGGACGCCTCCGCGACGCTCGGCGTGCCCACCGCCGCCTGCGGGGCGGCGCTCGGGTTGGGGACGTCCTGGGCGGCCAGGACCTCGGCCGGATAGGTCACCAACGGGACGCCCAGGTGCGCGGCCAGTTCGACCAGCCCCGGCTCGTCCGCCTTCGCCTCGACGGTGGTCAGCGCGGCCAGCGATTCGATCGCCAGCCCGGCCTCGACGAACGTGTGGATGAGCAGGGATCTCAGCGCTTCCGCCGACGTGCCGCGATTGCAGCCCATGCCGGCGACAAGGCCCGGCGGGTTGAGCACCACCGTGGGAGTGGTGTCCGCGTCCGGAGTGCCGACCCTTCGTGACGGCTCGTTCGCAAGCTCACGAGCCTCCTCAGGGACCGTTTCGCCCAACCCCCCCTGAGCAGCCCGCGAGACCTCGTCACCAGACGCCCCCTGAGCAGCCCGCGAGACCTGATCGTCCAACGCTCCCTGAGGAGCCCGCGAGGAACGAGCGGGCGTCACGAAGGGCACCGCCGCGCGATCGGTGACCACGACCCGAGCGGCGGTCTCTACCGGGACATCCTCGTTGCTGTCGAACACCGTCACATTCGCCGGCAGCGGGGGCAGGGGCCAGCGCTGGGTCCGCACCACGGCGACCGGTTCGCCGTCCAGGATGGCTCGCGTCACCGCGGCGACGTCGCCCGACCAGGGCCAGCCGAGGGTGTCCAGGGCAGGCAGGCCGAGGGAGTCCGTGGCGGTGGTGAGTACGGCGGTCGCGCCGAGTCCGTCCGCGATCCGGCGTGCCAGGTCGTTGGCGCCGCCGCCGTGCCCACCGACCAGGGGAACCACGAACCGGCCGGCGTCGTCGATCACCACGACGCCGGGATCGGTCTGCTTCGACTGCAGCAGCGGCGCGATGATCCGCGTGGTCGCACCGAGGGCGAGGTGGCTGACGATCAGGTCGCACTCCGTCCAGGCCCGGGGCAGTCCGTCGACGGCACCGTCGGAGTAGCGCCGGGTGGCCTCGCCGAGGATCGCGTCGATCTGGTCGGCCCGGGGGCGGCTGGCCGGCCCGCTGGTGACTTGTCCGATCATTCGGAGACTCCTGTCGTGAGCTGGTGGCCGCCGACTTCCTCGCTGCTCCAGCGGTAGCCGGCGGGAAGGTGGAGCGGCCCTTCGTGACGCCGCGCTCGTTCCTCGCGCGTCTCCTCAGGGAGCGTGGGGCTGATGAGGACGACGGCCCGCGGAGATCCGGTGACGTCTTGGATCGCGTCGGTCAGGACGACATCGGCCGACTGCACCTCTCCGCTCCCAGAGGAGCGGCCGAGGAACGAGGTCGCGGGGCTCACCACCGCGGCCCCGGCCCAGCGGGCGAGGGCGGCGACCTCGTCGGCGAGCGGGCCGGATACCCACAGCAGCTCTCCGGGCTCGGGCAGCAGCCGGGCGAAGGCAACGGCGGCCGCGGCGGAAACCTCCGGCCGAGGCGGACGGACGGGAGCGGCCAGCCAACCGGGCCAGTCGGCGTCCGGCTCGGTGGGCGGGCGGTCGAGGATCAGCACGACGTTCGGCTGCTGTGGTTCGACCGCGCGCGCGGCGTCCGGGTCGAGCACCCGCACCCGCTCGTCGGGCTCACCCAGCCGCTCGGCGAGAACGAAGGTGCGGTCGAGGTCGATCAGCGCCGCCGCGAGCTCGCGGATGCCGTGCTCGGCAGAGGTGAACACCGCGACCTTCGGGTGGGCGCGGGAGAGGTTCACCGCCGGCGCCAGGGGCCGGCCGTGCACGCTGACGACAAGGGCGTCGTCCCAGGGCAGGCCGACCGCGGCGAAGGCGGTGGCGATCGAGGACGGGGCGGTGACCACCGCCGGCTGCAGGCCGTGGCTGCGCAGCGCGCGTACGACGCCGAAGTACAAAGGATCGCCGCTGGCAATCACGACAATCCGTTGGCCCGCCGGCAGCGCGGCCACCTGCTCGATCGCCGGTCGCAGCGCCCCGAGGACGATCCGCCGATCCTCGTCGACCTCCAGCGCGTCCAGGTGGCGGCGGCCACCCACCACCCAGTCAGCCGCTCCGGCAGCCGCCCGGAGCTGTGCACTCGGAGCGCCGAGCAGCCCGTGGACGGTGATCACGACGGTTCCCGGGTGACCAGCGGCGACCCATCCGCGGCGCGGAACTCATGCCGGAACCCCGGGTGGTAGAGGTGGCTGCGGGTGGTGGACTGCTCGGCGAGGGCCGGTCCGACCAGCACGACGGTGTGCTTCCAGAGCTTGTGCTCCTTCATGGACGCGGAGAGCTCGTCCAGGCGGCAGCGCAGCATGAGCTCGTCGGGCCAGCTGACCCGGTAGCCGACGATGCATGGGGTCTCGGGCGGGTAACCACCGGCCAGCAACTCGTCCTGCAGCACCTTGTTGCGGGCGGCGGAGAGGTAGAGCGCCATGGTGGTGCCATGCGCAGCGAAGCCGCGGACGGTCTCCCGGTCGGGCATCGGCGTCCGGCCGCCTTCGAGCCGGGTGAGGACCAGGCTCTGCGAGACCTCGGGGATCGTGATCTCGGCATCCATCCGCGCGGCTGCGGCGGAGAATGCCGACACCCCCGGGATGGTCCGGTGGGGGATGCCGATCCGCTCGCAGATCCGGCGCTGCTCGGCGGTCGCGCCGTAGATGGACGGGTCGCCGGTGTGCACCCGCGCGACCAGCAGACCCTCGTCGTGGGCCCGCTGGTAGAGCGGGGTGATGTCCTCCAGCGACTCGCTCGCCGAGTCGAGCACCAGCGCGCCCGGCTTCGCGTTGGCGACGATCGCCGCGTCGACCAGGCTCGATGCCCAGATCACGATGTCGGCCCGCGCGATCACGTCGGCGCCCCGCAGCGTGATCAGGTCCGCCGCACCGGGTCCGGCGCCGACGAACACCACTTCGCCGCGGGGCCGCGTCGCGACGGTGGCAGGGGTCTCGACAGGCTCGACCAGCGGTGGGGTGGGCTCGACCGGCGGTTCGGGGGGGGTCACAGCCGGCCGCCCGTCTCGGTGCGGACGGGCGCCACCAGCACCGTCGAGAAGTAGGGGGCCTCGTCGGCGTCCACGTCCGCCAGGGGAGTCAGGGTCTCGCCGGGCAGACCGAGGTTGACTCCCATCACCCCGTCGCGACCGCGCTCGCGGACCAGCTGCAACAGGTCGGCGAGCTGCCGTCCGCCCTTGTAGGCGACCACGGTGTCCGAACTGTCGAGCGCGGCGCCGACCGCCGCCAGCCCCGCCGTCACCGGAACGAGGGTGAGGCTCTCGCGTCCTTCGACCAGCGGGGTCAGGCTGGCGGCGGCCAGCGCCTGCATGGCGGTGATGCCCGGCACGACCGACACGTCAACGCCGGGCACCACCGCCTGTACCTGGGCGGCGAGGTAGGAGAACGTCGAGTAGACGCTCGGGTCGCCGACCGTGGCGAAGGCGACCGTCGTCGCTCCCGCCTGAAACGCCTCCACCGCAGCCTGCGCGGACGCCTCCCACGACTGCCGCCGCTTGGTGCCCACGCCACGGCGCTGGGCCATGCTGAACGGCACCCGGCGCAGCTTCGACGCCGCGTCAGGGCAGGCGGCGAGCACGATCTGCTCGGCCCGGCCCGCGTCGTCGCCGCTGGTCTCGGTG
The DNA here is from genome assembly GCA_036735445.1 of Propionicimonas sp. Taxonomy (GTDB): domain Bacteria; phylum Actinomycetota; class Actinomycetes; order Propionibacteriales; family Propionibacteriaceae; genus Propionicimonas. Next base: position 15,499 of record DAINOM010000037.1, read on the forward strand.
GTGGGGACGAGGATCACGTCCGCCCGCTCGAACACGGCGACGGCCTTGCGGGTGACCAGTTCGGGGTCACCGGGTCCGACCCCGACCCCGACCAGGGTGGGGGTGCCGGTGGCAGCCGCGTCCAAAGGAGCCTCCTCAGGTGTCCTCGCCCGATGTCGTCGCTCGGCAGTGAGGCGAGTTCCTGGCTCCCGGCTCGGCCGGTCACAGTGGCGGGACCGCCCCGGAATCGCCGTCGGGCTCACCGGAGTTCCTCTGCACTTCGCTGCGGGTTCAGTCTGGCACACTCGGCGGCGGGGATTGACCACCACGGAAAGGTTGGCCATGGCCGAGCGGGCGCGGGTCCTCGCCAGCGGGCTGGCGCTGGGCTGGCTGGCCGACCAGCTGCTGGGTGATCCACGTCGCTGGCACCCCGTGGCCGGGTTCGGACGGCTCGCGTCCGCACTGGAGGAGCGCTGCTACGGGGACAGCCGGTCCCGTGGCGCCGCCTTCTGGACGATCGCGGTCGGAGGCGCTCTCGGCACGGGACTGATCGCCCAGCGAATGGCGCGGCGCCATCCCGTGCTCGGCGTGGTCACGACGGCCGCGGCCACCTGGGCGGTGCTCGGTGGGCGTTCGCTGGCCAGGGAGTCGGAAGCGATCGCCGCGCACCTGATCGACGACGACCTGCCCGCCGCCCGGGACCGGGTGCGCAACCTGGTCAGCCGCGACCCCGAGTCGCTGGACGCGGACGGCGTCGCCCGGGCAGCGCTGGAGTCGGTGGCCGAGAACTCGTCCGACGCAGTGGTGGCGCCACTGTTCTGGGGGGCGGTCGCCGGCATCCCCGGGTTGCTGGGGTACCGGGCCGTCAACACCCTGGACGCGATGGTGGGCTATCGCAACGAGCGCTACCGCAACTTCGGCTGGGCCGCAGCGAAGCTGGACGACCTGGCCAACTGGATTCCCGCCCGGATCGCCGGCGGTCTCGCCGTGGCCGCCGCGCCCCTCGTCGGCGGTCGTCCGGCGGACGCCGTCCGTGCGGTCCGTGAACAGTCCGGACGGCATCCGAGCCCCAACGGCGGAGTGGTCGAGGCGGCATTCGCCGGGGCGCTGGGCGTCACCCTCGGTGGCCGCAACTCCTACGAGGGCGTCGAGGAGGATCGCGGCGAACTCGGGTTCGGCCCGAAGCCGACGCCCACCGACCTCGCCCGGGCCAACCGTCTCGCCTTCGCCGTCTCCACGGGCGCCCTGGGCGTGGCGGTGCTGACAGCCGCCCTTCGTGACGCCCGCACGTCCCATCGCGGACCGGCCCCCCGATGACCGTCCTCCTGCTCGGCGGGACGGCCGAGGCCCGCCGGTTGGCAGAACTCCTGGTCGCCGAGGCGATCCCGGTGGTCACCTCCCTCGCCGGCGATGTCGCGGAGCCGAGCCTGCCGGCAGGGGAGACCCGGGTCGGCGGCTTCGGTGGCGCGGACGGCCTCGCCGGCTACCTGCGCGAGCACGGGACGAGGGCCGTGGTGGACGCCACGCATCCCTTCGCCGAGCGGATCTCGGCGAACGCTGCAGCGGCCTGCGCGGCCACCGGCGTCCCGCTGCTGCGGCTGTCGCGGCCCAGCTGGGCGACCCGGCCCGATGCGTCCACGTGGCACTGGGTCGACTCGGTGACCGCCGCCCGCGAGTCCGCTGCCGGCCTGGGCACGCGGGTCTTCCTTGCGATCGGACGCCAGTCGCTGCCCGAGTTCGCCGACTGGGCCGACCGCTACGTCCTGGCGCGAGTGGTCGACCCACCCGACGTCGCGGTGCCGGGAAGCTGGGAGGTGCTGCGCGCCCGCGGCCCGTTCCGTTTCGAGGACGAAGTCGCCCTGCTCCGCAGCCACGCTATCGACGTGCTGGTCACCAAGGACTCCGGTGGCCCCACCGACGCGAAGCTCGACGCGGCCGCCACGCTCGGCGTCCCGGTGGTGGTGATCCGGCGTCCGGTACTGCCCGAGGGAGTTCCCGTCGTCGGGACGGTGGCCGACGCGGTGGCCTGGGTGCGAAAGGTCGCCGGCGGCTGATTCGCGGCCATGTCGGCGAGTCGTCCCGGCGCCTCGGTCAGCGACGGCACGAGCGAGATCACCCGTCCCGGCGGCGGGGGAGTGGCACCTCGGCGCCGAGGTCATCGATCACGGATCCATCCTCGCGCGTCGCTCAGGACGGCCGCTCGTCGCGGTCGCGGAGCAACTGCTGGGCCCGCGTGCTGGGCATCCGGGTCCAGGTCGGGCTCGTGGAGATCCAGGCCGGATCGGTGAGCATCCGGGCCACGGCCAGTCCGGCCGCGAGCGCCACGAGGATGCCGAGAGCGACCGATCCGTTGGTCAGGGCATCCAGCGGGTCGCGGTTGATCATCGCCACCAGCGCCCGGTAGGTGCTGCTGCCGGGAATCATGATCAGCACCGCGGGCACCGACAGGATGATCCGCGGCGCGGGCAGTCGCTGGCTCGCCCAGCCCGCGAGCAGCCCGACCAGCGTGGTCGCGACCATCGCGCACACCAGGGGGTTCCACCCGGCGTCCACCGCGACGAGTCGGGGTACGTTGGCGAGCGTCCCGATCACCGATGCGGCCAGCGCCGGTTTCAGCGGTGTGTTGAAGGTGATGGCGAAGCCGAGGACGCCGGCGAAACTGGCCACCGCACGCAACCCGAGCAGGATGCCGAGAGGGAGCCCCAGCGGTTCCACCTCGGCCGGTGCCAACCCGAACGCCCAGGCGACCAGCCACGCGCCGAGCGCCGCGGCGAGAGTGATCATCGTGGCGTAGAGCAGCCGCGAGATGCCGGAGGTGAAGTCGAACCTGGCCAGGTCGAGCGCGGCGGTCAGCAGCGGAAAGCCCGGCACCAGGAAGAGGATCGCGGACGTGAACGCCGCCTCGTGCAGCGGGTGCTCGGCGTACGGCATCGCCCAGCGCAGCACCTCGGCGCCCAGCATGTACACCAGGCAGGCGGTGGTGGCGGCCAGCGCGACGATCGCCAGCTGGTTGAGCCGGAAGCGGCGCAGCACCAGCTGCACCGCCTTTCCGCAGCCGGCGGCGACCGCCGCGGCCAGGCACTCCTGCCAGCGACCGTTGTTGAGGAAGGCGAAGGCGGCGCAGGCCAGGGCAGCCCCGGCGATGACCAGACCGAGCGGGTAGTGCTGTGCTTTCGCCTCCAGCCGGTCGAGCTGGCGCTGCAGGTCGTCAGCGCTCAGACCAGGCGCCGCGCGCAGCGACACCCGCATCAGCGCGGCGATCCGGTCCGCGTTCACCACCGGGACGGGCACCTCCACCACCTGGGTGCGGAAGGTGCCGTGGGCCCGCGTCGTGGCCACGATCTCGGTGAGGCTCACCTGCGCCTCCAGCTGGTCGATGCCCAGGGCCTGGGCGACCCGGCCCATCGCCGCCTTCACCCGGTAGGACCCGGTGCCGGCGCTGAGCATCAGCGAGCCCATCCGACAGACCGCATCCGATGCGGCGGCGAGGGCCTCGCCGTCACTGCGTCCCTGCTCCTGAACAGATCCTTGGTCAGCTCCGGACAAGCGTCTCCTCCTTCTTCCGGGGACCTCGCGCGACCCGCTCGCGAAGGCGCCGCAACTGCTGCTCGAGGACCTCGGGGAACTGCTGGTCGCATCGGGCGAAGTGCTCGCTGATCCGGTCGGCCTCGACCGTCCATGCGCTGTGGTCGGCTTCCCGCGCCGGTGGGCCGTCGGCCGGGATGAGGCCGGCGATCCCGTCGATCGCGGCCGTGTCGCCGGCCAGTCGACGCGCCACCCACTCCAGCCCGGAGGCCAGTGAGTCGCCGTGCCCCGGCCCGGGGGTGTTGAGGCGGAAGACCCGCGGGGGCGGATCGAGCAGGCGACCCACCTCCACCCAGTTGGCCCAGCGGCGGGCCGGGCCGGTGTCCCGCCGGCACGGGACCGATGCCGCGATGAGCACACCATGCTCCCAGTCGTGGGCTTCGTAGACGGACGGCAGGACGTGGGCACCCGTCCCGCAGACCAGGATGGCGTCGACCGGCACGCCGTCGCGGTCGTCCCACTCCGGCGCCTCCGGGACAACCCGCTGTGGCGTGATGCCGTAGAGGCGTCCGTTCGCGGCCGGCCGCAGCCACGCGGTGCGGGTACCCAGGACGTCGGCCGTCCACTCCCCGAAGGACAGGGCCCACGGCACGCGATCCAGTCCCGACGCGGCCACGTGGAACACGTCTCCCCGTGGCCCGGTCAGCCGCAGGAGGGCCAGCGGTTCCGCCAACCATCGGTCGTCCGCAGCGAGGGCGGCCGCGGTACCGAGGGCGAGGCAGTCGCCGCCCGCCAGTCCGTCCCCGCCCCACGCCCACACCTCCCGTGACTCGGGGAACACCGCGATCTGGCTCGATGCCTCCGCGGGACCCGTGGCGTGGACGACCGGCAGCCAGTAGCCACCTGCGATCACCCGGTCGAGAGCGGCCGCGCCGAGCCGGGCCAGATCGCGCAGCGCCAGGACGGCCTCGGCAGAGTCCGTGAGCTGGATGACCAGCCTGCTGAGCCGGCCGCCGAGCGGGCCGAGCGAGAACGGTACGACGTACAGCCGACGCCCGCGCATGCAGTCGTCGAACCGGGTCGCGAGGCTTCGTCGCACGGTCACCGGATCCGCCCAGTTGACATCCGGGCCGGCCTCCTCGCGGGTGAGCGTGCAGACCAGCGTGTGCGGAGCAGTCGGGGCCGACCTGGCCCCGGTGGTCACCTCGGCCCGGAGCAGCTCCCGCTCGGCTGCCGAGCCGTCACACCAGTGGATGCTGTCGGGCTGGGTCAGAGCCGCGACCTGGGCGACCCAGCTGCGGACACTGAGGGGAACGCCGTCGGGGGCGTTGAGCGGCACATCGGGCTGGCCGACGAAGACACAGTTGAGAGTGGGCAGGACCGTCAGCGCGGACACGATCGCTCCTTCGCGATGCCGGGCAAGGGCGGCTCGGCACCGGTGGTTGCGCACGGTGGTACATGCCGGATGGCTCCTTGCTCGAGGATGACCGAGACAGCAGGCGGTCTGACTCAGCGCCCGAAAGACGCATCACAGTTGCGGCACAGTGTGGAATCCCACCACGTTTCCCTGCCGGGCCGGGTTCCGAACCCCGGTGTCCCGGGCACCCGGCCGGCTCGGCCGGGTACGCGAGAAGGCTAGCGCCGGGCCGGCGGAAGTCCGCCCGCGCCCGCGGCCTGCCCACATCCCGGACAGCGCTCGGCGGGCTGGACAGCCGGCGAACGCGGAGGTTTGTCCGCCGAACGCGGTGGACAAGCCTCCGCCGTCGTTACCGGCAGGAAGCGCGCCCTCAGCCCACCAGCGCGGCGGCGCCGAACCCCGTCCCGTACGACCAGATGTCGTCGGAGTCGGGGAACTGCGCGATCCACTTCTCGTCGTTGCAGGGCCACGGCACGTCCGGCCGCGGGTTGCCGGCGTCGTCGACCAGCGGGTAGCCGACCGAGTGCACCGACGGCACCCAGTGTTCGCCCGCGCAGATCCGGTCCAGCGCGTAGCGACCGGTCCGGGCGATCGCGGCCAGGCTCACCACCACATAGCGGGAGTCGGTCAGCTCGATCCCCAGCTCGCCGGCGTCGTCCTGGAGGGCGCTGAGCAGGAACGGCACCACGTACATGGTCCGTCCCCGCATGCAGCCGTCGAAGAGGCGGGCGAGCGTGCACCGCATGGTCGCCGGTTCGGCCCAGAGTTCGGTCGGCCCCACGTCGGCGGGGTTCTCACTGCAGGAGTAGATCCGCGGTCCCGGGTTCGCCGCGCCGTGGGGCGGCTGGGGACGGGTGCCACGGAGGCGCGCGCGCCGCCGGTTCGCGTCGGCGAACGTGCCCGAGCTGGCGAGTCCGGCGTAGAGCTGGTCGCGCTCGGCCATCGAACCGTCGCACCAGTGGACGGCGCCCGGGCGGGTCAGGCTGGCCACTTCCGCAACCCAGCCGCGGACGGCGGCCGGAACGGGTTCAGGAGGATTCAGCGGCACCGGGGAGGGCCCGATGTACGCGCATCGAGGGGTGGGCAGGGCGGTTTGCACTGACATGGTCGCTCCTTCGCGATGCCAGGCAAGGATCGACCATGACGGGAGGTGTCATGGGGCGGCTCACGGCCGGGGCTCCTTGCTCGAGGATGGTCGGGACAGCAGGCGGTCTGACTCAGCGCCAGCGGCGCATCACAGTTGCGGCACAGTGTGGATTCTCACCACTTTCCCTGCTCGAGCCGGGATCCGATCCCCGGTGTCTCGAGTGACCGGCATCTCTCGCGGTCACGGCTTCAGGGTATCGCTCGGGCCCTCCCGCGTCAGCCGCGGCCAGGAGTCGACCAGGGGGTCTCGGTAGCTGCGGTAGCCTGACCGCGCCGAGCGTCGAGAGGGGCCACCCATGGGCCGTGAACTGCTGCTGATCGGCATCGGGGCCGGCGATCCGGACTGGGTGACGGTCGAGGCCGTCCGCGCGATCGAACGGCTGGACGTCCTCTTCGTCGTGCTCAAGGAGGACGAGCTCGACGAGCTCGTCGACGCCCGCCGCGCGCTGGTCTCGCGCTACCGCTCCGTGCCCCCACGGACGGTCGAACTCCGCGACCCGCCACGTCCCTGGCGCAGTGCTGCCGACTATCCGGCGGCGGTGGCGCTGTGGCGGGCCCAGCGGCTCCAGCTGTGGGGCGAGGCCGTGGCCGCGCAGCTGGCCGACGGCGAGACCGGCGGCTTCCTGGTCTGGGGCGACCCGTCGCTCTACGAGAGCACGCTGGCCATCGCCCAGGAGCTGGTGGCCGCGGCGGGCGAGCCGCTCACCCTGCGCGTGCTGCCCGGCGTGAGCAGCGTGCACGCGCTGACCGCACGGCACCGGATCCCGCTCAACCGGCAGGGCCGGGCCGTCCAGATCATGCCCGCGCGACTCCTCGCCGACGGGCTGCCCGAGGGCGTGGACGACGCCGTCGCCATGCTCGACGGACGGCAGGCGTTCGCGACCATCGACCCGGAGGGCATCGACATCTACTGGGGCGCCTACCTCGGCACCCCGGACGAGATCCTCGTCTCCGGGCCGCTCGCCGACGTCCGAGACGAGATCGTCCGGGTTCGCACCGAGGCCGAGGCCCGCAAGGGCTGGGTGTTCGACACCTACCTGCTGCGTCGTCGCTAGCCGCGTCCCCAGGGCGAGCGGACGCAATCCGGCCGTCACCCGGGAATGCCAGAATCGGGCCATGGTCGCATCGCACTCCCACGGCGGGCCGACGGACGCCAGCCCGGCCGTCAAACGGCTCCTCGCCGCGGTCATGGTCGTCTTCGTGCTCGGCACCGTGGCGGGCGCGATGTTCCTGTGGCCGCACGACGCGCCGGCCAAGGAGGCCTGGCTCGACGAAGGCGCGGCCGTGGTCAGCGGGACCGTGGCGGAGATCGTGCCCGACGACGAGCAGAACGGGCACCTGGTGGTCGCGCTCGACCGTGGCGGCACCGTGAGCGTGCCGGCCGAGCCGAGCGCGCCGCTGGCCGAGGCGAGGGTCGGCCAGCGGATCCAGGTCATGACGATCGAGGGACAGTCCGACGCCTTCTTCTTCGACTACGAGCGCGGCACGCCGCTGCTCCTGCTCGGCGCGCTGTTCGCGGTGCTGGTCATCGGTGTCGCCCGCTGGAAGGGTCTCGCGGCCCTGGCCGGGCTGGTCACCGCACTCACCCTGGTCTGGGTGTTCACGCTGCCGGCCCTGGCCGCCGGCCGGGACCCGCTCCTCGTCGCGCTCGTGACCGCGGCGATGGTGATGTTCGTCGTGGTCTACCTCGCGCACGGGATCTCGGTGAAGACCACGACCGCGCTGCTGGGCACCTTCATCGGTATCGCCTTCGTCGCGGCGTTGGCGTCGTGGGCGATCCCGGCGACGAGCCTGACCCCGCTCCAGGACGAGACCATGGCGCAGTTGCCGTCCCGGTTCCCGGGGATCGACGCGCGGGGCATTCTGCTGTGCGGCATGGTGCTGGCGGGCGTCGGTGTCCTGAACGACGTGACCATCACCCAGGCCTCGGCGGTCTGGGAGATCCGGGCTGCGGCCCCCACGGCCACCCGGCGGACGATCTTCGCGCACGCCATCCGGATCGGCAGGGACCACATCGCCTCCACCGTCTACACGATCGCCTTCGCCTACGTCGGCACCGCGATCGCGATGCTGCTGCTGGCCTCGCGGCTCGACTTCAGCATCGGTGAGCTGCTCACCTTCAACACCATCGCCGAGGAGGTCGTCGCCACGCTCGTGGCCTCGATCGGCCTGGTCGCGACCATTCCGCTGACCACCGCCCTGGGCGCGTGGCTGGCCGGGCCGCGGCCGTCCGTCCCCGCCGAGCCGCATCGACGGGCATGGACGGGGGAGTCGGCACCGCAGGACCGCGACTGACCCCCGGTGCCGGCACGAGTCCCCGGGGCCGGGACCCGGGGGGTACGGTCCCAGTCCTTGCTGCGAACTCAGGCGGGCCGCGTCGACATCAGAACGCCCAGTCCTCGTCCTCGGTGTTCACGGCCTTGCCCATGACGTAGGACGAGCCGGAGCCGGAGAAGAAGTCGTGGTTCTCGTCCGCGTTGGGGGAGAGCGCGGCCAGGATCGCGGGGGAGACCGCAGTCGCCTGCTTCGGGAACAGCGCCTCGTAGCCCAGGTTCATCAGGGCCTTGTTGGCGTTGTAGCGCAGGAACATCTTCACGTCCTCGGTCAGCCCGAGCGGGTCGTAGAGGTCCTCGGTGTAGGCCTCCTCGTTGTCGTACAGCTCGTAGAGCAGGTCGAACGTGTAGTCCTTCAACTCGTCGCGGCGCTCAGGAGACGCATCCTTGAGCGCCTGCTGGAACTTGTAGCCGATGTAGTAGCCGTGCACCGCCTCGTCCCGGATGATCAGCCGGATCAGGTCCGCGGTGTTGGTCAGCTTGGCGTGGCTCGACCAGTACATCGGGGCGTAGAAGCCGGAGTAGAACAGGAACGACTCCAGCATCGTGGAGGCCACCTTGCGCTTCTCCGGGTCGTCGCCGTAGTAGAAGTCGAGGACGATCCGGGCCTTGCGCTGCAGGTGCTCGTTCTCCTCGCTCCAGCGGAACGCGTCATCGATCTCGGCGGTGGAGATCAGCGTCGAGAAGATCGACGAGTAGCTCTTGGCGTGCACCGACTCCATGAACGCGATGTTCGTGTAGACCGCTTCCTCGTGCGGCGTGCGCGCGTCCGGGATCAGCGAGACCGCGCCGACCGTGCCCTGGATGGTGTCCAGCATGG
>DAINOM010000038.1:0-14647 GCA_036735445.1 Propionicimonas sp.
GCAACCCGGCGAACACCAACGCGCTGATCGCGATGAACAACGCCCCCGACATCCCCAACGAGCGGTTCAACGCCCTCACCCGGCTCGACCACAACCGGGCGATCAGCCAGGCCGCACAGAAGGCCGGCGTCCCGGTCACCTCGGTGAAGCACATGACGATCTGGGGCAACCACTCCGCCAGCCAGTACCCGGACATCTTCCACGCCGACATCGACGGCAAGAACGCCGCCGAGCTGATCAACGACCAGGCGTGGGTGGAGAACGACTTCATCCCGACCGTCGCCAAGCGCGGCGCGGCGATCATCGCCGCCCGTGGCTCCTCGTCCGCCGCGTCCGCCGCGAACGCGACCGTCGAGCACATGCACGACTGGGTGCTCGGCTCGCCCGAGGGCGACTGGGTGTCGATGTCGGTGCCGTCGGACGGCTCCTACGGCGTCCCCGAGGGCCTCATCTCCTCGTTCCCGTGCGTGGTCAAGGACGGCAAGTACGAGATCGTCCAGGGCCTGGAGCTCAACGAGTTCAGCCGCGCCAGGATCGACGCGTCCGTCGCCGAGCTGGTCGAGGAGCGCGACGCCGTGAAGGAGCTCGGCCTGATCTGATCCCGGTCGGGATTGGGGACAGACCCCTTTTCCACCACTTCCAGGCTTGCCGGAGTGGTGGAAAAGGGGTCTGTCCCCATTCCCCACCACTGGCGAGCAACCGGTAGAATCAGGCGCGTTCACAGTCGGGAGGCTCGGGGTCGCCACCCGAATGGGGGGTTTGGCATGGACGGACGCACGCGGCGTGGCGCCGTCGCGCTCTGTGTCGCCCTGACGCTGGCCCTGTCCGGCAGTGTGGCGAGCCGTTCCCCGTCCGCACCTGCGAACCGGCAGTCCGCTGCGGCGGACGCCACCTCCCGGGACACCGCCCCGGTCGTCATCCCCGACCGCTACCTCGTCCAGACCGAGGGCACGCCGACCGCGCTGGGCGGCGACCTCCGCGCGATCGAGAAGGCGCGGACGGAGCTGCTGGCTGCGGTCATCGCGGCGGGCGCGACGGTGGACCGTACCTACGACGCCACCTGGACGGGCATCGCGATCACCGCCACCTCCGACCAGCTCGACCGGATCACCGCTGCCGTCCCGGTCAAGGCGGTCTACCCGGTCTACCAGCTCAGCCTCAACGATCCGGACGTGAGTGAACCGTCTGCTGACAAGGCCCAAGACTCTGCGACCACAGGGACCGACCCCGCCGACGGCGACCCGGAGGACGGGGACGCGACCGAGCCGGGGACCGATGCCCCCGATGACCCGGATCCCACCGACGATCCGCCCGCCGCGACCACCGCGGCCGTCGCGGACGAGGCAACCACCGACTACCTGACCGACGTGGTGGTGCCCGTGCTCGCCAACGACACCGCGGCGACCGAGGCCACCCTGCTCCCGGAGAGCGTGGTGATCGTCGACGCCGCCGAAGAGGGCAAGCTGCTGGAGATCGCCGATCGCGGCAGCTTCGGCGTCGGCGCGGACGGCGCGATCACCTTCCTCCCGGTGGCGGGCTGGACGGGCACGCTCGATCCGGTCACCTATCAGGTCACCGACTCCGCCGGCGCCACCGTGGCGGCGTCCCTGACCATCACCATGCTGGCTCCCCCGCCGCCGACCGCGGCCGACGACGCCACCCAGGGCACCACCGGCCACACCGTCACCGCCGCGGTGCTGGGCAACGACACCGCCGGCGGCCGGGCGACGCTGAAGACGGTGTGCCTGCCCGACGGCGCCGGGTGCGGATCGTCCCTGGAGACCGCGCAGGGCTTGTGGAAGGTGGACGGGAGCAGCGTCAGCTTCACTCCGGTCGATGACTTCCTCGGGGACGCCACCGTCACGTACCGGGTCGCTGACGAGCTCGACCAGTCCGACGAGGCCGCGCTCACCGTCACCGTCTACGCCGCGCCCGCCGCGTCCGACCACACGGTGACCACCGCCTACCTGACCGCGAAGACCGTGTCCGTGCTCGATGACGAGCAACCGGACGGCGGCGCGCCGCTCGTGCCGGAGAGCCTGCGCCTGATCGACCCCGAGAGTGGCGAGCCGGTGCCGTCGGTAACCGTGGCCGGCAAGGTCGGCTACGAGGCCCACACGGACGGCACCATCACGGTCACTCCCCTGTCGGGCGCCGTGGGTGAGGCCGGCCGGGTGGAGTACACGTTCAGCGACGCCGCCGGCGCGAGCGTCCGGGCCTGGCTGTACGTGACGGTCACCGCACCCGACGCGCCCACCGTCCGGAACGACGAGGCACACACCGCGGCGGGGGTCGGGCTGGACGTCGACGTCCTGCACAACGACGAGGCCAACGGCGGGGCGGAGCTCGATGCCGGGTCGCTCTGCCTCCTGGTGGACGAGGCCTGCGGAGCGTCCGCCGACGACGCGTCCGGAACCTGGCTGGTGACCGAGGACCACAAGATCCGGTTCGCACCCTCTCCCGGTTTCCTCGGCGCCGCACACGCGACCTACCGGGTCGCCGACGATCTCGGCCAGACCGCCACCGCCACCCTCACCGTGACCGTGACCACCGCCCCGATCGCGGCGGACGACAAGGGCCACACCTTCTACCGCACCGCCACCACCGTGGACGTGCTGGCGAACGACTCGGCCGGCCAGGACGAGCACGGAACCACCGGCGAGCTGCTGCCCGGGTCGGTCGTGCTCACGGCCAACGGCGAGCGCGAGCTGACCACGGACGACGGCCACTACGCAGTCGATCCCGAGACCGGCAGCATCACCTTCTCCCCCGCGGACGAGGTGGTCGGCGACGTCACCACCGAGTACGCGGTCAGCGATGACTTCGGCAACACCGCGACCGCGACCCTGACGATCCGGGTCGGACGCGCCCCGAAGGCCGTCGCTGACGAGACCGCCACCCTGCAGGGCGTCCCGGTGAGCCTGACCCCGCTCGCCAACGACAAGCCGGGCGACGACGGCGACCAGCCTCCGCACGAGGTCCCGTTCGACCCGTCGACCGTCGCGCTGGTCTCCGGCGACGACCGCGGCGACTCCGTGACCACCCCGGCCGGCACCTGGACGGTGGACGAGGCCGGGAAGGTCACGCTCACCCCGCTCCTCACCTTCGCCGGTAGCGCCACCGTCGACTACGAGGTCAGCGACGGCCACAACACCGTGCGGGCCACGATCATCGTCACGGTCGGGGCGGTCACGCCGCGCGCTGCCGACGACCAGATCGGCACCCCGGCGAGGAACCCGGTGACGATCGATGTGCTCGGCAACGACCGGGTGCTCACCACGGACAACACGGAGGTCCCGCCGGTCGGTCTCAATCCGAGACTGGACCCGACGGCCGTGACGCTGGCCGACCACTCCACCAGCGCCGGGACGTGGGCCGTGCTGTCCGACGGCCGGGTCACCTTCACCCCCGCAACCGACTACCACGGCAAGACCGCCTCGACCACCTACACGGTGAAGGACACCAACGGCACGGTGTCGAACGCGGCCACGATCACCGTCACGGTGGGCGCGCTGACCACCGTCCGGAGTATCCAGGAGTCGACGTCCCAGAACGTCACCCTGACCGTCGACCCGCGATCCGCCACCACCCTCGGCGACGACGGCTCCGGTCACTCCGGCAGCCTCGCGTCCGTCCGGCTCCTCGACAGCGCCGGCCAGCCGCAGACCCTCCTGAACGTCGACGGGCAGGGCCTGTGGCAGGTCGTGGGTGACAAGATCAGCTTCAACCCGGAGACCGCGTTCGTCGGCACCACGACCCAGGTGAGGTTCCAGGTCACCGACAGCTTCGGCAACACGGCGAGCGCCCTGGCCCGGATCCAGGTGGTCGCGATCACGCCGACGATCGTCGCGGACCCCGCCCACACCCCGGCCAACCGGGCGGTGACCGTGCCGGTGCTGGCCAATGACCAGCCGGGCAAGGACATCTACGGCAACTTCGCCGCGAAGCTGGACTACGCCAAGGTGAAGCTCGTGGTCGACGCCGCCACCACCGCCTCGACCCTGGACACCGCCAAGGGCACGTGGTCGGTCACCTCGTCCGGAGTCGTGTTCACCCCGAAGCCGAACGTGGTCGGCGAGACCAGCGCGCAGTACCGCGTCCTCGATCACAACGACACCCCGGGGTTCGGCTGGATCACCGTGACGGTCGGTGCCCTGCCCAAGGCGACCGCGGACACCTCGTCCACCCCGCAGGACGGCGCGCCGCTGACCGTCAGCCCGCTGGGCAACGACACCCCGGGCGACGACGGGGCCGGGGCCACGGCGGGCGGCTTCCCGGCGGGCTCCCTCGTGCTCACCGGCCAGGGTGCGGCCAGCGGAGGCAAGTCGCTGACCACCGACTCCTTCACCTGGACGGTGACGAGCAGCAACCAGGTCACGTTCACCGCCGACTGGCGCTACACCGGGACGACCAGCACCAGCTATCGCGTCATCGACGCGTTCGGCAACACCACCACCTCGACCATCACCGTGACCGTGAACCCGACCGCGGCCACGGCCACCGAGCAGCGGCTCGCCGCGATCGGCGCCACCCCGGCGAAGACCGCCGGCAGCGGGATCAAGGTCGGCATCATCGACTCCGGTATCGACTACACCCACCCTGACCTGGGCGGCGGCACGTCCTTCCCCACCAGCAGGGTCACCAAGGGCAGGGACTACGTCGACAACGACAGCGATCCCCGCGACGGCTACGGCCACGGCACGCACGTCGCCGGCATCGTCGGGGCCGACGGGAACCCGAAGCTGGGCGGGGCGTACGGCGTCGCCCCGAAGGTCACCTTCGGCGCCTACCGCGTCTTCAACAACTCCGGGGACGCGAACACCGCCGACATCACGAAGGCCATCGACCAGGCCTACCTCGACGGCATGAACGTGGTGAACCTGTCCCTCGGCGCCACCTCGGTGAGCTGGCCGAACGAGACCAGCTACCCGCTGACCCAGGCGGCCGCGACCCTGGTGAAGCGCGGCGTCGTGGTGGTGGCCTCCGCCGGCAACAGTTCGCGCGGGCTGTTCACCGCCGGATCGCCCGCCGTGGCGCCCGGCGTGATCGCCGTCGCCGCGACCAACGCCGCGGCCGGGCAGGTCGAGTCGTACAGCGCGATGGGCCCGGCGGCCGACCTGAGCCTCAGTCCGACCATCGCGTCCCCCGGCAGCGGCGTCCACTCCACGTGGCTGAACAAGTCGTTCAAGGACTCGACGGGCACGTCGATGGCCGCACCGGAGGTCGCCGGCGCGATCGCGGAACTGCTGCGCGTGAAGGGCTGGACGAACCGCGCGGCCGGCACCCCGGCGAAGGTGGCGGCCCTGCTGTACGCCAGCGCCAGCCCGCTGAAGTCGGCCACGTCCGGGCTGACGGACAAGCCGGACGCCGTGTTCCGGCAGGGCGCCGGCCTGCTGCAGCTGGAGGCGGCCCTGGCCACGACCGTGACCGCGTCCCCGGCCACGTTGGGCCTTGGCGAGGGCACGTCCCGGACGACGTACGTCACCCTGACCAACTCGGGCACCGCCCCGGTCTCCTACCAGGCGTCGGCCGTCACCGGCACCAGCGCCGCCGCCAGCACCGGGAAAAAGACCGACGTCGGCAACCAGACCCCGGACTGGGCCTACGGCGCGGTCGGCTTCTCCGCGAGCCCGTCGAAGTTCACCATCCCGGCCGGGGGAAGCCAGAAGGTGAAGGTGAAGATCACCGCCCCCAGCAAGATCCTGAAGGGGCGCAACGGCCTGCTCTACGGCGGCTGGGTGACGTTCACCGGGTCCGGGAGCCGGACGGTCTCCGTCCCGTTCATCGGCGTGCGCGGGGACTACCAGAAGGTGAAGATGCTGCCGGCCGGCAAACGGAGCTTCAGCGCCGGCGGGGTGTCCTACACACTCCCGCTGCCCGCGCTCGCCTACCGCAACTCCGACGGCGATCTCACCCAGACCACCTCCGGCACCCGCACGTTCCGGACCGCGAAGAGCGACTTCCCGGTGCTCATGTACCACCTGGACTATCCGACCAGCGCGATCCGGGTGAAGGCGATCAACCAGAAGACGAAGAAGTCCTACTACGCCGTGCTCAGCGGCAAGGACACCCAGCTCGGCCGCCAGGGTCGCGACGAGGGCTACACGCTCACCTCGTTCTACGGCATCTACAAGACGTCGAAGGGCGCGCTGGCCCGGGTGCCGGCGGGCACCTACAAGCTCCAGTTGCGGGTCCTGCGGCCCCTCGGCTCGTCGTCGAAGAGCGCCCACTGGGAGACCTGGACCACCCGATCCTTCAAGGTCAGCTGGAGCTGACGGCCTCGCCGACCGGAGTCCGGCCACGCAATTCGGCCCGCGGGGTTGTCGCGGACCGGTCCGAACCAGCAGACTCGGGACCAGCGCCCTCACAGCGCCCGTCCGCCCCCCTCCACAGTGCGGACGTGGGACCGTCAAGAAATCCCAGGAGAGAGCATGCGAGCTCACCCTCGAACCAGAGCGCTCGTCGGCGTCGTCGCCGGAGCCACCGTCACAGCCCTGTTCGGCGCCACTCTCGCCGTCCCGGCGGCTCAGGCAGCCAACCCGGGCACCAACGGCAAGATCAAGGTGGCCGATGCGGCCAACAAGTCGCGGGTCGTCAAGGGCCGGTATCTGGTCCAGACCGCGGGGACGCCGCTGGCGGTCGGCGGCAGCAGTTCCGTCAACCGGGCCACTCAGTCGGCCGCGGAGTCGGCCGTCCGTTCGGTCGGCGCGAAGGTGGGCACCACCTACTCCGACCTGTGGACGGGCATGGCGGTCACCGCGAGCGACGAGCAGATCGCCCGACTGGCCAACTCCTCGAGCGTGACGGCGATCTACCCGGTGTTGACGGTGCCGATGCCGAAGACGACGGTGAGCAAGACGAAGGTCTCCAGCGAGCTCTCCACCATCTCCGCCGCCGCGACCGGCTACACCGGCAAGGGCATCAAGGTCGGAGTCATCGACACCGGCATCGACTACAACAACCCCGACCTCGGCGGTGCCGGCACGAACAACCAGACCGCCGACTTCAAGAAGCCCGGCGGCCGGGTGCTGTACGGCCTTGACTTCGTCGGCGACGACTACGACGCGGACGACGACAGCCCCGTGATCCAGTCCGACCCCTACCCGGACGACTGCGCGGGCCACGGCACGCACGTCGCCGGCATCGTCGGCGCGAACGGCGACCTGGACCTCGGCGGCGCGCAGGGCGTGGCTCCCGAGGTCACCTTCGGCGCGTATCGGGTGTTCGGCTGCGAGGGCAGCACCGACACCGAGATCATCCTCAAGGCCCTGACCCAGGCGAAGAAGGACGGCATGAACGTCGTCAACCTGTCCCTGGGCAGCACCTTCGACTCGTGGCCCAGCTACCCCGACGCCGTCGCGGCCGCCAACCTGGTCAAGGCCGGCATCGTCGTGGTCGCCTCCGCGGGCAACGAGGGCGACCTCGGCCTGTTCGCCGCCGGCAGCCCGGCGGTCGGCGCCGGCGTGATCTCCGTCGCGTCCTACGAGCCGGAGAAGATCAAGACCCGGGCGATCGAGGTCAACGGTGCGAAGTACCCGTACACCTCGGTGGAGGCCACGGCTGCGGCTCCCGTGACCGGCAGCGTCAACCTGCGGGTGGCGTCCAACACCCTCGCCTGCACCGTGCCGAGCGCCGTCCCCGCCGGGACCGGCCTGCTGATCAAGCGCGGTGACTGCTCGTTCGCCGACAAGGTGGCCAACGCCGTCGCCGCGGGTGCGGCTGCGGTCGTGATCTACAACAACGTGCCCGGCATGGACAGCTTCACCGCCGAGCGCGACGGCCAGCCCCCGTTCACGATCCCCGCGATCAGCATCGGTGGCACGGACGGCGAGAACCTGGCCAGCCTGATCGGCACCGGTTCGCAGGCGATGACCTGGCTCGACTTCCAGGCGAACCTGACCAACCCGGACGGCGGCGCGCTGTCGACGTTCAGCTCCGCCGGCCTGGCCGCGGACCTGAGCCTGGTGCCGACGATCACCGCCCCCGGCGGCAAGATCTACTCGACCCTTCCGGTCGAGCAGGGCGCGCACGGCAACATGTCCGGCACCTCGATGGCCTCGCCGTACGTGGCCGGCTCCGCGGCCGTGCTGCTGCAGGCGAAGTCCAGCCTGAAGAAGAAGCCGGCCTCGGTGGCCCAGCTGCTGTACAACACCGCTGATCCGGTGTCCAAGGCGACGGAAGCAGGTGTCACCGACCACGCGGAGGCCGTGTTCCGGCAGGGCTCCGGTCTGGTCAACCTCGCGGGCGCCCTCGGTGCGACCGTGACCGCTTCCCCGTCCGTGCTCAAGCTCGGTGAGGGCACCAGCCGTACGGTGACGGTCAAGCTGACCAACAAGACCAAGGTGACGCAGGTCTACACGCCGTCGGTCATCACCGGCGTGAGCGCGGCGGCCAGTCCGGGCACCGGTGTCGGCGTCGGTACGTCCACCCCGGACTACGCCTACGGCGACGCCGGCTTCAAGGCCTCGCCGTCGAGCATCAAGGTGAAGGCGGGCAAGACGGTCAAGGTCAAGCTGAAGCTGACCGCTCCGTCCGTGCTGCCGGGCCGGGCCGGACTGCTGTACGGCGGCTGGGTGCGGTTCACCAGCGCAGGCACCGGGAACACCGTGACCGTGCCGTTCGCCGGCGTGCGTGGCGATTACCAGGCCGTGAAGCTGCTGAACGGCTTCAAGCTCCCGGTGACCGACACCGTGTCGTGGACGTTGCCCACGTTGAGCTACGTGGACGGCGACGGGTACCTCCAGGCGCAGACCGCCCCTGGCCGTGACTACAGCATGGATCCCGATGCGTACGACATCCCGATCGTGCTGTACCACCTGGACTACCCGGCCAGCGACGTCCAGCTGCGGGTGACCAACACCGCGACGAAGAAGTCCTACGACGCGATCATCAACCTCGACTACGTCAAGGGCTCCAAGGCGAGCAGCAAGTCGACCCACCTGTACAAGCAGTCGCGCGACGACTTCTTCCAGGAGCTCGACTTCTACGGCGCCTACTACAGCAAGGGCAAGGTCAAGTGGGTGCCCAGTGGCAGCTACACCCTGCAGCTGCGGGTGCTGAAGCCGCTCGGGTCGTCCAAGAAGAGCTCCCATTGGGAGACCTTCACCACGCCCGGGTTCACGATCAGCTGGTTCGACGAGTGATCCTCGCGTGACGGTTCGGCCGGTCCCCTCGGGGGCCGGCCGAACTGTTTCCCGGGCCCGCGCCACTGCCGAGTTGTCAGAATCTCTGCCGGCTCTGGGCGGGTGAGCTTCTGACAACTCGGCGATCTGGGACGAACCTACGGTTCCGTAGGCGTAGGAGTAGGCTGAGCGACGATCGTCCTCCCCTGCGAAAGTGGTCCGCCAATGGTGTCCGTCGGCCGTCCGGCAACCCCCGCCACCGAGATCGTCCGGGCAGCCCGGGACTTCCTGCTCGCCCACGCCGACGACTACCCCGGTGCCGTGGACGGCTTCCGCTGGCCAGAGCTCACCGAGTTCAACTTCGCCACCGAATGGTTCGACGTGGTGGCCGGCGAGCACCCCGACCGAGCGGCGGTCACCATCGTCTCCGCCGACCTCACCGCCCGCTCCTGGACGTACGGCGAACTGTCCCGGCGCTCCGACCAGGTCGCCCGCTGGCTGCGCAGCATCGGACTGGGCGCCGGCGACCACGTGATCGTGATGCTCAACAACACCATCGAGCTGTGGGAACTGCTGTTGGCGCTGCTGAAGATCCGGGCCGTCGCGATTCCCACGTCCACGCTGCTCTCGGCCGCCGACCTGGCGTACCGGGTGGAGCACGGGCAGGCGCGGGCCGTCGTCGCGCCGACCGGGCTGCGGACGCGGCTGGAGGGGCTGCCGAAGTCCGTGCTGCGGATCGGCGTGGGCGAGGGCATCCCGTCCGGCTGGCTCTCGATGAGTGAGTCGGCCAAAGCCCCGATGGCGTACCTGCCCAGCAAGCCGACGCAGGCGTCCGAACTCAGCCTGCTGTACTTCACGTCGGGGACGACCGCCCGTCCCAAGCTGGTCGCACACACGCACGTGTCCTACCCGGTCGGGCACCTGTCGACGATGTGGTGGCTCGGCGTGCGACCTGGGGACGTGCACCTGAACATCTCCTCGCCGGGCTGGGGCAAGCACGCCTGGAGCAACTTCTTCTCGCCGTTCCTCGCGCAGGCGACGGTGTTCGTGTTCAACTACGAGCGGTTCGACGCGTCGGCGCTGATGAAGGTGATGGAGACCCATGAGGTCACCACGTTCTGTGCGCCGCCGACGGTGTGGCGAATGCTGATCCAGGCCGACCTGACGCAGCTGTCCCGGCCACCGCGCGAACTGCTCGGAGCGGGCGAGCCGCTGAACCCCGAGGTGATCACGCAGGTACGCAAGGCGTGGGGCGCGACGATCCGGGACGGCTTCGGCCAGACCGAGATGACCTGCTGCATCGGCAACTCCCCCGGCCAGCTCGTGAAGGACGGGTCGATGGGACGGCCGATGCCCGGCTACCCCGTGGCGCTGCTCGACCCGGTGACCGGCTCGCGAAGCCCGGACGAGGGTGAGATCTGCCTGGACCTGTCCCAGCCGATCCTCGGCCTGATGGCCGGCTACCACGAGGACGCGGAGATGACCGCGGAGGCATGCCGGGACGGCTTCTACCACACCGGCGACATCGCGTCCTGCGACTCCGACGGGTACTTGACCTACGTCGGACGCGCCGACGACGTCTTCAAGGCCTCGGACTACAAGATCTCCCCGTTCGAGCTCGAGTCGATCCTGCTGGAGCACCCCTACGTCACCGAGGTGGCGATCGTGCCCAGCCCCGACCCGGTGCGGGCCGCGGTGCCGAAGGCCTTCATCTGCCTTGTGCAGGACCTGGCGGCCAAGCCGCAGGAGGCGGCCGCGGAGATCTTCGCCCACGCGCGGGAGCGGCTGTCGGCCTACCAGCGCGTCCGGATCGTCGAGTTCGTCACCGAGCTGCCCAAGACGATCTCCGGCAAGATCCGCCGCGTCGAACTCCGTGAGCGCGAGGCGACGCGCGTGGCCGAGGACGCGGGCGAGGGCCAGTTCCACGAGCGAGACTTCCGCTGAACGGGAATGGGGAACGGTTCCGCTCTCGGGCCACGCCGAGGCCTCAGGGGTTCGGCGGGAGGCGGTAGATCCGGGTGGTCTTGTTGCTGATCACCATCTGGTACACCTGCCCGTCAGCAGCCACCTGAACGTCGCGCCATGGCAGCTTGTCCTTTGCATGCAGCATGTTGTAGGTGTTCACCACTGCCCCCGCTCGAGTCAACTGATAGACCGTGCCCCATTTCTTCTTGCTGTGCTCGTACACAAGGAAATAGTAGTAGCCCGGGGTACGGCTCAGCATCGTGATGCCGGCCGGTACAGTGCGCGTCCTAATCTCTACATTGAGCCGGTCGCCATCGGTAGCCGTGACCGACCGATCGAGCGACTCGGTCTTCATGCCCGGCCCCACCTGACCCATGCCAGACACCAGCACCATATCATCCTCGGACTGTTTCACGTAAATGTTCTGGCCATCCTGAAACAACCAGGTAGGCTGATCGTCTCCCGCGGGTCGCGTGGAAAGATGAGTCAACTTCTTCGCGCCCGGCCTGCGGACATACTCATCGACCTCCTCATCACCCAGAATCCAGTAATGACCGTCGGAGTCGATCAACAGATCAGAACAACACGTATCCGGAGAACGGAACTGGTCGACCTTCTTGCCCGCCCGGTACACGTTCAGCGTCCCCGCCACCCGGTCCTCCAGCGTGATGGTGTCACCCTGGACGAAGAACGTACTGGGCGAATACGGCTGATTGTCCGGCTGGGTGAGAATCGTCGCTGGATCGTCCACCACCACCTCCACCTTGCCGATGTTGTCCGGCGGCACCTCGGTGATCACCATCCTCGCCGCCGGAGAAGGAGTCGCTGGCGCAGTCACGCTGGGCGACGTCCGGGTGGATGCTGTACTGCTGGCAGGTGGTCTGGGCTCCGCGGCTGTGCAGCCCGCCGCAACCACGAGGGCAAGAGTGATCGCAAGCCGCGTCGCAGTCTGTGGACTTGCGTTCGGACAGTCGTGCAGGAGGACTCCTCCGTCGCGAGCCTGCTTGCCAACACGCCGAGTCATGCGCTCTTGTCCCAGTTCTGGTAGCGGGCCACCCGCCACGGCTTCTCGTCCGTCGGACTAAACTCCTTCCGATACCGCTTCCAGTGCATCACCCGATCGCTCTTCTCGTGCGTATTGGTCGACTCTCCGATCATGAAGCTGTCTTTGCTCCGTACGTACACCACGACCACCACGTGGCCCTCGTGGATGAGCAGATCCCCGCGCTTGATGTCCAGGGTGCCGTCCTCGTTGGCAGCGACGTACTTGAAATTGTGGCCGTCGACCAGGTTGGACGTGCCCTTCTTGGACTTTCCCAGCTGAAACACCGCCGACACCAGTCCGGAGCAGTCCAGGCCGATGGTGTTCGGCACCCGCTGGTTGCCGTACTTGCTGGACGTGTTGCCCGTGTAGCGGCCCTTCTTCACTCCGGCAGTGAAGTTCTTCCAACCCTTTTTGCCGGACACCGACGAAGTGTTCAGACTGTCGTAGCCGCCCCACGTGTACGGATAGCCCTTCACCGAGAGGCTCTTCTTCTTTTTCTTCGTGAGCTTCTTGCTGGCAGCCGCAAGGTATCGCGGCTGGCGCACGGCCGACTTGTTCTTGCCGAGTTGCCTCTTGCTGCCGTTGGTCGCCTTCTTGAACGTCCAGGAGAGATTGGCCATCCGCACCGACTGGAACAGCGTGTGGATCAGCGGCAGCTTCTTCGGCTTGTCGTCGGCTGCGGCAACCACGCCACTCGCGGACGCGACTCCCGTCCCTGGCACCGGCAGGCTCTTCACCTTCGCCGGCGGCGTGGAGCCGACGTCCGGCTTCAGTTCGAGCACCTGTGCCCTCTTTCCGGCCACCACCAGTTGATACACCCTTCCGTCGGCCACCTGGACGTGGCGGTTCGCCGGCGGTGCATCCGAGCGCGCCAAGGTGTACACACCGGCAGCGGCGCCGGCAGCGGTGAACCGGAACACGTAGTCCTGCACCATCCAAGCGCCATCCTGGGTGAAGTACTCGTCGCACACGTAGTAGTAGTCGTAACCGCCGCCGGAGTGCAACGCCTCCGCGGACACCGGCGTGTGCGGCAACGCGATCCTCTTCGCCAGCCGGCCGGCCGCGTCCAACACGGCGAAACCGTCTCCCGAAGGCTCGAAGTGCTCCGTACCCGGCGACGTCGCCGACAGCTCGGTCACGCTCGCGGATTCAACCCGGAAGCGCTTCTCCTCATCGGTGTCGACGACCAACTGACCGTTGAACAAGCCCAGGTGCCGGGCGCGCGCGTCCGCGATGAAGTCCGCATCGGTGATCTCCGCTGCCGATCCGCTGGCCGTCGCCTCCGCCGACAGGTTGGGACTCGTGTTCGTAGCCAGGGCCACCGACTGTGAGCGCACCGCCGTGAGCTTCGCCGCCTTCACCGTGGAATCCGGCAACCTGAACGTGTGGACCCCGCCTTCGGACTCAAGGGCAGTCAGTGTCGAACCGGTGACCTGCAGGTCCACCGGGCCGATGTCTCCCAGGGTCATGGTGCCCACGAACTTACCCGAGACGTAGCGGCGCACGGTCTGGTGAAGCTGATCGGCCAGATAGACCGTCGCGCCGGACACAGCAAACGCCTCGGGCGCGATCGGATCGCCTTCACGCTGGATCTCGACGGGGACGGCGTCCGACATCAGTACGGTCGGCGTGGCCCGCGTACCGGGAGTCTGCCGTCCCACCACCGGGACCGGAGCGGCAGGCACGTCCGCCTTTCCGGAGAGCGGACCCGCCAGGGCCGCACCGGCCAGCAGGAGCGAAAGGGCAATGACGAGCATTCGAGGACGGCTCATCCGCGGTCTCCTTTGGGGTGAAGGTGGCCGGCACACTAGCGGCGCGTGTCAAGCTTTCCCGCGCCGCTCTTCCGCGATGCGGACAGCCGCCGCTCCCGCGACACTCCCCCGGCCATACGCCATCTCAGCCGAACGGCGAGGCCGGCGTCCGTCCATCCCCAAGTGGTGCGCGACTTCCGCTGAACGGTGGCGGGAAATGGGGACAGACCCCTTTTCCGCCATACGCGCGCAACCCCAGCTACTCCTCCAGGGTGGTGAGGTCGCCCTCGTCCTGGCCGAGGGCACGCGCCTTCAGCACGCGGCGCATGATCTTTCCCGAACGGGTCTTCGGCAGCTTCTCCGCGAAGTCGATGTGGTCGGGCTTCGCGATCGGCGACAGGTGGGTGGAGACGTGCCTGCGCAGGTCCTCGGCCAGCTGCTGGCTGCCCTCGTAGCCCACCCGCAGCACGACGAACGCGTGGATCGCGTTGCCCTTCACCTCGTGCGGCAGGCCGATCGCCGCCGCCTCCGCGACCGCCGGGTGGGAGACCAGCGCCGACTCGACCTCCGCCGTCCCCAGGCGGTGGCCGGAGACCTTGATCACGTCGTCGGTGCGTCCGATCACCCAGAAGTAGCCGTCCGCATCCCGCCGGGCCGAGTCGCCGGCCAGGTACCTGCCGGGATACTTCGACCAGTAGGTGTTCACGTACCGCTCGTCGTCCTTGTAGAGCGTGCGCAGCATCGCCGGCCACGGGTTCTTCAGG
>DAINOM010000038.1:14730-24358 GCA_036735445.1 Propionicimonas sp.
CCACCAGGTGTCCATGATCGGGCAGCGCTCCTTGCCGATCACCCGGTGGAACCATCGCCAGGCCTCCGGGTTGATCGGCTCGCCGACCGAGCCCAGCAACCGTAGCGAGCTCAGGTCGTGCCGGTTCGGCCAGGCCTCGCCGAACCGCATCAGCGACCGGATCGCCGTCGGAGCGGTGTAGAAGGTCGTGATCCCGTAGTACTCGATCAGCTGCCACCAGCGGTTCGGGTACGGGTAGGTCGGACCGCCCTCGAACATGAACGACGTCGCACCGCACAACAGCGGCCCGTAGACCAGGTAGGAGTGCCCGGTGACCCAGCCGGGGTCGGCGGTGCACCACCAGCGGTCCTCGTCCCGGATGTCGAAGGTGTACTTCAACGTCGTATACGTGCCGACCATGTAGCCGCCGTGGGTGTGCAGGATCGCCTTCGGCTTCCCGGTCGACCCCGAGGTGTAGAGGATGTACAGCGGGTCCTCGGAGTCCATCTGTTCGGTGGCGCACGGTCCATTGGCGATCGGCAGGGCGGTCAGGTCGTGGTACCAGTGGTCGCGCAGCGGGTCCATGGTCACCTCATGGCCGGTGCGCTTCACCACGATCACGTTCTCCACCGACGGCGAGAAGCGGATCGCCTCGTCCACGATGTCCTTGAGCTTGAAGATGCCGCCGTTCACCCAGGAGCCGTCCGCGGTGATGACCAGCTTCGACTCGGAATCGTCGATCCGGTCGGCCAGCGCGTCGGAGGAGAACCCGGCGAAGATCACCGAGTGCACGGCGCCCAGCTTCGCCGCGGCGAGCATCGCGAACACCACCTCGGGGATCCGCGGCAGGTAGATCGTCACCCGGTCGCCCTTCTGGACACCCATGGCCTTGAAGACATTCGCCATCTTCGTGACCTCGCGGTTCAGGCTGAAGTAGCTGAACGTCTGGTAGTCGGTGCCGTTCTCCCCCACCCAGATCAGCGCGAGCTTGTTCTTGTACGGCCCGGACAGGTGCCGGTCGATGCAGTTGTGGACGATGTTCGTCTTCGCCCCGGTGAACCACCTGTAGAACGGCGGATCGGAGTCGTCCAGCACCTTGTCCCAGGGCTGGTACCACTCCAGTTCGGCCGCCCGGTCGGCCCAGAACCCGATCGGGTCCGCTGCGGCGGCTTCGCGCAGCGCGAGGTCTTCCGTCCCGTAGAGCGCCGGGTCGGGGTAGACGGCATCGTCCATGTGTCCTCCTTTTTGGCGAGCCTAGGCGTGGCCGGGACCGCGGGGGAACCCCCAAGTTTCCGCACCGGCCTCCTCGGTCGACCTGGTCGGCGTCGCTGTCGCGATCTGGCCAGGCTTGGTGTCCCACAGTGCGCATGCGTCACAGCTGGGGACTTCAGCGGCCAGATCGCGACAGGTTCGCGAGCCGGCGGCATTCCGCTACGGCAGGTGGCATTCCGGCCGCGCCCGTGCCGTCGGTGTCGTGGCGCGTCGCGATCTGGCCACGCAAGCGTCTGGATGTGACAGCTGAGCGGCTTGGGACATCACAGTTGGCCAGATCGCGACAGGCGAATCCCATGGGGCACGATGGGTCCGTGATCGAAGCGGACGGCATCGTGCTGCGCACCCGCGACGGCGTCACCGAGCTCATCGTGAACGGCGTGTTCGCGATGGACTCCACCGAAGCCAGCTCCGAACTGGCGCTCGCCGATGCCGCGCTGCCGGCCGGGCGGGTCCTGGTCGGGGGACTCGGGCTCGGCTACACCGCCGCCCGGCTGCTGGACGGCGGCGCGGAACTCGTACGGGTGGTGGAGCTCTCGACAGAGCTGATCGAAGCCGCCCGCCGCGGTGCCACCGAACAACTCGGACGGGTCGCTGCCGACCCCAGAACCGAACTCGTCGTCGGAGACATCGCCGACCACGTCGCCGGCATCTGGGACGCGATCCTGCTCGACGTGGACAACGGCCCGACCTTCCTGATCCACGACCGCAACGCGCGCCTGTACCGCGAGGCATTCCTGCGGCGCTGTCTGGCCGCACTCACCCCGTCCGGACGCCTGGTGGTGTGGTGCGAGCAGGAGAGCCCCGAACTGGCCGCGGCGCTCGGCGCCGTCGCCGGCACGGTGGAGACGATCATTGTCCCGGTCGTCCGCGGCGAACGCACCTTCGACTACGCGTTGTACCGCGCTCGGCCGGCTTCGGCCGTCGTCCCGACGCCCTCTGCCGGCTCCCCGGCCCCCTCTGCTGTCATCCCGGCGAACGCCGGGATCCCCGACGCCCGTCCGAGGAGCCGCTCACGGGACCCCGGGTCAAGCCCGGGATGACGAGGAGGTCGGGAGGACCGGAGGGACCTCGCGCCGCCCTTCGTGACGCGTGCCGGCTCGGCCCTCGCCGGCGCGATCCTCAGCAGTCACCGAGACCGTTCGTCGAGCTTGTCGAGACGCACTCGATCAGTGGATCTGAGGCGGTTCACCGGGCATAGGGGTCGGCGATGCCGACGTAGACGGTCTCGAGGTACTCCTCGATGCCTTCGGCGCTGCCCTCGCGGCCTAGTCCGGACTGCTTCACGCCGCCGAACGGGGCAGCGGGATTGGAGATCACGCCGGAGTTCACCGCGAGCATGCCGGTCTCGATCCGCTCCGCCAGGCGCAGCGACCGGGCCAGGTCCGTCGTGAACACGTACGAGATCAGGCCGAACGGGGTGCTGTTGGCCAGCGCGACCGCCTCGTCCTCGGTGGCGAAGGTGGCGACCGGCGCGACCGGACCGAAGATCTCCTCCGTCATCACCCGCGCGTCTGCCGGGACGTCCGCCAGCACGGTCGGCGCGTAGAAGTAGCCCGGACGGTCCAGGGCGGAGCCGCCGGCCAGCACCCGGCTGCCGCCGGCGACGGCGTCCCGGACCAGACCGTCGATCCGCTCACGGGCGTCCGCGTCGATGACCGGGCCGAGTTGGGTGCCGTCCTCGATACCGTGCCCCACGCGGACGGACCCGACCCGCTCGGCCAGCCGCCGCGTGAACTCCTCGGCCACGCCGGTCTGCGCATAGATCCGGTTCGCCGCCGTGCACGCTTCGCCCCCGTTGCGCAGCTTGGCGTTGAAGGCGCCCTCCACCGCGACGTCGAGGTCCGCGTCGTCGAAGACCAGCAGCGGGGCGTTGCCGCCGAGCTCCATCGACGTCCGAAGTACATTGTCGGACGCCTGCCGCAGCAGCACCCGGCCCACCTCGGTCGACCCGGTGAACGACAGCTTGCGCAGCCGCGGGTCGGCGAACAGCGGCTCGGTGGTCGCACCGGAGTGGCTGGTCGGGATCACGTTGATCACTCCGGCCGGCACTCCCGCCTCCACCATCACCTGCGTGTACAGCAGGGTGGTCAGCGGGGTCAGCGCCGCCGGCTTGATCACCATCGTGCAGCCCGCTGCCAGCGCCGGCGCGCTCTTCCGGGTGGCCATCGCCAGCGGGAAGTTCCACGGCGTGATCAGCAGGCACGGCCCGACCGGACGCTTGGTCACGAGCAGTCGCTGGACGCCATCCGGCGCCGGTGAGTAGCGGCCGTAGATCCGGGCCGCCTCCTCGGAGAACCAGCGCAGGAACTCCGCGCCGTAGGCCACCTCGCCGCGCGCCTCGGCCAGCGGCTTGCCCATCTCCAGCGTCATCACGGTGGCGAACTCGTCGGCCCTGGCCGTGATCGCCTCGAAGCCCGCGCGCAGCAACTCGGCCCGCTTGCGCGGCGCCGTCCGTGCCCACGACTCCTGGGCCTCCGCCGCGGCGTCGAGCGCAGCCATGGCGTCGGCAGCGGTCGCGTCGGCGACGTCGGCGAGGACCTCGCCGGTGGCCGGGTCCTCGACCGCGAACCGGCCACCACCGGACGCGTCCCGCCACTCGCCGTTGATGAACAGCTGCGTGGGTACCGACTCCGGAAGCTTCATGAACGCATTCTCTCTCTGCTCGGCGGTCCTTCGTGATGCTGCCCGGCTCGTTCCTCACCGGACAGCTCCTCAGGGACCGGTTGTGATGCTGCCCGGCTCGTTCCTCACCGGACAACTCCTCAGGGACCGGATTGGGGGCGGACGGCGTGGACGGTGGTCAGCTGGTGGCCGCCGCGAGGGCCTCGGCCAGGACGTCGAGGGCATCCTCCAGCAGGGACGGCTCGATCACCAGCGGCGGCAGCAGGCGGACGACGTTGCCGTACGTCCCGCAGGCCAGCAGCACCACGCCGCGGCGGGCACACCCTGCGACGACGGCCTTCGCCAGGGCGGGATCGGGACGCAACGTGGCGTCCGGCGCCACCAGCTCGATCGCCATCATCGCGCCGCGGCCACGGACGTCGCCGACCTGCGCGAACCGGTCGGCCAGCGCGCACAGCCGGGACGTGAGCACCTCGCCGATCCGCCGGGCCGCGCCGGCCAGGTCATCGGTCTCCATCATCGAGATCGCCGCCAGCGCCGCGGCGCACGAGACCGGGTTGCCGCCGAAGGTGCCGCCGAGCCCGCCGAGCACGGGTGCGTCCATGATCTCGGCGCGTCCGGTGACCGCGGCCAGGGGCAGGCCGCCGCCGAGCGCCTTGGCCGTCGCCACCACGTCCGGCACGATGCCCTCGAACTCGGACGCGAACCAGTCCCCCGTTCGGCAGAACCCGGTCTGCACCTCGTCGGCGATGAACACCACGCCGTGCTCGGCGCACCACGCCGACAGCATCGAGAGGAACCCTGGCGCGGGCACGATGAACCCACCCTCGCCCTGGATCGGCTCGACCACCACGGCGGCGACATGCTCCTCGCCCACCTGCACGTGCACCCGGGAGACGAACTCCGCGAACGCCTCCTCCGCGCACCGTTCGGGCCCGGTCGGCCAGCGGTACGGATAGGCCATGCCGACCCGGTACACCTCGGGCGCGAACGGCCCGAAGCCGTCCTTGTACGGCTGCACCTTCGCGGTCAGCGCCATGGTCAGGTTCGTCCGCCCGTGGTAGGCGTGGTCGAACGCCACCACCGCCGGACGGCCGGTGTACGCCCGCGCCACCTTCACCGCGTTCTCCACCGCCTCCGCGCCGGAGTTGAACAGCGCGGTCCGCTTCTCGTGGGTGCCGGGCGTGAGCCGGTTGAGCTGCTCGCAGACATCGACGTAGCCCTCGTACGGCGTGACCATGAAGCAGGTGTGCTCGAACCGCGCCGCCTGCCCGCTCACCGCCGCCACGACGGACGGGGCCGCGTGCCCCACCGACGCCACCGCGATCCCCGAGCCGAGGTCGACCAGCTGGTTGCCGTCCACGTCGACGAGGATCGCGCCCTCGCCCCGCTCGATGTACAGCTCGTTGCCGACCGCCACCGCGCCCGACACCGCGGCCCGCCGGCGCCCGGCCAGAGCAACCGATCCCGGCCCGGGCAATTCGGTCCGCAGCCGCCGCACCTGCTCGATCACCGGTCCTCCATCCCCCACGGCGACGCATAGCCGGACGGCGCCGGCGCGGCCAGCAGCTCCAGGAACGGGACGGCGTCGAACGCCTCCGGCCCGAGCACGCCCGTGCCCGTCCACACGCCGGTGGCGAGCAGTTCCAGCGCCACCACCGGGTTGATCGCGGTCTGCCAGACCACGCACTGCGCACCGAACTCCCGCATCGAGGTCTCGTTGTCGACCACGTGGTACAGGTATGTGCGCCGCGGCGCCCCGTCCTTCCCGGTGCCGGTCACCCACAGCCCCGCGCACGTCTTGCCGGTCATCCGCGGCCCGATCGTCGCCGGGTCGGGCAGGACGGCGGCCACGACGTCCCGCGGCGACACCTCCACGCCTTTCACCCGCACCGGTTCGGTCCGGTCCAGTCCGAGCGCGTGCAGCGTTTTCAGCACGCCGATGAACTCGTCGCCGAGGCCGTACTTGAACGTCACCCGCTCCGCGTCGAGGAACCGCGGCATCAGCAGCACCTCTTCGTGCTCGACGTTCACGCACTCGACCGGCCCGATCCCTTCAGGGAAGTCGAACACCTCCGGCTCGCTGAACGGCGGCGTGGTGTACCAGCCACGCTCCTTCTCGAACACGACCGGCGGGTTCAGGCACTCCTCGATCGTCGTCCAGATCGAGAACGACGGCGCGAAGATCTCCTCGCCCGCCTCGTTGCGCACCACGAGGTTCGCGCCGTCCCGCGTGCCCAGTTCATCGATGCGCGAGAACAGGTGGTCGGACGCGTACCGTGCGAACACGTCCGACAGCCCCGGCTCCACGCCCATGCCAACCAGCGCCAACCGTCCGGCCCGCTCCCACTCGGCGGCCTGTGCGAACTGCTCGTCGCCCAGCTTCACGCCGGTCTCCGCGTACGGCCGCTCGGGGTGCGGGTGGGACAGCGACATCGCCATGTCCAGGTAGTCCGCGCCCGCCTCGAAGGCGCCGGTGAACACGTTCATCACGAACCGCGGGTCGACCGCGTTCAGCACGTGCGTGATCCCGTGCGCGCGGACCAGGTCGGCGACGGACGCGGCCTCGGACGCGTCCACCCGCGCCGCGGCGAACCGGTCTCCGCCGCCGGCGGCCACGGCGGCGGCCACCGCAGCCTCCGCCCGGGCGACGTCGTAGTCGGCCAGCACCATCAGTTCGAAGAAGTCCCGCCGGGCGGCGATCCGCGCGACCGCGTCCCCGACTCCCCCGGCTCCCACCACCAGCACGCGCATCAGGCCGCCTCCCTCCTCCGGCTGCCGAGCCGCACCCGGGAGCCGATCACCTGGCCCAGGCCGACGATGGCCAGGGCTCCGAAGAACATCACCGTGCCGACCACGTTGATCTGCACCGGGGTGCCGCGCTGCGCCGCGCCCCACACGTACATCGGGAACGTCACGGTGGTCGCGCCGGCGTTGAAGTTCGTCACGATGTAGTCGTCGAAGCTCAGCGCGAACGCCAGCAGCGCCCCGGCCGCGATCCCGGGCGCGACCAGCGGGAACGTCACCTTCCAGAACGCCTGCGCCGGCGTGGCGTACAGGTCGGCCGCGGCCTGCTCCAGCGCCGGGTCGAGGGATGCCACCCGCGCCTTCACCGTGGTCACGACGAACGACAGCGTGAACAGGATGTGCGCGATCAGGATGGTCAGCTGACCGGTCGGCACGCCCATCGCGATGAACAGGGTGAGCAGGGACGAGCCCATCACCACCTCGGGCGTGGCCATCGGGAAGAAGACCAACAGGTTCGTCCCGGACCGGCCACGGAAGCGGTAGCGGCCCAGTGCGAACGCCGCCATGGTGCCGATCACCGTCGACACCGCGGCCGCGATCACCGCCACCCACAGGCTCAGGCCGAGCGCCTCGCACAGCCCGGCGCTCGCGCACGGGTTGAGCCAGGCGTCGAGGGAGAACTCGGTCCACTGGTAGTTGTAGCGCCCGCTCGGCTTGTTGAACGAGAACAGGGTGACCACCAGGTTGGGGATCAGGATGTACGCCAGCACCAGCAGGCCGACGATGACCACGAGGTTGCGGCGGAGCCAGGCGCCCATCAGACCAGATCCTCCGTCCCGGCGACCCGCACATAGCCCGCGACCAGCACGATGATCGCGATCATCAGGATGAACGACAGCGCCGCGGCGATCGGGTAGTCCAGCACCCGCAGGAACTGGGCGTCGATGACCTGGCCGATCATCACGGTCTGGGTGTTGCCGAGCAGCTTGGAGTTGATGTAGTCGCCGGCGGCCGGGATGAACGTGAGCAGGGTCCCGGACACCACGCCCGGCAGCGACAGCGGCCAGATCACCTTCCAGAAGGTGTTCCAGCCGTTGGCGTAGAGGTCGCCGGCGGCGTCCAGCAGCCGCGCGTCGAGCCGCTCGAGGATGGTGTACAGCGGCAGCACCATGAACGGCAGGAAGTTGTAGATCAGGCCGCTGATCACCGCGAACTGCGAACCCAGCAGCGAGTCGTTGTCGGTGAGCCCGATGGCCTGCAGCAGGGTGGTCAGCCCGGTGGCCCGGAAGAAGGCCGCGACCGGTCCGCCGTCGGTGAGGATGATCTGCCACGCCAGCGTGCGGATCAGGAAGTTCGTGAAGAACGGCGCGACCACCAGCACCAGCAGCACGTTCTTCCACTTGCCCGAGCGGTGCGCGATGAACCAGGCGAGCGGGTAGCCCAGCAGCAGCGTGCCCAGCGTCGCCGACGCCGCGTAGATGATCGAGCGCAGGAACTGCGGCCAGTACCGGCTCAGCGCGTCGGCGTAGGTGGCGAAGTTCCAGGTGAGCGTGTAGCCGTTGTCGATGTCGCCGGTCTGCAGCGACTGGGACGCGAGCGACACCGTCGGCACCACGAAGAACACCACCAGCCAGATCAGGGCCGGGGTGAGCAGCACGAACGGCACCAGGCCGCCCCTGCGCCGCGGACGGGCAGGCGGCGCCGTCCCGCCGGCGACCGCCGAGGTGAGCGCGGCCATCAGCCGGCCTCCGCCAGCACGAACGCCTGGTGCGGATCCCAGCCGAGCGTGACCTCCTCACCGCGTTCCGCGCGCGCGGAACCGTCGTTGGGCTGGGTGACGGTCAGTTCCTGGCCCCACGGCATCGACACGAGGTACGTGGTGGCCACGCCCGTGAAGGACGCGTCAGTCACCCAGCCGGACAGCCGGTTCGCCACGTCCTCGCTGCCCGGGCCGAGCAGCCGCAGCTTCTCCGGCCGGATGCCGAGCTGGACGGAGGTGGCGCCGGCCGGCAGCCGGGTGGCGTCCACCCAGACCGGGAAGCCGTGGGCCGTGGCCGTGACCAGCCCGTCGCCCGCGCCGCCGGAGAGCTCCAGCGGCAGCAGGTTCGACTGGCCGAGGAAGTTCGCCACGTACGCCGTCGCCGGGCTGTCGTAGAGTTCGCCGGGCGCGCCCAGCTGCTCGATCCGGCCGGCCTGCATCACCGCGACGGTGTCGGCCATCGTCATAGCCTCCTCCTGGTCGTGGGTGACGTGGATGAAGGTGAGCCCGACCTCCTGCTGGATGCGCTTGAGCTCGATCTGCATCTCCCGGCGGAGCTTCAGGTCGAGGGCGCCCAGGGGTTCGTCCAGCAGCAGCACGTCCGGCTCGTTCACCACTGCCCGCGCGAGCGCGACCCGCTGCTGCATGCCGCCGGAGAGCTGCCGCGGCCGCTGGTGGGCGCGGTCGGCGAGCTTGACCAGCTCGAGCGCGTCCATCGCCTTGCGCTTCCAGTCCGCCACCCTGCGCTGCCGCAGCCCGAAGCCGACGTTGTCCAGCACGGACAGGTGCGGGAACAGCGCGTAGCTCTGGAACACCGTGTTCACCCGGCGCTGGTACGGCCGGGTGGCGGTGATGTCGGTCTCGCCGAGCAGGATCTGCCCGGACGTGGGTTCCTCCAGGCCGGCGATCATCCGCAGCGTGGTGGTCTTGCCGCAGCCCGACGGGCCGAGCAGCGCGAAGAACGAGCCGGACGGGACGACCAGGTCGATGGCGTCCACGGCGACGAAGTCCTCGAAGTGGCGGCTCAGCTGGACGAGGCGCAGGTCGCCGGGGGCGGAGCGGCCCTTCGTGACGCTGCGCTCCTCAGGGACCGATGAGGTGCGGCGGTGCTCGGCGCCCTTCGTGACGCTCGCTGGCGCTCGCTCCTCAGGGAGCGGGCCGACGCTCGCTGGCGCTCGCTCCTCAGGGACCGGGCCGACGCTCGCTGGCGCTCGCTCCTCAGGGACCGGGCCGACGCTCGCTGGC
>DAINOM010000039.1:0-23663 GCA_036735445.1 Propionicimonas sp.
GATCTCGGCGTGCTGGTGGACGCGGGCGTCCACGCCGGGCGGGTTCACGATGTAGCGGTTGCCGTCGTTCGCCCGATGGTTCAGCGCGTCCGCGACATGCACCTCCCGCAGCTTCGGGGCCGAGGTGCGGATCATCCGCTCCACATCACCGACGCCGTCGGAGAGGTGGAAGGCGTGCGGGCAGCAGAACTCGTAGCCGATCCAGTCCACGTCCACCCCACGGATCAGCGAGTAGGCGTCATCGTGCAACTCGACGAAGTCGTAGGGATGGGCCTCCATGTTCAGCCGGATGCCGTACTTCTCGAAGTCATCGGCCAGTTCGGAGATCGAGCGGTACCACTGCGCCTCGCACTCCCGGTACGTGCCCGGGTTCCCGGAGAACTCACTGGTGATCTCCCGGCAGTCGATCGCATCGGCCAGCTGCAGCAGGCGGCGCCAGTTCCGCACCTGCGCCTGTCGTTCGGTCTCGTCGGTCGAGGACCAGTTGAACACCGGGTTCAGCGTCCGCACCGTCACCCCGGTCTCGGCCTGGGCCCGGTTCAGCCCGGCGACGAACTCGGCGTCCGCCTTCGGATAGCGGTGCCAGAAGTGGAACTCGGTGTTCGGCGACAGCTCCACGAACCCGAAGCCGAGGTCGGCCGCCTTTCGCAGCGTGTCGGCCGTCGACATCGACGGGTAGTACATGTTCGGGTCGAGCGCGATGTCCACCATTCGTCGTTCCTTCTCTGGGGTGTTTGCTGGATGGCGGACTCACCGGAGGCTCCAGGCACTCCGGTGAATCCGCCCGCTCACTGGGTGGGTTACTTCTTCTTGCCGAAGATCACGTCGACGGCGACGGCGAGGATCAGGATCGCGCCCTTGAACATGCCCTGGTAGTAGGGGTTGACGCCCATCAGCACCAGACCGCTCTGCAGGGCCATCAGGATCAGGATGCCGATCAGGGTTCGCGGGATGGAGCCGAAACCGCCGGACAGCTTGGTGCCACCGATGACCACTGCGGCGATCGAGTCGAGCTCGGCACCGGGCAGTGCCACCGGGGACGCGGTTCCCAGTCGGGAGGTGAGCATCACGCCGGCGAGACCGCCGACCACCGAGGCGACAACGTACGCGGAGGCGAGGACGTTGCTCGACTTGATGCCAGCCAAGCGGGCGGCTTCCTCGTTGCCACCGACGGCATAGATATGACCGCCCCAACGGGTGTAGGCCAACGCCACATGCGTGATGATGGCGATGATCGCGAACCACCACACGATGCCGGGCATCCCCAGCCACTGCCAGCCCACGAGATCGATGAGCCACTGTGGCAGGTTGATGATCGAACCGCCGTTGTTCACCAACAGGGCGACGGACGTGAGGATGGTGTACATACCGAGCGTCACGATGAACGGGTTCACCTTGGTCCGTGAGATCAGGATGCCGTTCACCAGACCCACAGCCACCGTGGCCAGGATCCCGATCAGGAGGGCAACAGGCCCCATGCCGGCGGTGAGCGCCACGACCATGCCGGCCAGCACCGCGGTCTTCGCGATGCCGATGTCGAAGCCGCCGGTGAGGATCACGACGGTCTGCCCGAGGGCCAGGATGCCGATCACCGAGGCACTCAGCAGGATGTTGCGGATGTTCGCCTGGCTGAGGAACTCCGGCCGCGCGATGGTGAACACCACCAGCAGGAACGCGAAGAAGATCAGCAGGCCGTTGCGTCGCAGCATCGGCGCGAGCTTCGACAGGCTCCCCTTGGGAACCGCCGTGCTCGCCTTGGTTGGGGTCGATGCCGTGGGGTCGCTGGGGGTCGTGCTCATGATGCTGCCTTCTTGTCGGTGCGGATACGGGCGTGGAGGATGGCTTCTTCAGTGGCGTCCTTGCCCTCCATCTCGGCCACCACTTCGCCATCGGTGAAGACCAGAACCCGGTGGCTCATGCCCTGGAGTTCTGCGTGGTCTGCGGAGACCAGGAGGACGCCCATGCCGGACTCGGCGAGCGAAACGATCTGGTCATAGATCTCCCGGCGGGCGCCCACGTCGACGCCCAGCGTCGGTTCGTCGAGGATGAGCAGCTTCGGAGTCACTGCCGCCCACCGGGCCAGCAGCGCCTTCTGCTGGTTGCCGCCTGAGAGGTCTCCGATCTC
This sequence comes from Propionicimonas sp., assembly GCA_036735445.1. Taxonomy (GTDB): domain Bacteria; phylum Actinomycetota; class Actinomycetes; order Propionibacteriales; family Propionibacteriaceae; genus Propionicimonas. The sequence continues at coordinate 2,126 of DAINOM010000039.1, forward strand.
CTTGTTGGGCGAGGAAGTGCGGACATCGAACTGCTCGATCAGCTTGACGCCCTCCTTCCGCTCCCGGGCCGGGATGAGGAAGCCTGCGGTGGCCAGGCTGTCGGACTTCACCACGGTGGTGTTGCGCCATACCGGCAGGATCGGAAACAGCCCGTCCTTCTTCCGGTCGCCGCTGACGTAGCCGACGCCGGCCTTGACGGCCAGGTCCGGGCGGCTCGGCGGCAGTGGTCTGCCGAGCAGTTCGATCCTCCCCGTGCCGGGGTCGGCGCCGAACACGATGCGGGCGAAATCACGCTGACCCGCACCGATCGCGCCGGTCAGACCCACCACCTCGCCGGCGTGGACGGTGAGGGAGACGTTCCGCAACAGCTTGCCGGACACGTTCTCGGCATTCAGTACGATCTCTTCGCTGATCTGTGGAAGGTCGGGGAACAGGTTGCCGAGCTGACGCCCCACGAGCAGCGGGATGATCTTGGCCGGGACGGAGTCTTCGTGGTTGAGCCCGCCGACGTTCCTGCCGTCGCGTAGCACCTCGACCCGGTCGCAGATGACTGGGATCTCGTCGAGGCGGTGGCTGACGTAGAGCACGGGGATGTCCTTGGCCTTCAGTGTGCGGATCACCTCGAACAACTCGTCGACCTCGTCGGGGTTCAGCGCGGCCGTGGGCTCGTCGAGGATGATCAGAGTGTCGGCTTCAGAGGCCGCCCGGACGATCTCGACCCGTTGCTTCTGGGCAACCGTGAGATCGTCCACGAGCGTCGTAAGCGGGAGGTCGATGCCGAGGCGTTCAGTGATCTCCCTTGCCTTGGCGAGGATCGCTTTCTGCCGGATCCAGAACGGCAGCCAGGACAGGCCCGGCTCCCGTCCCAGGATCAGGTTCTGGGCGACGGTCAGGTTGTTGGCGAGGGAGCTGTGCTGGTGCACGGTGGCGATACCTCGGGCGATCGCGTCGATGGGTTCGGTGAAGTGCACCTTCTCGCCGCGCACCCGGATGTCACCGGCTTCGGGGATGTACACACCGGCCAGCACCTTGATGAGCGTGGACTTGCCGGCGCCGTTCTCGCCGAGGAGACCGACGACCTCCCCCGGGTACAAGGTGAGGTCCACCTTGTCCAGGGCGGGGACGCCAGCGAAGATCTTGGTCACCCCGCGCGCTTCGATGCGGGGAAGGTCGTCGGTCATTCAGATCACCAATCCCCGGGGTTGTCGGCCGCGTTGTCCTTGGTGATGACGAGGGCATCCACGATGACAGTCGGACGATCGCCGGAGGTGTCCACCTTCAGGTCGGCGCCCTTGTTCGTCACAACCGAGTACAGGGTGCGCAGCGAGGTGCCACCGTCATCGGCGCCGGACACCCGCACCGTGCCGAACATCTTCCCGGAGGCAACCGCCTCGACACCCTCCTTGGAGCCGCCGATGCCGATGACGCCGATCTTGCCCTCAAGACCCTGCTCCTTCAGCACGGTGGCCGCGGCTAGCGCCTCGGGATCGGTCTGGCAGAGCATGAAAGAGATGTCCTTGCTCTTCTGCAGCATGGTCTGGGTGACGTCAGCAGCCTTGACCGGGTCGAAGCTGTTGGTCTCCCGCATCACGATCTTGATGCTCGGGGTGCTGGCGATCTTGTCCATCAGGCCCTTCTCCCGGTCGATCTGCGGAGAGGCACCGAGCGTTCCCACCTGGAGCGCGACGTTGCACGGATCCTTGCCCTCACAGGCCTTGATCAGCAGGTCGCCCTGGAAGCCGCCCATCTGATAATCGTTGAAGCCGGTGTGCACGATCGGGTTCGCCCCGCCCACACCGCCGTACTTCAGGTCGAGGGTGCGGTTCGAGGTGATCATCGGAATGTTCGCATCGGTAGCAGCCTGGGCGGCGCTCTTGTTGGCGGTCGTGTCGACCGCAGCCACGGCCAGGCCCTTGATGCCACCCACGATCATGGTGTTGACCTGGTCGTTCATGGTCTGGGCGTCGTTCTTGGCGTCGGTGATGGTGAGGTCGACGTTGAGCTTCTCGGCTTCAGCCTGAGCGCCCTTGATCCAGCTGGTCCAGAACGTCTCGTTGCCGGCCGGAATGGCGATGCCGAGCTTGATCTTCTCCGTACTTCCACCGCTGGACGAGCCCGTGCTGGCCGGTGTCGTGCCGCTGCACGCGGTCAGAGCCACGGCGCTGAGAGTGGCCAAGGTGGCCACCAGGGTCTTGCGCATCTGAATCTCCTTCATTGGGGACTTCTTCACGGTGGGGGCGGGTGGTGCTGCCTTCGCTCCAGCGAGGTCCGGGCCGGTCGGGGGTGCGCGCTCCCCCGACCGGCGAGGTGGTCAGGAAACGGCGCCCTTCGACAGGCTCAGGGAACGCTCGCCGGAGAAGGCGGCCCAGGCGTCCCTCAGGACGGTGGCGGCCACCTCGAGGCCTTCGATCCGGCCCAGCTCGGTGTCCTCGTGCTCGATGTTCAGGCACATGTCGGGGTCGACCTCGTAGAGGGCGCGGATGAACTCCGTCCAGTACGCGGTGTCGTGGCCCTTGCCCAGCGCGACGAAGTCCCACGAGGAGTCCTTCGGCCACTCGTTGGCCCACTCGTCGCCACCCAGGTTCACCCGATCCTCGTCCTCACGAAGCCGGCGGAAGCCGTTGTCGAGGACGCCGTTCAGCTTCGCGTTCTCGGGGTTGATCCGGATGTCCTTGGCCGCGGCGTGGAAGATCAGCGGACCGAGTTCACGCACCACCGATACCGGGTCGGCCTGCTGCCAGAACAGGTGGGACGCGTCCATCTCCACGCCCACGTGGGTGGCACCGGTCAGTTCGACGAGCTTGCGGATGTCCCGGGCGTTGAACACGATGTTCTGCGGGTGCAGCTCCAGGGCCACCTTCACCCCGTGGTCCTTCGCCAGCTGGTCGATGTCGCTCCAGAACGCCGCCGCGATCTCCCACTGGTGGTCCAGCACGTCCAGCGCCGCCGAGTTCCAGGCGTTGACGATCCAGTTCGGACGGGTCGCGCCAGGCTCGCCGCCGGGCAGACCCGACATGGTGACCACGCGGTTCTGCCCCAGGGCGGCGGCGGCCCGGATCGACCGGCGGACGTCCTCAGCGTGCTTCTCACCGATCACGGGATTGGGGTGCAGCGGGTTGCCGTTGCAGTTCAGGCCCGCGATCTCCACACCCGTGCCCTCGAACGTCGCCAGGAACGCCTTCGCCGCGGCCGGTGAGGCGACGATCTCGTCGATGTTCGGGATGTGGGTCGGGGGCAGGAAACCACCGGAGTTGATCTCGATGCCGTTCAGGCCCAGACCGGCGATGACTCCGATCGCCTCTTCCAGGGAGCGGTCGTGCAGGACCGCGTTGTACACACCAAGCTTCACAGGGTCACGCTCTTTCCGTTGTTCGCGGCCGACTCGGCAACGGCGGCCAGGATTTCCATGTTGTGGACGCCCTCGTCGAGGGACGCGTTGCGGGGCAGGGACTGCTCCTCGGGGATGCCGGCGACCTCTTCGAGGAAGGCCCGGGCCTGGAAGGTGAAGCCCTCGTTCTGGCCGAAGCCGACACCGGAGACGTCGATCGGCATGCCGCCTGAGACGTACGGGTGGTCGCCGCCCAGGTCGACGGTCCGGTAGCCGTTCCTGCCGGGCTGGTCGTCGTGCAGGTACAGCCGCACCTGGGACGGGGTCTCCTGGGTGAAGCTGGCCGCGCCGTTCTCGCAGAACACCTCGAAGTTCAGGTTGTTCGGGTAGCCGGCGGCCACGCGGGAGACCTCGAGGCTGCCGGTGGTGTCGGCGTAGTGGGCGGTGAAGGTGGCGTAGTCGTCGTTGGTCACGGGTTCGTAGGTGTCCGACACGGCGGCCAGGCCGTGGCCGACGACCGCACCCAGCGGGAGCGGCCGCTCGGTGATCGCGGTGGTGAAGCCACCACCCGACACCGCCTGCATCGGCCCGCAGAGGAACTCAGACAGGTAGGAGAGGTGGCTGCCGATGTCGGCCAGCGCACCGGTGCCCATCGGGCCGGAGAAGCGCCAGCTCATCGGGCCCTTGGGGTTGCAGCCGTAGTCACACCAGTAGCGGCCGCTGAAGTGCAGCACGCGGCCCAGCGTCCCGTCGTTGATCCAGTTGCGGATCGCGGCGATGCCGGGCTGGCGGCGGAAGGTGAGGCCGATCCGGGCGATGGTGCTGGCTTCGCGGGCGAGCCGGGCCATCTCCCGTGCCGACTCGAGGGTGTCGGCGAGCGGCTTCTCGCACAGCACGTGCTTGCCGGCCTCCAGCAGTCCCTTCACCACCTCGAGGTGCAGATGGTTCGCAATGACCACGCTGACCACGTCGATGTCGGGGTTGTCGGCGATCGCGCGCCAGTCTGTGTCGCTGCGCTCGAAGCCGTACCGCTTCGCGGTGGCCGCGCCGAGCTCGGCGTTCACGTCGCCGATGGAGACGTATCGCAGGTCGGGAAGGGTCGACTCGTACAGGGTGGGAGCCACTTTGTACGCGGCGATGTGCGCCTTGCCCGCCATACCGGCTCCGATGACGGCGATGCCGATGCTCATTCATCCTCCTTGATGTAAGCTTGGAGCGCTCCAAGCAGGCACCACACTAGGCAGGCCCAAATGTCCTGTCAATAGGAATCTGGAGCTTTGTGACAGAATCGTGACCGGGAGGGCGATGAGCACCAGACCGCGCAGCGCACGGCCGACGATCTACGACGTCGCCCGGGAGGCCGGCGTGTCCAAGTCGCTGGTCTCGCTCGTCCTCAACGGCTCCGACCTGGTCAGCGACGCCAAGCGGGACGCGGTCCAGTCGGCGATCGCCAGACTGGGCTACCGGCCCAGCCGGGCCGCGGCCAACCTCGCCGCCGATCGCACGTACACCGTCGGCATGGTCATCGACGACTTCTCCAACCCGTGGTTCGTCGAGGTACTGCAGGGCGTGCGCGCGGCGATGGCTCCCCGCGGCTTCCACGTCGCGATCCGCGAGAACTACCGGATGGGCGACCGGCTGGTCAACGCCATCGACGGCTTCCTCAATACCCAGGTCGACGCCCTGCTGATCGCGGCCGAGCCCGGTCACCACTTCGGCCCGCTCGGCGTGCCGACGGTGATCGAGGGCACCCGACTGCACACGGTCGAGGGCGCCGACCACGTCTCCAGCGACCAGGCGCTCGGCGTCGGGCTCGTCCTGCGCCACCTGCAGTCGCTCGGGCATCGCCGGATCGGCCACGTCACCGGTGTCGGTGGCGCCGCCGCCCGTCGCCGCGAGGCGTACCAGGAAGTGATGGCCTCCATCGGCGAACCGGCCCGCTTCGCCGGCGAACGCAACGAGACCAACGAGGAAGGCGGGTACGCCGGCACCGTCGAACTGCTGCGCAGGCATCCGGAGATCACCGCGGTGTTCGCGGCCAACGACACGATGGCGCTGGGCGCGCGCGCAGCCCTGCGGGAGGTCGGACGGGAAGTCCCCGGCGACGTCGCCCTGGTCGGCTACGACAACTCCCAGCTCGCCCGCAGCCGCTTCCTGGACCTGACTACGGTGGACAATCGCAGCTTCGACGTGGGTCTGGCCTGCGGCGAGGCACTGCTGCGGCGGCTGGCCGACCCGGACGCGACGCCCGAGGACGTCGTGATCCCCTCGCGGCTGGTGGTCCGCTCGTCGTCGGCGTCCACGCCGCGCTGAGGGCCTGCTCAGGACGCGTGCACGGTGACGTCGAAGGAGTAGCGGTCGGCGCGGTAGCAGTGGTCGCCGAACTCGACGGCATTGCCGGCGGAGTCGTAGACGCGCCGGGTCATCGTGAGGACGGGGTCGAGCCGGCCCAGTCCGAGCAGGTTGCGCTCCTCCGGGACGGCCGGACGGCCACCCACGGTCTGGTGGGCGACGGCCGGCAGGATGCCCCGCCGCCGCAGCAGGTCGTACAGCCCGAACGACTCCAGTTCGCCGGCCGACAGGTCGCCCAGAGCCGGCGGCAGCCAGTTCTTCAGCACGGCGATCGGGGCCCCGTCCATCAGCCGCAGCCGCTCCAGGTACACCAGGGGCGTGCGCGGATCGAGGTCCAGCGCCTCGGCGGCCCGCTTGCTGTATTCGGCGACGCTGAACCGCACCACCCGGGTCGCGGGCCTGCGTCCGTCGGCCGCGAGGTCGTCGTAGAGGCTGGTCAGCTCGTTGCGGCGGTGCACGGCGGCGTGGGCGACCGTCGTGCCCACCCCGCGGCGCCGGACGAGCAGCCCGCGGCTGACGAGCTCCCCGATCGAGCGACGCACCGTCGGCCGGGACATGTCCAGCCGCGCGGCCAGGGACAGCTCCTTCTCGAATGGATCGCCCGGCTGCAGGACACCGTCGTGGATCGCCTTGGCGAGCTGCTCGGCCACCTGGTGGTACAGCGGCACCGGGCTGTCCCGGTCAACGGTCACCGGAATGCGTAGCGCCTCCGCGTGGTGCGCGAGTGTCGATGTCATCTGCCAGCCTCACTGCCCCGTCGGCCTCATGGAAAGAAGTCAGGACAATTGACATCTTACTTGGAGCGCTCCAAGAATCAAGAGGCAGCCGTCGCGGTGCACCGCACCGAGGCGTCAGCGACCAGGGGCGACCCAGGCACCGTCCGCAGCGTTCGACGCGAGCGCCGCCTCCACGAGCTGCACGCCGAGGACGCCGTCCACGCCGGTCGGGAAGGAGAGTTCGCGGATGGTCCCCGACCGGCCGAACCTGCGGGCGTCCAGTTCATCGGCCAGGTCGCGGTAGAAGTTGGCGAAGGCCTCCAGGAATCCCTCGGGGTGGCCGAGGCCGACCCGGGTGAGCCGTCCGGACTCCTCGGAGAGGGTCGACATGCCGTGCGTGAGGATCCGGGTCTCGCCGGCGAGGTCCTGCACGAGCAGGTGGTGCGGGTCCTCGTGCTGCCACTCCAGGCTGCCCTGGTCACCGAAGACGCGGATCCGCAGGCCGTGGTTGTGACCGGTGGCGACCATGCTGGCCCAGATCCGTCCGGGCACTCCCCCGGCCCAGCGCAGCGAGAGGGTGGCGTGGTCGAACACCCGCCGGTCCGGCACGAACGTGGCGAGCTGTGCGGACACCTGCTCGGCCTCGAGGCCGGTGATGTAGCGGGCGAGGTGGTAGGCATGGGTGCCGAGGTCCCCCACCACGGACGCGGGTCCGCCGACGGCCGGGTCGGTGCGCCAGCCGGCCTGCTTGTTGCCGGTCAGCTCCAGCGCGGTGGCGTTCCAGCCGGAGGCGTGCTCCACGTCGATGAAGTTGATCCGGCCCAGCACGCCCTCCCGGACCATCCGGGCGGCCTCGCGGACCATCGGGTAGGCCGAGTAGCAGTGCGGTACGGCGAGGATCACGTCGTGCTCGGCCGCGATCCGGACGAGTTCCTCGGCCTCGGCGGAGTCGAGCGTCAGCGGCTTCTCGCAGACCACATGGAAGCCGTGGGCCAGGAACGTGCTCGCGATCGCGAAGTGACTGTCGTTCGGCGTGGCCACGACCACGAGGTCCACCCCGTCCGGACGGGCGGCCTCCGCCGCCGCCATTGCCTCGTAGTCGGCATAGATCCGGGCCTCGTCGACCCCGAGGGAGGCACCCAGTTCGAGGGACGCGGACCGGTCCTGACCGAAGACGCCGGCGTCGAGGGAGTACCGGTCGTCCAGCCGCATGCCGTTGCGATGGGTCTTGCCGATATCGGCACCGACACCCCCGCCGACCATGCCTGCGCTGATCCGCCTACCCGTTGTCGTCATGGATGCACCTCTCTGTGCTGGACAGTTGCTGGACCGGTCCAGCATAATCTCTCCGCACCACTGTCGGCAAGGCTAGGCTGACCCGCGGAAGGAGACCGCATGGCCGGGGCAGAGCAGCAGGCTCGGGCGCCGGACCGCGCCCCCACGATCCGCGACGTCGCCCGCCACGCCGGGGTGTCGAAGTCACTGGTCTCGTTGGTGCTGCAGGGCCGTGGCCGGGTCAGCGACGCGAGCCGGGCCGCGGTCCAGCAGTCGATCGCCGAGCTCGGCTACCGGCCCAACTCCCGGGCGAGGGCACTGTCGACCAGCCGCTCCGACACCGTGGGCGTCCTGCTCAACGACCTCAGCAACCCGTGGTTCGTCGACCTGCTGGCCGGCCTCGCCACCACGCTGCACAGCTCGGGCCTGTCCCCCGTCCTCGCCGACAGCCACACCGACCATCGGATCGGCGTCGGGTCGGTCGCGAAGCTCCTCGCCCAGGACGTGGACGGGCTGGTCGTCGTCGGCACCACCGACGAGGAGGCCGACCTGGTCGCCGCCGTCGCGGAGGTGCCGGTGGTGCTCGCCGGCACCAGGGATCCCGACCTGTCCGGGGCGGACATCGTGGTCAACGACGACTTCGCCGGTGCGCAGGCCGCGGCCGGGCACCTGCTGGCGCTGGGGCACACCCGGATCGCCCACCTCGCGGGCCCGGGGAAGATCGGTGCGCTACGCCGGGACGGCTTCCGCAGCACGCTGATCGAGGCCGGCCTCGATCCGGACGCCTATCTCGAGACCGGCGGCCGGAGCGAGGAGAGCGGGTACGCCGCCGCCCGCCGGCTGCTGTCCCGGCCCGACCGGCCGACCGCGATCTTCGCCTTCAACGACGTGGCGGCGATCGGCGCGCTCTCCGCGGCGGACGACCTCGGCCTGTACGTGCCGCAGGACGTCTCACTCGTCGGCTACGACAACACCTACCTGTCCCGGATCCGGCACATCTCGCTGACGTCGGTCGACAACGGCAACTTCGGCGTCGGGGTGCAGGCCGGCCGCTTCCTCATCGAGCGCCTCGCCAGCCCCACGCTGCCGCAGCGCGTCCACCTCGTGCCGACGAGGCTGGAGGTCCGTTCGTCGACCGCCGCTCCCCCGCCCCCGCACTGAGCTGCGTCCGCTCGACACGCCGGACGGCCAGGGCAGGCGTCAGTAGGCGATCTTCTCGCTGACGCCGGTGTGCAGGCTGCGGGTGGCGGCCTCGGCGATCGCCTGCGCCTTCAGGCCGTCGGCCAGGCTCGGCTGGATCGGCGCGCCGGTCTCCAGCAGCTGCACGAAATGGTCCAGGGCGAGCGCATAGGTGGGCTGCATCCGCTCGAACCAGCCGGCGTACATCTGCGACTCGACCACCTGGCCGGCCGTGTAGTGGGTGACCCGGCGGGCGCGGTGCCGCATCGACTCGACCAGGCCGGTCGAACCGAGCACCTCGATCCGCTCGTCGTAGCCGTAGCCGGTGCGGCGGTTGTTGTCGATCTCGACCAGCGAGCCGTCCGGCAGCTTCAGCACGCAGATGCTGGTGTCGACGTCGTCGTACTCCGGATCGGCCAGCTTCGGCTCGGCGAGGGCGGAGCCGGCGGCGAAGACCTCCACCGGGTCGGCGCCGGCGATCCACCGGGCCAGGTCGAAGAAGTGGACGGTCTGGTCGCGCATCTGCCCGCCGGACACCTTCACGTACTCCAGCGGCGGCACCGCCGGGCCGCGCGAGGTGAGCTGCACCAGTTCGACGGTGCCGACGCCGCCGGTCTCCACGATCCGCTTCAGCTCGGCGTGGTCGGGGTCGAAGCGGCGGTTGAAGTTCACCATCACCTTCGCCGCCTTCGACTCCGCGTAGGCCACGATCTCGCGCGCCCGGTCGAGGTTCAGGTCGATCGGCTTCTCGCACAGGGCGGCCACGCCGGCGTCCACGGCGGCCTTCAGGTTGGCCGCGTGGGTGTCGGTCGACGAGGCGATGAACACCGCGTCCACGCCCTGGAGGGCCGCGTCGACCGAGTCGACGGCGGTCGCGCCGTACTTCCCGGCGATCGCCTGGGCGCGCTCGGCGGAGACGTCGTAGACGTGGACGAAGTCGACGTTCGGGTTCTCCGCGAGGTTCTTCGCGTGCACGGAGCCGATGAACCCCGCACCGAGGAGGGCGAAGCGCTGCATCACTGACCTGCTTTCTCTGGGCGGACCCAGGCTGAGTGTGAAACTACTTGTGACAACGACCTATCCGAGCAGGAGGTAGACCGCCGCGACGGCCACCAGGATCGTCACCAGGCGGTCGAACGTGGCCTGGTTGATCCGCTTGATGGTGAGCCGGCCGATCCACGTCCCGACCAGGACGACGGGGGCGAGCACCGCGGCGAGCAGGGCGGTGTCCGGGCGGACGATGCCCGCCCCGATCGAGAACGGCACCTTGATCAGGTTGACCGCGAAGAAGAACCATGCGGTCGTGCCGAGGAACCGCAGCTTGTCGTACTTGCGCGCCAGTAGGTACAGGTTCATCGGCGGCCCGCCGCCGTTGGCCACCATCGTGGTGAACCCGGCCAGGCCGCCGTACGCCATGCCGACACTGGGCCGGTGCGCGGCGAGCTTGTCCGGCCACAGGCCGATCACCAGCAGCACGAGCAGGATCACGCCCATCGTCCGCTTGAGCGTCTGGCCGTCCACCCAGTTCAGGAACAGGGCACCCAGGCCGATGCCGACCACGACGGGCGGGATCAGGCGTCCGATCAGCCGCCAGTCGACGTTGTGCCGGTAGGTCCAGGTCGCGACGAGGTCGCCGACCAGCAGCATCACCAGCACGACGCCGGTGGAGTCCTTCGTCGGCACCACCTGCGCGGCCAGCACGACCGCGATCAGGGCCAGGCCGCCGAGGGCGGTCTTGGAGAACCCGATCAGCAGCGCACACAGCACCATGACCAGCCAGCCCCACAGAGGCAGGCTGGTCAGGAGGGTCTGGATCGCGGCCACTCCTTACAGGTAGTGACGCTGGGCGGCCTTCTCGGCCACATACTCGCCGTAGGCCTTCCGGGTGCTCTCCAGCTCGGAGACCTGGGAGACCGGGACGTCCCACCACGCCGTGCCGGGCGGGTTCGGGCCGAACAGGTTGGTCTCGATGTAGAGCACGGTGGTGCGGTCGCTCGCCGCGGCCCTGGCGTAGTTCGCCTTGAACTCGGCGATGCCGTTGCAGGTCAGCACGTCGGCGCCCCAGCTGGCCGCGTTCGCGGCCAGGTCGAACGGGACGTCCGCGCCGTCCAGCCGACCGGTGGTCGAGCGGACCTTGTAGCGGGTGCCGAAGCGCTGTGAGCCGCGGGACTCGCTCAGCGCACCGATGGACGCGAAGCCGTGGTTCTGCAGCAGGACCAGGATGACCTTGATGCCCTCCTGGGCCATCGTGGCGATCTCCATCGGCAGCATCTGGTAGGTGCCGTCGCCGACGATCGCGACCACCTCGTGGTCGTCCCCGACGGCGAGCTTCACGCCCATGGCGGCCGGGATCTCGTAGCCCATGCAGGAGTAGGCGTACTCCAGGTGGTACTGCTCGGGCGTGCGGGCGCGCCACAGTGCCTGCAGGTCGCCGGGCATCGAGCCGGCGGCGTTGATCACGACGTCCTGGTCGCCCAGCAGCTCGTTGAGCGCGCCGAACACCTCTGTCTGGGCGGGCAGCTCCTGGTCGTGCGGGGCGTAGCAGGTGTCGACGACCTGCTGCCAGTCCGCGTCCAGCTGCTCGGCGCGGGCCTGGTAGGCCTCGTCGGTGCTCCAGCCGGCCAGTTCGCCGGTGAGCGCCTCCAGCGCGGCCTTCGCGTCGGCGACGACCATCTCCGCGGAGTGCTTGGCCGCGTCGAAGGACATCACGTTGACGTTGACGAACCGCACGTCCGGGTTGGCGAAGATCGTGTGGGACGCGGTGGTGAAGTCGGAGTAGCGGGTGCCGACGCCGATCACCAGGTCGGCCTCGCGGGCGAGGGTGTTCGCCGCGGCACCGCCGGTGGAGCCGACGCCGCCGACTGCCATCCGGTGGTCGAAGTTGATCGCGCCCTTGCCGGCCTGGGTGTCGGAGACCGGGATGCCGGTGGCCTGCGCGAACGTGCGCAGCGCCTCGGACGCCCCGGCGTAGATCACGCCGCCGCCGGCCACGACCAGCGGCCGCTTCGAGGCCTTGATCGCGGCCACCGCGCGGGCCAGCGCGGCCGGCTCGGGCCCCGGACGGGCCACGTGCCAGACGCGCTTGCGGAACAGGTCGACCGGGAAGTCGTAGGCCTCGGCCTGCACGTCCTGGGGCAGGCAGATCGTCGCCGCGCCGGTCTCGGCCGGATCGGTGAGCACCCGCATCGCGGCCAGCAGGGACGGGGCGAGCTGCTCGGGCCGGTTGATCCGGTCCCAGTAGCGCGAGACGGGCTTGAAGGCGTCGTTGACGGAGATGTCGAGCGAACGCGGGTCCTCCAGCTGCTGCAGGACCGGGTCCGGGTAGCGGGTGGAGAAGATGTCGGAGGGCAGCAGCAGCACCGGCAGCCGGTTGGTGGTGGCCAGCGCCGCGCCGGTGACCATGTTGGTGGCGCCGGGGCCGATGGAGGAGGTGACGGCCCAGGTCTGCATCCGGTTCTTCGTCTTGGCGTATGCGGCGGCGGCGTGCACGGCGCCCTGCTCGTTGCGGACCAGCACGTAGGGCAGGTCGGGGGCGTCGGAGTCGCCGTCCAGGGTCTGCAACTCGGCCTGCAGCAGCGCCTGGCCGATCCCGGCGACGTTGCCGTGGCCGAAGATGCCGAAGCAGCCGGCGAAGAGCCGCTGCTCCTCGCCGTCCCGCTCGGAGTACTGGTTGGCGAGGAATTTGATCACCGCTTGCGCGACGGTGAGCCGAACGGTCTGGGTCATCGTTGTACTCCGGGTTCAGTTCTGTTGCTTCTGATGGCGGCCGGCACCCCGCGAGGACAGGGTGCCGGCTGCACGCTCTCTGGGCTCAGGGGGCAGGGATCAGGATGTCACGAACGATCTGGTCGAGTTCCTCGTCCGCGGCGAGGAACTGGCGCAGCGTCTTGCGGGTGGCCCCGAACTCGGCGAACTCGGCCGGCGTCATGCCGTCCACGTCGTAGGCCTTGCGGAACTCGGGCATGGTGTACAGCGCGTCGATGATCCTGGGGTCCACCGGGACGTCGATCCGCTCCTCCGGGTCGATGCCGGAGGCCTGGAAGCGCTGCTGCCACGCGAACGGCGGGGAGAGCACCAGGTCGCCGCCGACGAGCTCCGTCCACTGCAGGGCGTTGCGGTAGGCCGCCACCAGGACGCGGGCCCGCAGGCCGCGCTTCTTGAACTCGGCGTGGGCCTTCTTCACCGCGGCGACGCCCGCCCACTCCAGGTAGCCCGGGTCGAAGACCAGGCCGTCCTTGGCGTAGACCTGCTTGAGCCAGTCGTCGAGCCGGCCGACCATGATGGTCACGACCGGACCCATGGTGGCGACGTCCTTGCCCTCGGCCTCGCGGCGCTTCAGGCCGCGCTCGATGGCCTCGCCGGTGGCCACGGCCTGGGCGACGGTGAAGGACACGGTGACGTTGATGTTCACGCCGCGGTAGGTGGCGTCCTCGATCGCCTCGACGCCGATCCCGGTCGCGGGGATCTTCACGATGATGTTCTTCGCGAGGTTGGAGAAGTACTCGGCCTGGTCGGCGAGCTTCTTCGCGCTGCGGGCGAGGCGGGGGTCGGTCTGCATGGACAGCCGGCCGTTGTAGCCGTGGTACTTCTCGAACGCGGGCTCCAGCAGCTTCGCGGCGTCCAGGGACACCTCCTCGACGACCTTCCAGCCGATCTCGGACTCGGTGGCCTCCGGCATCTCCACCGCCAGCTCCCTGATCCGCTGGGTCCAGCGCGGGAGGTCGGAGCGGATCGCCGCCAGGGCGATCACCGGGTTGCAGGTCGCGCCCACGGCGCCCCAGGAGATGGCCGTCTCGAGCTCGTGGTAGGTGGCCGAGTCGTTCCAGAGCACGGTGGGGCCACGCTGGGTCATCAGGCCGAGCGGGGTGTTCGTTTCAGTCATTGAGAAGACCTCTTCTTCGAGGGCGTGGTGCCGCTTTCACGTCGTGGCTCCATTCAATCCCTGCGAGCACCAGAAGTCAACAAAATGTCCTTACATTCGCCCAAGGTTGCGGAGGCTGCATCCGCCGCAGCAGGCGCCTCTCCCCACCCCACCTCCGCCCCACCTCCCCACTCCCCCCGCGCAAGGTGGACCGAAACCGTCGTCTTCGACGGTTTCGGTCCACCTTGCGGAGGTTTTCAGTCGGTCAGACGGCGAGCCTCGTCCGCTCGGCCCGAGCGGTCGACGTCCACCACCAGGACCTCGAGGCCGCTCCACGGCTCGGCCAGTGCGGCCGTGACGTCGGCCGCGGTCGCGACGCGGCGGGCCGGCACGCCGAAGCCCGTTGCGAGGGCCACCAGATCCAGGCCGGTGGGGGTGGCGAAGACCCGTTCGAACGACTCGGCGAAGCGGTCCTGGCCGTACTCCAGCGTCGCGAAGATGCTGCCTCCGCCGTCATCGGCCACCACCACCCTGAGAGTGGGCCTCGGCTCGCCGGGCCCGATCGCCAGCGAGCCGACATCGTGGACGAACGCGAGGTCGCCGCAGAGCAGCGTGGTCGGCGCACCGGTGGCCAGGGCGACACCGGCCGCGGTGGCCAGCGTCCCGTCGATGCCGGACAGGCCACGGTTGGCGTACACCGGGCCGGGGTCCGGACGGACGGGCGCCAGGTCGGCGTCCCGGATCGGGTTCGAGTTGCCGAGGCACAGCACCTGCTCCGGCGGCACCGCGCCCACCACGATCCGCGCGAGTTCCGGTCCGGTGAGCGCGCCGTCGGTGTCCGCGGCCAGGCCGGCCGAGCGCTCGGCGTCGGCCGCCCGCCAGGCGTCCAGCCAGTCGCCCGGACCCGGCTCCACCGACACCGCGCCGGCGACCAGGGATGCCCGCCACCCCGGGTCCACGTAGTCCGGCCGGGCTGCCACCACCACGACCTCGACGCCCGCGCGGGCGAGCAGGGCGGTGACCGGGCGGGACAGGTTCGGCCGGCCGAACACCACCACGCGCTCGACCTGGCGACCCAGGGGGCCGGCCAGCAGCAACCGTCCGGTGGCCAGCGCGTTCGCGCCGGACCTCGCGTTGCTCGACGGCTCCGCGACCAGGGGCAGGCCCGCCTCCTCCGCGAGCGCGCGGGCCGCTCGCCCGGTCGCCGGGTCGGCGTCGCCGCACACCACGACCGTGCGCGGCCGGCCGGCCAACGCCGTCGGCTCCGGACGGGCGAACCGGCCCGCGCGCACGGCCCGGCGGGACGCCGGACCGGCGACCTGGCCGCTCTCGGGCACGAGGGGCAGGCCGAACTCCAGGTTGAGCTGGGCAGGCCCCGGAACACCCGAGAGATCGCCCCCGGCCGCGAGGACGGCGCGCGCAGCCTGCGCCGCCCAGGAGGCGGGCGCGGCGGTCGACGACACCCGGCCGCGATGACGCAGGAAGCCGGCGAAGAGGTCCAGTTGCTCTGTGGTCTGGTTCGCGCCCGTGCCGACGAGCGCGGCGGGCCGGTCGGCCGACAGCACCAGCAGCGGCACTCCGGCGTGGGCGGCCTCCATCACGGCGGGCAGCAGGTTGCCCACCGCGGTGCCTGACGTGGTGACGACCGGGACGCAGCGTCCGGACGCCTTCGCGAGCCCGAGCGCGAGGAACCCCGCACCCCGCTCGTCCACGCGCACGTGCAGCCGCAGCAGCCCTTCCCGGGCGGCGGCGTCGGCGACCAGCGCCAGCGGGGCGCTGCGCGAGCCCGGGGCGAGTACCAGGTCGGTCAGCCCTTGGGCCAGCAGTTGGCCGATCACGGCCTGTGCGCAGGCGATGGACTCGCTCACAACTCCCCCTCGTGCGTGGCTCCGGTGGGTGTCGGCCGGAGATCCGGGGTCGAGCCCGGGATGACGGTGGTGACGGTCGCCCGGGCTCCCGGGACGGTGGCGAGCCGCTCCAGCCAGGCAGCGGTGGCGTCCGGACCGGCCGTCCAGTCGGCTGCGGCGTCCACGTCCACGCTGCGCACCTCGATCTCTCCGTCCACCGCCACCAGCGGCCGTGTGGTCACGTCCGTGGTGAACATCGTTGCGGTGTTCAGCCCGCAGGCATAGGGCAACTCGGGCAGGGCCGCCGCGAGCGCCACGCCGGCGGCGAGGCCGACCGAGCTCTCCAGGGCCGAGGAGACCACGACCGGCAGGCCCAGTCGTTCGGCGAGTTCGAGGCAGCGCCGGACGCCCCCGAGTGGCTGCACCTTGAGCACGGCGATGTCCGCGGCGTGCTCCGCGACCACCCGTTCGGGGTCGCCGGAGCGGCGGATGCTCTCGTCCGCGGCGATCGGCACGTCCACCCCGGCCCGGGCGAGCCGCAGCCGCAGTTGCGCGAGGTCGCCGACGCTCGCGCAGGGCTGCTCGGCGTACTCCAGGTCGAACCGGCCGAGCTCGCGCAGGTTGCGCTCGGCCGCGGCCACGTCCCAGTGCCCGTTGACGTCCACGCGCAGCTTCCCGTCCGCGCCGAGGGCGTCGCGCACCGCCTCGACCCTGGCGACGTCGTCGGCGAACGTCTGGCCCGACTCCGCGACCTTCACCTTCGCCGTACGGCAGCCGGACGCAGCGACGAGCGCGTGGGCGGCCTCCGGCCCGATCGCCGGGACGGTGGCGTTCACCGGCACCCGGTCACGGACCGGCTCGGGGAAGCCCAGGGTCGCCGCCTCGACCGTCGCCTGCCACCAGGCGTCGATCTCCGGGTGGGTGTACTCGGCGAAGGGGCTCCACTCGGCCCAGCCGGCCGGTCCGCGGACCAGCAGGCCCTCGCGCACGGTGAGCCCCCGGAACCGGTTCCGCAGGCCGAGCGCGTAGGCCACCGCCGCCGAGAACATGGCCGGCCTCAGTGGGCGATCACGAGCCCGAGGAACAGGCCGGTGGCGCAGGCGAGTTCCGCGAAGCCGGTCTGCTTGAGGACGGGGATCAGCGCGCGTCCGGTGACGCCGCGGGCGACCTCGCGGATCGGGCCGATCAGCGCCACGAGCATGAACCAGCCGAGCAGCGCCCACCAGGAACTCGTCGCGGCCACGCCGAAGACCCCGACGGCGGCGACCCCCAGCAGGCCGAGGAAGAACCGGCGGGTGCCGGCGTCGCCGAGGCGGGTGGCGAGGGTCCGCTTGCCGGCCGCGCGGTCGCCGTCCAGGTCGCGCAGGTTGTTGGCGACGAGGATCGCGCAGGCGAGGGCGCCGATGGCGACCGCCGTCCACCAGGTCGCGGCGGTGACGCCGTCCAACTGGATGTAGACGGTGCCGGTCACGGCGACCAGCCCGAAGAAGATGAACACGAACAGTTCGCCGAGCCCGAGGTAGCCGTACGGGCGCTTGCCGCCGGTGTAGAACCAGGCGGCGGCGATGGCCGCGGCGCCGACGGCGAGCAGCCACCAGTGGCCGGTGATCACGACGACGGCGAGTCCCGCCAGCGCGGCGATGCCGAAGCAGGCCAGGGCCGCCGCCAGCACGTGCCGGGGGTGGGCCGCGCCGGAGCCGACCAGCCGCAGCGGACCGACCCGCGCGGCGTCGGTGCCCCGGATGCCGTCGGAGTAGTCGTTGGCGAAGTTCACCCCGATCTGCAGGGCGAGGGCGACGACGAGGGCGAGGCCGGCGAGCAGGGGGGAGAAGGCGTTCTCGAACCAGGCGATGGCACTGCCGGCGACGACCGGCGCCAGGGCGGCCGGCAGGGTTCGCGGACGGGCACCCTCGACCCATTCAGCCAGTGACGCCATCTTCGCCCTTCTCGTGCCAGCACCGCAGCAGTGCCGTCCGGTCGATCTTGCCTATCGATGTGTACGCCAACGTGGCGACCCGCCGCAATTCGCGCGGTGCGGCGGCGCGGCCGAGCCGGGGTTCGAGGCGGTCCCTGACCTCGGCGAGGTCGTGGTCGCCGGTGGTCATCGCGACGATCCGGTGCCCCCATCGCTCGTCCGGGACGGCGAGCAGTGCCAGCAGGCCCGAACCGAACTCCTCGTCACAGACCCGCTGGGCCGCGGCCAGGTCGACGTTCGTGCCGGCGGAGATCACCACGTCGTCGATCCGGCCGAGCACCTGGAGCCGGCCGTCCAGCCAGCGGCCGCGGTCGTTGGTGCGGACGAGGTCGCCGCTCAGCACCTCGCGGGTGAGGTCCGGCCGCAGCCGGTAGCCGGAGAACGCCATCGGGCCGCCGAGGGAGAGCCGGCCGGCGCCGGGATCCGTGTCGGTTTCGGGTTCGATCTCGACGCGGACCCCGTCCAGCGGCACGCCGTCGTAGACGCAGCCGCCGCAGGTCTCGCTCATGCCGTAGGTGGTGACCACCGTGATCCCGGCCTCGCGGGCGCGCTCGCGCAGGCCCACGGGGACGGCGCTGCCGCCGACGAGGATCGCGGCGTAGCCCGGGAGCGCCGCGCGCAGCCGGGCGTCGCCGAGGGCCCGGTCGAGCTGGGCCGCGACCAGCGAGAGGTAGGTGCGCCCGTCCGGGTCGGGCAGGTCGGACAGGTCGGGACGGGCGAACCGGACGCGAGTGCCCGCGACGACGGCCCGGGCGATGGTCATCAACCCGGCGACGTGGGCCGTCGGCAGCGCGCACACCCACTCCCCCGGCCCGCCGAGGCGCTGGTGGGTCGCGTCGGCGGCAAACCGGATGGCGTCGGCCCCGAGCACGACCGCCTTCGGCTCGCCGGTCGACCCGGACGTGGTGACGACGGCAGCGGCGCCGGCTTCGACCGGTTCGTCCAGCCCCAGCGCCGGCAGCAGCCGCGCTTCAGGTTCCGGAGCGATCGGCGGCCCGCCGGCCAGTGCGTCCGCGAGCCCACCGACCAGGTCGGCACCGCTCAGCAGCCGCAATCGCACGCTCCCACCGTAGTCATCCGGACGTGGGCCGTCGCCACAACCGCGAATGCAAAGAACCATCCCCAGGCTGGTTGCGGCGCCCGAGACGGTAGCCGCTCGTTGACACCCATGCCCCCTTGCCATCATCGACGGGCGTCTCGGCGCCACCAGCGATCCGTTTGGCCAACTGCAGCATTTCGCTCCACTCGGCCAACAGATCGTCATGGTCGCTGTCGACGGTGTCCGAACGCCAGCCGCCGGCAGTCTCCAGCCAGAGGTGGGCCTGGTAGGCGTGGCCCAGTTCTACAACGGCACCCCGAGCGTGCCCGTCCAGCCGAAATATCGCACCCTCAGCAATAGGGCGCCGTTTCACTCCACACCCGGCGAGCTCGACGCCAGCGATGTGGTCGAGCTCATCACCCAGGTCGGAGGGCTCCGCACCATGGGCATTCATCTCACTGCCTCCAGAACTGATGGTACTTGCCTTTGCCCACATCTGCTAAGTGCGCCATACCTTCTCTCGATGTGGAGGTTCCACTTGGGACCCTTTTAGGTCTGCCAATACTTGCGAGTTTTTCCTATGGGCATCCTTCGGTGACCGGACCCGCCTCGACCGAACCGGACACAGGACTTGTAGCGACTGATCGTACTGGACAAAGCCCGCACGGCCGCCTTGGCCTTCTTGACCATCGTTGCGATACGGCTCGCCGCAGGCCCACTGTCACCCGACCACCACAGTTCGGGGATTCGGCAGCTGCATCATTCTTGAGTGAGATCAGTACCGAATCTCCCTCGGCGCTGATCTGTAGGCAACGCCCGGTACTGTCGAATGAATCGTCGGGGACATCTATTGCCTCCATGCTCCGGCACGCCGCGGCAATGCTCCGATAGGCTTCGATATCCCCATTATCGTCGGTGACCATCGGCGGAACTGATCTCAGCCATCGGCGCGCCCTCCACGCGCCGAAGACCCAGTCCACGAGACCGTTGCGCTGCGTGCCGTGAACTCAAGCGAGTGCAGACCCATCACGAACTCGTACACGTTATTGTTCAGTTCGGCGACGTTGAAGACCGGCTCGCGCCGCCAGGCAAGCGGCGGCGGACTGTCGTCATGCTGCACACGGAGATACTGGACGCCCTCGAACACCAAGGTCGCCGAGTTCCCATCGTCGTCCCGCACGCCGATGCTCACGGACTGCTCGTCAACACTTGCCTCGATGGCCATCGATACGAACAGGAAGTCCCTCACCTCGTCGTCCCTCTCGGACGGCGCCCCCGGCAGGACGAGTCGACTCTGCCGCGTCTGAATCGGGTAGCGCTCCACGACTAGTACTCGTCGACCTGGTCGCGCCGGACGCGCCTGGCCTCGGGCCACGCGGCCACGATGGATCGCTTCACTCGCTCGTGGATGTCACTCTGCATTCTGTTCTCTCATCGTCGCCGCTCCGTCACTGGACCCAGCGTGGGCAACTGTTGCGCACATCCAAGCAGGTGTGACGAGGCCTGTCAGGCGCCGTGAGAACTCCGTCCGCCGCAGGTCCGCTCGGGGCCACTCCGACGGCCGTTGTGACGTCTCGACAGGCTCGACGGACGAGAGATGGTCCGGGCATGGACGGCGACCCACCAGACCACGCGACTCGCCGCAAACCTGAGTTTTACCTGAGAGCTCGCTTATGGAAGACTGCTTCCCGTGCTGAGACTCCGGACCGTGCGGGCGGGCATCGTCGCCCTCGCCGCAGTCTTCGGAATCACACCGCTCGTCCCGGGCGCTGACCTCCTGGCCAGGGCCGTGACGCCGCCGAACTCCTCCGCGACCACCGACACCAGCCAGACGGCAGAACTCGCGGCCTACCGGCAGTCGCTGCTGCACCGCCAGAGCTCCGCGATCGACATCCACAACGCCACGATCAAGGCGCTGCACGACCTGAAGGTGCAGGAGCTCGGCTACGAGCCGTCGATCACCGATCCCCGCGAGATCGCCCGGCAGATCATGACCAACAAGTACGGGTGGGGCGACGACCAGTTCACCTGCTACAACTCGATCATCATGCGCGAGAGCCGGTGGAACCCTTACGCGGACAACCCCCACTCCAGCGCCTACGGCATTCCGCAGGCCCTACCGGGCAGCAAGATGGCCAGCTTCGGCTCGGACTGGCGGACGAACCCCGCCACCCAGATCCGCTGGGGCCTCGACTACGTGCACGACCGCTACGGCACCCCCTGCCAGGCCTGGGGCTTCAAGCGCTCCCACGGCTGGTACTGAGACTCCTCAGCCAACCCGGCATCCCGGCCCCAAACCGTCATCCCGGCGAAAGCCGGGATCCCCGACGGCTAACTGGCAACGTACGTCACGGGATCCCGGGTCGAGCCCGGGATGACGTAGGAACGTGTCAGAGGTGGGGCTCCACGGGCGGGACGATGCCGTCCTCGATCGCGCGGCGGAACAGGTCGAGCTTGCTCGCGGCGGGACGGTTCACGTTGGTGTACTTCACGCGGATGCGCTTGAGGTACTCCTTGACGCTGTTCTCGGTGATCGTCAGCCGCTCGGCGACCTCGGGCACCTCGAAGCCGCCGGCGTACAGGGCCAGCACCTCGCGCTCCCGGGGTCCGAGGTTCGCGGCCACGTAGGACGCGTCGCCCTCGATGGCGGCCAGGATCTCCTGGCTGATCACCACCTGGCCCTCGGCCACGGCCTCGATCGAGGCCAGCGTCACCGAGATCGGCTCCGCCTTGCGGCAGACACCCGCGGCGCCGCCGGCGAGCGCGCGGCGCAGCAGCCGGACGTTGTCGGCGATGGAGTAGACCAGCACCTTGTAGCCGGCGTCGATCAGCTGCTCGGTGTTGTCCAGGGGGTCCGAGCCGTCGTCGAGCTGCAGGTCGAGCAGCACGACATCAGCCTGCACGCCCTTCGCGAGGAACTCCGGCACGGTCCCCGCCCCGTCGACCAGGGTGACCTGGTGGCCGG
>DAINOM010000040.1:0-23321 GCA_036735445.1 Propionicimonas sp.
CCTTCATGACGATGTGGAACCGCGAGGAGTACTGGCACGGCGAGGCGCTGGCCGCGGTGCTCGGCCGGCACGGGATCACCGTCGACTACGACGCGCTGAAGGCGGCCCGGGTGAAGCTGGAGTGGCGAGACAAGCTGGCGCCGCTGAAGCAGTCGATCCTGGGCAACATCGTGGGCGAGGACTACATCGCCGTCCACATGAGCTGGGGCGCGGCGAACGAGTGGAGCGCGACGGCGGCGTACCGGCGGCTGGCGACGCTGGAGAAGCATCCGGCGCTGTCGCCGCTGCTGCAGCGGATCGGCCAGCAGGAGACCCGGCACACGGCGTTCTACGCGACGCAGGCCCGCACGCGCCTGGAGAAGTCGAAGCTGGCCCGGACGCTGACCCGTCTGGCGCTGGCCAAGGCGTGGCAGCCGGTCGGCTCGTCGATCTCCGAGCCGGACGACCTCGACCACGTGATGAAACACCTGTTCAACGGCGCGGACGGCCTCGCGGAGATCCGCCGGATCGACGCCAACATCGCCAAGCTCCCCGGCATGGAGGGCCTGACCATCTTCGAGACCGCCCTGCGCCGCCACGCCATGGACTGGCCCTCACCCGCTGCCTGAGGAGCGCCGGCGAGGAACGAGCCAGCGCGTCACGAAGGGCGAGCAACCCGAATCAGCCGGCTCGCCAGAGGCGCAGCGGGATCCAGGGAACCGCGTTCTCGAAGTCGCGATCGGTGGTGAGCAGGACGAGGTCGTTCGCGATCGCCAACTGTGCGAGGAGCGCGTCCACCGAGCCAAGTTGCACGCCGGACTTCCGGCAGGTGTTGGCGAGACGGGCCGCGTCCACGTAGTCGTCCCGCTTCGGCTCAATGAGGTCGACCACGGCCAGATCCTCGAGAATCCGCTCCTGCGCCCGTGACGGAACGAAGCCACGCAGGAGTTCGAGCAGGACCATGCCCGTAATGACCACGTGATCGCCATCGACGAGTGCGGACCTGAGCGCCTCCACCTGAGGCAGATCGGGGGGTGTGTCGCGACGATAGGCCAAGGACCAAACGCTGGTGTCAACCAGCAGCCCGGTCACGTGAGGATGCCTCGCCGGACGTCGCGTCCGCGGCGATCCGCCTTGTAGTCGTAGGAATCGTCCCAGTCCAGAGTGCCGAAGGAGTCGACGATCCTGGCCTGCTCACGCCTGGCGATGAACTCGCGGAGCGCGATCGTGACCGCCTCCTTCTTCGTCCGCACACCGCTGACTGCCAAGGCCCGGTTCAGCAGCTCTGCGTCCAGCGCCAGGTTCGTAGCCATTGTGTACCTCCTCACACACAAGTCTACACACGACCGCGATGAGGCCTGTCAGCCGGCCATCAGTGCGAGCAGCACTCCGCCGGCGACGACGGAGGCGACCTGGCCGGCGGCATTGGCGCCCATGGCGTGCATGAGGACGAAGTTGGAGAAGTCCTCGCGCGCGGCCTCCTTCTGGACGACGCGGGCGGCCATCGGGAAGGCCGAGATCCCGGCCGCGCCGATCAGCGGGTTGAACCGGCCACCGCTGAGCAGGTTCATCAGCTTGCCGAAGAGCACGCCGGCCGCGGTGTCGAGGATGAACGCCAGCAGGCCGAGTCCCAGGATCGACAGCGTGGACACCTGCAGGAAGGCCACGCCCTGCATGGTCGAGCCGATCGCCAGGCCCAGGAACAGCGTGACCACGTTCGCCAGCTCATTGGACGAGGCCTGGGTCAGCCGCTCCACCACCCCCGACTCGCGCATCAGGTTGCCGAGCATCAGGCAGCCGATCAGCGGGGTCGCGAACGGCACGAGGATGCCGACGCCCACCGTGACGACGATCGGGAACAGGATCCGGGTGCGTCGGCTGATCCGCCGCTGGCTGTACGGCATCCGGATCGCCCGCTCCTGCTTCGTGGTCAGCAGGCGCATCACCGGCGGCATGATGATCGGCACCAGCGACATGTAGCTGTAGGCGGCCACCGTGATCGGGGCCAGCAGGTGCGGCGCGAGAATGCCGGAGACGTAGATGGACGTCGGCCCGTCGATCGCCCCGATGATCCCGATCGAGGCCGCCTCCTCCTGGCTGAAGCCCAGCAGCAGCGCAAGGATCAGCGTGAGAAAGATCCCGAACTGCCCGGCCGCGCCGAGCAGCACCATCTTCGGGTTCTCCAGCAGCGGCCCGAAGTCGGTCATCGCCCCGATGCCGATGAAGATCAGCAGCGGGAACAGCTCGTTGCCGACGCCGATGTCGTAGAGCAGGCTCAGCATCCCGTCGTCGCCCACCATCGGCGACAACGGCAGGTTCGCGAGGATCGCCCCGGCGCCGATCGGCAGCAACAGCAGCGGCTCGTACTCCCTGGCGACCGCGAGATAGATCAGCAGTCCGCCGATCGCGAGCATGACCAGCGACTGCCAGGTGACGTGCGTCAGCCCGGCGAGCAGCTGGTTGATGGCCTCCCCCGTCACCGGTCAGCCTTCGAACTCGACCAGCAGGTCGCCGTGCCTGACCTGGTCGCCCGCCGCCACGGCGACCCGCGCGACGACGCCGTCCGTCTCGGCCATGAGGTCGTTCTTCATCTTCATGGCCTCCAGCACCAGCAGGGTCTGGCCGCGACTCACCGCCGTCCCCGGCGACACCTCGACCGACAGCACCACCCCCGGCATCGGTGCGGTCAGGACGTCGCGTCCGGCCGCACCGCGGGGACGGGCGGACGGACGGCCGGCGGCCCGCCCGGGAGCGGACCCGCCCGTGCCACCACCCGTCCCGCTGCCAGCACCCGGGCCGGGTGACCGCGGCTCGCCGAGCTCCACGCTCGGCGCGATCAGCGCCTGGGCCAAGTCCCGGTCCTCGACCAGGGTCGCGTCAACCAGGCGGCCGTCGGCGAGATGGACGGTGAACTGGTCGTGCGCGGTCTCCTCCACGTCGATGGTGTGGACCGTCTCGTTGAGCTTGATGGTGTAGCGGCGCATGACCTCAGTTGCCTCGTGTCCATGGTTGTTGCTGGTAGCCCCGGCCGATGCCGACCCAGCGGTTGGCGAACAGGTGGCTGCCGGGCTCGTGGGCCCGCATCGCCGGCGCGGCCTGCTGCCGCCGCACCCGGGCGTGGGTGATCACCGCGATGGTGATGGCCGCGATCTCCTCGTCGGTGAGTCCGCCGGACGCGACCTCGGGCGCGGCCTCCGGCGCCGCAGGCACTTCGGCGGCGGCGGTCGAGCTGCGCTCACCGCGCCGGTCGGCCCACGTGATCAGCCGCAGCGCGAGCATCAGCAGCACGAGGAGCAGGAACACCGTCCCCATGCCCACGGCTGTCATCCACAACCCGAATCCGAGGTTCTCCATCGCTCACACCGGGAAGATGCCGTGCTTCTTGGGGATGCCCGACTGCACCTTGGTGCGCAGCACCTCCAGTGCCCGGATCAGCCGGATCCGGGTCTCCCGGGGCTCGATCACCTCGTCGATCTGGCCGACGTCCGCGGCGTGGTACGGGTTGAAGAACTTCTCCTTGTACTCGGCGATGAAGGCCTGCTCGGCCGCAGCCGGGTCGGCGGCGTCCGCGAGCGCCCGGCGGTTCAGCAGCCGGGACGCGCCCTCCGCGCCCATCACCGCGATCTGGGCCGTCGGCCAGGCGAACGCGATGTCGTTGCCCATCTGCTTGGAGCTCATCGCCACGTACGAGCCGCCGATCGCCTTCCGGGTCACCACCGACAGCTTCGGGACGGTCGCCTGCGCATAGGCGTAGATGACCTTCGCGCCGTGCCGGATCACCCCCGAGTACTCCTGGTCGACGCCGGGGAGGTAGCCGGGGCAGTCGACGAACGTGGCCACCGGGATGTTGTAGGCGTCGCACAGCCGGACGAACCGGGCGATCTTGTCGCTGGAGTCGATGTCCAGGGCGCCCGACAGGTGCAGCGGCTGGTTCGCCACCACCCCTACCGAGTGCCCGTCGAGCCGGGCGAACGCCGTGATCACGTTGCGCGCGTAGCCCTCCGCGACCTCGAGCAGGCTGTCCCGGTCGACCACGAGTTCCAGCAGGCGGCGCATGTCGTAGGGCAGGTTGTCGTCCTCGGGCACGATCACGTTGAGCTCGTCCTCGGTGCGGGACGGGTCGTCGTACGGCGTCAGCTGGGGTGCGTCCTCGGTGTTGTTCTGCGGCAGGTAGCTCAGCAGCAGCTTCGCCAGCGACAGGGCGGCCTGGTCGGTGTCCACCTCGAAGTGGGCGACGCCGCTGCGGGCGTTGTGCACCCAGGCGCCGCCCAGGTCCTCGGTGGTGACCTCCTCGCCGGTCACCGCCCTGATGATCTCCGGGCCGGTGAGGAACATGTTCGAGGTGCCCTCGACCATCACCACGAAGTCGGTCAGCGCCGGCGAGTACACCGCTCCCCCGGCGCAGGGGCCCATGATCAGCGAGAGCTGCGGCACCACGCCGGACGCGCGGACGTTGCGGAAGAACACCTCGCCGTAGGCGGCCAGCGACTTGATCCCCTCCTGGACGCGGGCGCCGCCGGAGTCGTTCAGCCCGATGATCGGGATGCCGGCCTCCATCGCCAGGTCGAGGATCCGGCTGATCTTGTGCGACTGCACCTCGGAGAACGACCCGCCCAGCACCGTGAAGTCCTGCGCGTACACCGCCACGCGGCGTCCGTTCACCTTGCCGAAGCCGGTGATCACCCCGTCGCCGGGGAAGCGCCTGTCCGCCATGCCGAAGTCGGTGCTCTGGTGGGTGGCCAGCGCCCCCAGTTCCTGGAACGACCCCTCGTCCAGCAGGATCGACAGCCGCTCCCGCGCGGTCAGCTGGCCGCGCGCGTGCTGCGCGTCGACCCGGGCGCGTCCGCCCCCGGCGAGCGCCTGCTCGCGCTTGGCCCTCAGGCCCGCCAGGCGATCAGTCATGGCACCTTCCTCTCGTCGTGGACTCGCCGGTCAGCGCCGCTCGGCCGACAGCAGCGCCGACACCTGGGTGCAGGCCGCCACCAGCAGGGGTGCGATCTCCCGCATCGTCGCCGGCGTGAGCCGGACGCTCGGGCCGGACACGTTCAGCAGCGCGACCACGTGGCCCTGCGCGTGGATCGGCGCCGCGATGCCGCTCTCACCCGGGGCGAGGTCCTCGTACACCGTGGCGTAGCCGTCGGCCCGCGCCCGGTCGATCTCCGCGGCGAAGGCGGACCGGTCCGGGCCCGGCTCCCGCGCGGCGAGGACGGCGTCCAGTTCGGCGTCGGAGTAGGACGCCAGCAGCGCCTTGCCCGGGGACGAGA
This sequence comes from Propionicimonas sp., assembly GCA_036735445.1. GTDB lineage: Bacteria > Actinomycetota > Actinomycetes > Propionibacteriales > Propionibacteriaceae > Propionicimonas. The sequence goes on from DAINOM010000040.1 coordinate 5,244, forward strand.
TGGTGAGCGGCGAGATCTCGTAGAGGTAGTTGCGCAGCCGGACGGTCTGCGGGGAGTCGAGCTGCTCGACGGTCATCACCCCGCCCCCGTAGGGCACCGAGAGGATCACCGTCTCCTCGGTCTGCGCCCGCAGGGCCTGCATGGCCGGCAGCGCCAGGCGCACCAGCGGGTCGAAGCGGCGCGTGGTCGCCACGCCGAGCGTCAACGCCGCGGCGCCGAGCGTGAACCCGCCATCCCCCGACCGGGTCACGAAGTGGTGGGCCTCCAGTTCGGACAGCATCCGCCAGACCGTGGTCCGGTTCAGGCCGGACGCCGCGGCGAGGTCGGCCGCCGTGACCGGGCCGTGACCCTCCGCGACGGACTTCAGCAGGCCGAGAGCCCGTCCGACGGCCTGGACGCCGCCGGACGCACCGTCCGTCCCGGCCACGCTAGAGCACCACCACGTAGCGGCCGAGGTTCCGGCCCGCCGGGTCATGGAAGGCGTCGAACGCGCGCTGGATGTCGTCCAGCGTGATCTGCTCGATCACGAGGGAGTCCAGGTCGTACCGGCCGTCGAGGTAGAGCCCGGCGATCAGCCGGAAGTCCCGCATCGGGTTCACGTCACCGTAGAACGTCCCCTTCAGGACCTTGCCGAGCCGGTGGAACCCGCCGGCGGGGAGCCGGAGCTCGCCCGTGGCGGGATACGCGCCCACCACGACCGTCGTCGAGCCCTTCCGGGCGCTCTGCCAGGCCAGCGAGCCGACCGCCGTGCTGCCCGTGCAGTCGATCGCGTAGTCGACGCCCAGCCCGTCGGTCAGCGCCCGGATCGCGCCGGGCACGTCGCCGGAGCCGGTGTTGAGGGTGTGGGTCGCGCCGAACCGGGCCGCTTCGGCCAGGTTCTCGTCCTTCAGGTCGCAGGCGATGATCTGCCGCGCGCCCGCGATCCGGGCGCCCTGGATCGCGTTGACGCCCACGCCGCCGACACCGAACACCGCCACGGACGAGCCGGGATCCACCCGGGCGGCCCGCACCGCCGCGCCGTAGCCGGTCGCCACGCCGCAGCCGATCATGCTCGCCGGGGTCATCGGCATCTCCGCGGGCAGCGGGACGCAGCTCATCTGCGGGACGACCGCGTACTCGGCGAAGGTCGACAGCAGGGACGAGTGGTAGCAGGGCCCCCCGTCCAGGCTCAGCCGCGTGGTGCCGTCCATCAGCGTGCCGTCGAACATCGGGCCGAACGCGGACTCGCACAGGTGCACCGTGCCGGCCGCGCAGAACGCGCACGTCCCGCAGTAGGGCACCCAACTGAGCGCGACCTTGTCGCCGACCCGGCAGGTGGTGACCTCCGCGCCCACCGCGACCACGGTGCCGGCCCCTTCGTGGCCGAGCACCTGCGGCACCGGTGAGGTGGCGTCCAGCAGCGTGTTGAGGTCGCTGTGGCAGACGGCGGTGGCCTCGATCTTCACCAGCACCTCGGTGGCGGCCGGGTCGGCCAGCTCCACCTCGCGGATCTCGATCGTGCCCGGGCCGGTCATCACCGCGGCCCGCATCGTCAAGGACATGGTTGTGCTTCCTTCGTCAGTACGAGTACCAGATCGCCTTCGGCCTGGTGTAGAGGGACAGGGACGCCCGGGCGAGGTCCTGGCCCCAGCCGGACTCCTTCCAGCCGCCGAACGGGCTGGCGTGGTCGTAGCAGCCGTAGCGGTTGATGAACACCTGCCCGGCCTCCAGGGCGTTGGCCACCCGCTGCGACCGCGCGATGTCGCTCGTCCAGAAGCCCGCGGCGAGGCCGTACGGGCTGTCGTTGGCGATCCGGATCGCCTCGTCCTCACCCTCGAACGGGATCACCGTGAGGACGGGGCCGAAGATCTCCTCCTGGGCGATCCGCATGTCGTTCGTGCAGTCCACGAAGACCGTCGGGTTGAGGTAGAAGCCCCTGGCGTTGTCGCCCTCGGTGTTCCGGTCGCCGCCAACGAGCAGCCGCGCACCCTCGGCCTGGCCGATCCCGATGTAGCCCATGATGCTGTCGAAGTGCTCCTGCGACACCTGCGGGCCCTGGTTCGACCAGGCCGAGAAGGGGTCACCCACCCGCCAGTCGGCGTAGTGCCGCGCCAGGCCGTCCAGCACCTGGTCGTAGACCGGACGCTCGACCAGCAGCCGGGTGGGCTCCGAGCACTTCTCGCCCTTGCCGGTGAAGGTGAGCTGCCAGGAGCGCGCGATGGCCGCCTCGAGGTCGACGGCGTCGGCGAAGATGATGTTCGGCGACTTGCCGCCCAGCTCCAGCGACACCGTCTTGAGGTTGGAGTCGGCCGAGTCGTGGACGAGCTTCCGGCCCACGGCCGTGCTGCCGGTGAACGCGATCTTGTCCACGCCCGGATGCCGGGTGAGGTGGGACGCGCTGGAGCCCGGCCCGAGGATCAGGTTCAGCACGCCCGGCGGCAGCAACTCGGCCTCGTGGATCAGCTCCACCAGCCGGATCATCGAGAACGACGTGACCGACGACGGCTTGATCACCACCGAGTTGCCCATCGCGAGGGCGGGCGTCAGCTTGTAGCCGGCCATGTCGATCGGGAAGTTCCACGGCACGATCTGCCCGACCACCCCGACCGGCTCGTGCACGGTGTAGGAGAGGAAGTCGCCCACGACCGGGTTGACGTCGCCGTAGAGCTTGTCGACCCAGCCGGAGTAGTAGTCGAACAGGTCGGCGACATCCTCGACGTCGCCCCACGACTCGCTGTACAGCTTGCCGTTGTCGAGGGTCTCCAGGGTGCTCAGCTCGTCCTGGTGCTGCCGGATCAGCCCGGCGATCCCGCGCATGGCCACACCCCTCGCCTTGAGGTGCGTCCGCTTCGACCACGGTCCCCGGACGAATGCGGCCCGGGCCGCCTCGACCGCGCAGTCGATGTCGTCCGGCGACGCCCCGGTGAAGCTGCCGATCACCTGGTTGTCAGCCGGGTTGACGGACTCGACCACGACGCCGCTGCCCTGCCTCCACTCACCGCCGATGTAGAGGCCCTTGCGTGCTGCGAGCCACTCGTCGGCCCACTGGAGCTTCGCCGGTCTCATCGTTCCTCCTTGGTCGCTTGCCGGTGGGCGCGGACGAAGGCCGCCGCGCCCATCGTCCGGACGCCGTCGCTGACGGCGCGGTAGCCGAGTTCGTCCTTCAGCCGGACGAGGCTGGGCATCGTGGCCCGCGCATAGCGCGTGCAGGTGTCGGGACTGGCCTGGATGCCGGCCACACACCGGCTCGTGAAGAGCCGCACGGCGCTGGTGAGCATGCGCAGGTTCTCCAGCAGCAGGAAGCCCATGGTCGAGTCCCACAGGTTCAGGTGGCCCTCGCCGAGCCCGAGGCAGCGCTGGACGACGACGTCGTTGCCGGTGACCAGCAGGTCGCACGCGATCACGGTCTCGGGAATGACCGGGTTCACCTTGCCGGGGAAGAAGGATGAGCCGGCCTGGGTGGCCGGCAGGGAGAGCTCGCCGAAGCCGCACTCCGGACCCGAGGAGAGCAGCCGGAGATCGGCCGCGTACTTGGCGAGCGTGTGGCTGATCGCGGCGACTCCCGCGCTGAGCCGGGCGAGGTCGTCCGGGTACTGGGTGGCGTCGTACAGGTCGGGCGCGGGGGTCAGCGGCAGGCCGGTCACACCGGCCAGCAGCCCGACCACGGTCTCGCGGTAGCGGACGTCGGCGCCGGCTCCCGAGCCGATCACCGTGCCGCCGAGGGTCACCTGCAGCAGGTCGTCCGCGGTCGTCCGGAGCCGGGCCGCCTGTCGCTCCAGCGCGCTGGCGAGCGCGGTGTGGAGTACGCCGGCGGCCACCGGCAGCCCGTCCTGCAGGCAGGTGCGGGCGATCGTGTCCACCCCGTCCATTCGCCGGGCGACGGCCCGCAGTTCGCCGTTCAGGGCCGCGATCGCGTCGAGGAACTCCCCCACCGCGCGGTACACCGCCACCCGGGTGGCGGTGTGACAGGCGTCATTGGTGGACTGGGAGAGGTTCACGTGGTCGGCCGGGTCGACGTCCGGGCCCGCGAGGGTGGCGATCACCTCGTTGAGGTTCATGTTCAGGCCGATGCCGCCGCCACCGTGGAACACGTCGACGGGGAACTGGTCCAGGTGCTCGTCGGCCTGCAGGGAGCGGCAGGCCGACGAGATCCGTGCGGCCGTGCCGGCGTCGAGCAGACCCGCGCCGAGGTTGGCCGCCGTCGCCGCCTCCTTCACCTGGGCCGCGGCACGGACGAACTCGGGGAAGTCGGCCAGACGCCGCCCGGAGAACGACATGTTCGCGACCGTCAGCCGCGTCTGCTCGCCGTAGAGCGTCGCCTGGGGAGTCGACATCCCGCCTCGTTCATATTACGAACGTTTCGTGCACATCACGAACCCAACCCGCACTCTACCGCGATCCCCCCGCGACGCAACCCCGCCCCCCCAACCTCCAACCCGCCCCCCACCCGCCCCCGCCGGCCCCACCGCCCCCGCCCCCACCACAGAGGCTGCCGAAAGTTGCCCCGGCTGCCGAAGGTTCGGCAGCTTGGGCAACTATCGGCAGCCTTTGGCGAGGGGTAGGGTTGCGGGGTCACGCCGACGACAACGCAGTTTGACCGGGCGACCTGGCAGTTCGATGGGAGTGGACGTGGCGGACCGTCGTAGCGCACTGCTCGACAGCGGGCCGGTGATCGCCAGCGTCAAGAACGAGGCGGGCCTGGCCGCGGCCCTCGCGTCCCCCTGCCGGACCCTGTTCATCCTGTACGGCGACATCACCAACATCGAGGGGATCATCAGCCGGGCCAAGCGCGGCGGACGGTCGGTCCTGGTCAACATGGACATGATCGACGGCTACGCCACCCACAGCTCGGCCATCGAACACCTCAAGCGGCGGACGGCGGTCGACGGCATCCTCAGCTCCAAGGCCACGCTGGTCCGGGCCGCCCGGGAACGCGGCCTGCTCGCCGTGCACCGGCTGTTCATGATCGACTCGTTCGCGTACCACCAATTCCCCGAACAGGTCCGCGCCTCCCAGCCCGACTGCATCGAGGTGATGCCCGGCTGCGTCCCCCGGGTGATCGAGTGGATCACCCACGACACCAGCGTGCCGCTGATCGCCGGCGGGCTCGTCTGCGACGTCTGGGACGCGGTGGCCGCGCTGCGCGCCGGAGCGGCCGCGGTGACCACGTCCCACCAGCTGCTCTGGGCCGCCGGCGCCCAGCAGAAGATCCTCGACGCCTTGTCGGCGCCACGTCCGGCGAGCCGGACGAGCGACCCGCTGCCGACGCCCGCCCCGATCCAGGGGTGATCCCGGGGAGTCCTTGACAGGCGGACGAGAGCAGGTCTAGGTTCCACCACGAACTGAATACGCGGCCCCGGCCGCACCCAACGGTTGCTGAGAGTCGAGAGAACAGTAACGAGCCAGTCGCTCGTGCTGTTCTCTTTTTGTTTGCCAGGAATGGCCACGAAGGAGTGGACGAGAGAGTCATGGAAATCACCGACTTCACGATGGACCTGTTCCGCGTGCCGAACCGCAACGCCATCGTCACCGGCGGCAACGGCGGGCTGGGCACGGCGTTCTGCCTGGCGCTGGCGAAGGCGGGGGCGAACATCTTCGTCCCGAGTGTCACCGCCGACGACACCGAGGTGCGCGCGCTGGTCGAGGCCGAGGGACGGCGCTTCGAGTTCATGCAGACCGACATCACCGCGGACGGCGCGTGCAAGCAGGTCATCGACGAGTGCGTCGACCGGCTCGGCAGCGTCGACATCATCCTGAACTGCGCGGGCATCTGCAATCTCGCCGAGGTCAAGGACTTCGGCCGCAAGGAGTGGGACCCGATGATCGCGGTGAACCTGACCGCGGCGTTCGAGCTCAGCTACGAGGCCCTCCCCCACATGATCGAGCAGCAGCGCGGCAAGATCATCTCGATCGCGTCCCTGTTCAGCTTCCTCGGCGGGCAGTGGTCCCCGGCCTACGCCGCCACCAAGCACGCCATCGTCGGCTTCACCAAGGCCTACTGCGACGAGCTCGCCCAGTACAACATCCAGGTCAACGCGATCGCGCCGGGCTACTTCGCCACCGCTATCACGACCGCGACCAGGGCCAACCCGGTGACCAACCAGCGCGTCCTCGACCACATCGCGGCGAACCGCTGGGGTGACGTCGCCGACCTGATGGGCGCGGTCGTCTTCCTCGCCAGCCCCGCGTCCGACTACGTCAACGGCACCACGCTGGTCGTTGACGGCGGCTACCTGGTCCGGTGATCGACATGACCCTGAACACCGTCAGCCTCGACGCCGGCCAGATCGTCGCGGACCTCACCGAGATCCTCGGCCCGGACGCGGTGCACACCGACCCCGAGGAGCTGCGGGAGAGCAGCGTCGACCGGTTCCGCAAGTACACCGCCGTCCACGGCATCTACGACGGCCCGCTGCCCGCCGCGGTCGTCTACCCGTGCGACGCCGCGCAGGTGTCGGCGGTACTGGCCTGGGCGAACACCCACGGGGTCGCCATCGTCCCGCGGACGGGACGCACGGCGACCGAGGGCGGCCTGGAGACCGTCACCGAGAACTCGATCGTGCTGGACGGCTCCCGGATGAACCGGATCATCGAGATCGACGAGGAGAACATGCTCGCCACCGCCCAGTGCGGCGTGGTGCTGCAGACCCTCGAGGACGCGGTCCGCACGCTCGGCCTGACCACCGGGCACTCGCCGCAGTCGAAGCCGCTGGCGCAGATGGGCGGCCTGACCGCGACCCGCTCCACCGGCCAGCTCTCCACCCTGTACGGCGGCATCGAGGACATGGTCGTCGGCCTGGAGGCGGTCCTGCCCGACGGCACGATCACGCGGATCAAGAACGTGCCGCGGCGCGCCGCGGGCCCCGACATCCGCCACATCGTGATCGGCAACGAGGGCGCCCTGTGCTTCATCACCGAGGTGACGGTGAAGCTGTACCGCCACTACCCGGAGAACAACCGGCACTTCGGCTACCTGGTCGACGACATGGAGTCGGGCCTGGCCGTGATCCGCAAGGTCGTCACGGACGGCTACCGGCCGTCGGTGTGCCGGGTGTACTCCGAGGAGGACGCCCGCCAGCACTTCGCCCACTTCCACGGGGGCAAGTGCGTCCTGATCTTCATCGCCGAGGGCCCGAAGGGGATCGTCGAGGCCACCGCCGGCGGCATCGAGGACGCCGTCGCCACCGTCGCGCACACCCCGGTGGATCCGCGGCTGATCCAGGACTGGTTCGACCACCTCAACTGGGGCTGGGACAAGATCGTCGCGGAACGGCAGTGGATGGTCGAGCACCGGAACCTCGGCTACACCACCGAGGTCTCCGCGAACTGGTCGGTGATCGCCGACCTCTACAACAACGTGATCCGCCGCATCCGCACCGAGTTCCCGGCCGCCGGCGACCTGACGATGCTCGGGGCCCACTCGTCGCACAGCTACCAGACCGGGACGAACCTGTACTTCGTCTACGACTACGACATCCGCTGCGAGCCGCGCGAGGAGATCACGAAGTACCACGTCCCGATCAACGCGATCATCGTCGAGGAGGCGCTGCGGGTGGGCGGCTCGATGGTGCACCACCACGGCATCGGCAAGTACCGGACGGCCTGGACCGCGCAGGAGCACGGCTCGGCCTACCCGCTGCTGGCCGGGCTGAAGGCGGCCTTCGACCCGAACGGGATCATGAACCCCGGCACGATCTTCCCCCTCGAGAAGTGACGGCCACCCATGCCTGACTACCTGCTCGGGATCGACAACGGCTCCCAGAGCACCAAGGTCGTGATCTTCGACACGACCGGCCGGCCGGTGGCCGGCGGCCGGGCGCGGCTGCGTCCCAACGACACCCCCCGCCCGGGCGTGGTGGAGCATCCGGACGACGACCTGTGGCACTCGATCTGCGTGGCGTCCGCCGAAGCCATGCGGCAGTTCGGCGGCGACCCGGCCGAGATCGTCGGCGTCGGGCTGTGCACGATCCGGTTCTGCCGGGCGATGGTGCGCGCGGACGGCACGCTGGCCCACCCCGTGCTCAGCTGGATGGACGGCCGGGTCTCGCGCCCGTACGTCCGCGGCGATTTCCCGGGCACCACCCACGTCACCACGTCCTCGGGGTACATCACCCGGCGGATGACCGGCCGCACCGTCGACACCGCGGCCAACTACCAGGGCATGTGGCCGATCGACACCGACACCTGGCAGTGGCTGCCGGACGGCGAGGCCTTCGACGCCTGCGGCTACCCGCGGGAGGCCCTGTTCGACCTGGCCCTGCCCGGCGAGCTGCTCGGCGAGGTCACCGAGGAGGCGTCGCGGGCGACCGGGATCCCCGCGGGGCTGCCGGTGTTCGCGACGTCCAACGACAAGGCGGTCGAGGCGCTCGGCTCCGGCCTGCGGGAGCCCGGCGACGTCCTGCTCTCCCTGGGCACGTACATCGCGTCGATGTCGGTGGGCGAGCGGAACGTGCGCGAGTCCACCCACTTCTGGACGAACTTCGCCAGCGAGCCGCACCGGTACCTCTACGAGAGCAACGGCATCCGCCGCGGCATGTGGACGGTGAGCTGGGAGCGCGACCTGTTCGGACGGGAGGCGTCGCTGGCCGCCGCCGAGGCGGGGCTGAGCGTCGAGGACTACCTGAACCGCGAGGCGGCGATGGTGCCCGCCGGCAGCGACGGGCTGCTCACCGTCCTCGACTGGCTGGCGCCCACCGACGAGCCGTGGCGCAAGGGCGCGATCGTCGGCTTCGACGGACGGCAGGGCCGGGCGCACATGTACCGCTCGGTGCTGGAGGCGATCGCCATGACGATGGCCGGCAAGTCCGAGTTGATGGCCGCGGAGCTCGGCACCAGCTACGACCGGGTGATCGTCTCCGGCGGCGGCTCGAACTCCGACCTGATGATGCAGATCGTCGCGGACTGCTACGGCATTCCGTCCGTCCGCACCGAGCTGAACAACGCCGCGTCGCTGGGTTCGGCGATCTGCGCCGCGGTCGGCACGGGCGTGTTCGCCGGCTTCGACGAGGCGACCCGGGCGATGGTCCGTCCGGCCGCGGCCTTCCAGCCGGACCCGGCGAACCACGAGTTCTACACGCGGCTTCGGCCGATCCACGCGGCACTGGCGTCCGCCCTTGCCGACACCAACCGGCAACTCCACGGCCTGACCGGATAGCCGGAGCCGACCGGCACCAACGACGGGGCCCGGCCGACGACAACCGCATATCGCACACTGAAAGGAGTTAAGGCACGATGGCAACCCAAACTATTGCCAGCGAGGATGCAACGAAGCAGCCCTCACCCATGCCCAGCAAGCCGAAGGGCCTGCGGCACATCGCCTTCTGGCCGCCCGCGGTGCTGTTCGTGGCGGCAGCCATCTGGAACTTCGCCGACAAGGAGGGGTTCAGCGCCGGCATCAACGCGGCCAACACGTGGATCATCGCCAACCTCGCCTGGGCGTTCTCGCTCGGCGTGCTGGCCGCGCTCGGTGTGGTCATCTACGCGATGGTCTCGAAGTTCGGCGACGTCCGGATCGGCGGCCGCAACGCCAAGCCGATGCTGGACAGCGTCCGCTTCTTCAGCATCACGCTGACCACGATCATCGCCGTCGGCATCCTGTTCTGGGGCACGTCCGAGCCGCTGTACCACCTGCTGTACCCGCCGGAGTCGCTGGGGCTCACGCCCGGCTCCCCCGAGGCACAGGTGTTCGCGGTCTCGACGATGTACATCCACTGGGGCTTCCTGCCGCTGGCGATCTACGCGCTGCCGACGGTGCTGTTCGCGTTCGCCTTCTACAACATGCGCAAGCCGTACACGATCGCCGCCACCCTGGTGCCGCTCTTCGGTGACCGGATCCTCGGCAAGTGGTCGCAGGGCCTGGACGCGATCGTCATGTACTCGCTGGTGGCCGGCATGGCCGCGTCCCTGGGCACCGGCATCCTGTCGGTCTCCGGCGGCCTGGAGTTCCTGACCGGCTGGCAGTCCGGCCTGTTCAGCTGGGCGGTCGTGGACATCGCCATCGTGGTGGCGTTCGTGATCTCGTCCATCACCGGCCTGTTCAAGGGCATCAAGTGGCTGTCGCAGGCGAACATGATCCTGTTCATCTTCCTGTTCGTGTTCGTGCTGGTCTTCGGCGGGACGGCGTTCCTGCTGAACCTGAGCACCGAGGCGTTCGCGGACTCGGTGGCGAACTTCTTCCCGAAGGCCGCGTTCACCGGTGCCGCCGCCGGCGACGCCTGGGCCGGCGGCTGGACGATCTTCTACTGGTGCAACTGGCTGTCGTGGGCGCCGATCTCCGGCATGTTCCTGGGCCGCATCGCCTACGGGCACACCGTCCGCAAGGCGCTGACCGTGCAGTTCCTGCTGCCGGCGATCTTCGACATCCTGTGGGTGGGCGTGTTCGCGTCCGCCGCGCTGAAGATCGAGACCGGGACCCCGGGTGCGCTGTCCGGTGCGCTGGAGAAGGGCACGGAGCACGTGGTCTACGCGTTCTTCAACAACTTCCCGATGGCGCTGCTGCTGATCCCGCTGTTCGTGGTGGCGGTGTTCCTGTCGTACGTGACCGGTTCGGACGCGTACACGACGACGCTGGGCGGGCTGTCCTCGACCGGCATCTCGGCGGAGTCACCGGAGCCGTCGCGGTGGCAGAAGATCTTCTGGGGCGTGCTGCTCGGCGTGGTGGCGTGGGTGCTGCTGGCGGCGACGAACGGCACGGACGGCATCAAGATGCTGTCCAACCTGGGTGGTGTCCCGGCGCTGTTCCTGACCGTGCTGATGATGGTCGCCCTGATCAGGGTCGCCCGGAACCCGGCGAAGTTCGACGTCCGCAAGGAGGACTACGACAGCGACGGCCGGCCGATCCCGTCGAAGGCCCAGAAGGCCACGTACACCGAGGAGATCGTCTTCGACGACGAGCCCGAGCCGGTGAAGTAGACCGGACGGGCCTGAACCGCGGGGACGGTTCCTGACTCGGTCCAGCTGGACCAGGTCAGGAACCGTCCCCGCGATTCACTGCGCTGACGCGGTGGCGGCCGCCGTCAGCCCTACCGCGGCCAGGATCCGCCGCAGCGTGTCCGGGCCGCCGACGTTGCCGGGGACGACCACGTAGAGCTGCGTCCGTCCCGGCTCGGGCTCCAGTGACCACACCGATACCCCGGGCAGGACCTGGCCCAACACATGGGCGGAGTCCACGCCGAGCCCGGTGCGGGCCACCTCGGCGGAGGTGATCCCGCCCTTGGCGATCACCACGTCGGCCACGTCCCGCACGGCCGCGACGGCTGTCGTGAGCGCGGTCATCACCCGCTCGCCGTGGTCGAGGGTGTTGTGCTGCGCGGACCGGACGCGGGAACTCGTCACCATCGCGAAGCCCCCGTCCAGGAGCAGCCCGCGGATCTCCGCACCCGCACCGGATCCGGCTTCCACCGGATCGGCCAGGGCCGCCTCGGTGTCCACCTCGACCGGACGGCCGTAGTCCTCGGCCAGCGCGGCGAGCTGGGCCGTCGCGCCGGCGGTGTGCGAACCGCAGACCAGGAGCGTCCGGCGCCGCTCAGGCACCAGCGGTACCGGCAGCAGGCCCTGGCTCACCACGCCGGCCAGCTCCGCGGCGAGGGGTGCCGCCGAGCGGACGACCACCTGGCGCCCCCGTGCGCGGGCGTCCCGGACCGAGGCGGCGATGAGGGCGATGTCGCCGTTGGTCACCGCGTCGCAGGTGACCACCGCGCCCGAAGCCACGTCGACGAGTGCCGCCGCCACGCCGCCCGAACGGACGTCGCCGAGGGAGACGTGCACCGACGGCGCGCCGGTCTTCTCGGCGACGTACCCGGTCATCGCGGAGTTGCGGAAGCCGAACACCGGGTCGTCGGCGTACTCGGTCTCGCCGGCCGGCACGTCCACCCCGTCGATGCGGGCGTAGTGGACGCCGTCCCGCGTCGTCCTGCCCCCGTCCGGGAAGGCGGGGACGAACAGCAGCACCGAGTCCGGGCCCGCGAAGACGGCACTCTCCGCGAACACATGGCCGCGCAGGGTCGAGTCGCCGCGCAGCACGAACTGGATCTCCTGGCCGAGGCGGGCCCCGGCCGCCAGGGCGCAGTCACGCACCCTGGCGACCAGAGCCACCGCGTCCGGTTCCGGGATCGCCCGGCTGTTGGTCTGGACGTACACGCTCTGCTCGGCGGCCAGCACGTCCGCCAGCAGGGCCTCGTCCGCCTCGAACAGGACGGTGACGCCGGTGGCCGACTGCGTGCCGGTCGGGTCGTCATCGAGAACGACGGTGCGCATCCGGCTCAGACCTCGCTCGGGGTCAGGCTGGTGGACTCGCCGGCGATCACCTTGTCTACCTGACGACGGGTGATGGTGTTCCAGGTCTCCCTGGTCACCAGCGCGGCCAGCAGGCCGAGACCGCCGCAGATCATGTACACCCAGGCGACGCCCGTCCAGCCGAAGTTGGCCGCGACCGCGGCCGCGATCAGCGGGATGAAGCCCGACAGCGAGGCCGAGAACTGGTAGCCGATGGACGCACCGGACGTCCGGGTGCTGGCGTTGAACAGCTCCGAGAACCAGGCGCCCTGCGAGGCGGCGAGCATGTCGTGGAGCACCGCCAGGCCGACGATGTAGACCAACACGATCACCACCGGGATGCCGGTGTGCACCAGCAGGAACATCGGGAAGCCGAAGGCGATGATGCCGATCGTCCCCCACAGGTACAGCGGACGGCGGCCCACGCGGTCGGAGAGGATGCCCCAGCCGATGGTGGTGGCCACACCGAGGGCCGCGGCGATCACCAGGCCGGTGAGGGCGACCTCGCGCGGGGCGATCTTGTTGGACGTGATGTACGACAGCAGGTAGGTGACGATCACGTAGAAGCCGCCGGACTCGGCCAGCCGCAGGCCGATGATCCGCAGGATGGTGGACCAGTCGTCCTTCAGCACGGTGACCAGCGGGTTCTTCACGATCTCGCCACGGCTCTTGGTCTCGAGGAACTCCGGGGACTCGCCGACCTTCATCCGGATGAAGAAGCCCGCGCCGACCAGCACGATGCTGAACAGGAACGGCACCCGCCACGCGATCTCGCCGGGCCAGCCGGCCGAGACCAGGAACACCAGGTTGGCCAGCAGCAGGCCCAGCGGCACACCGGCCTGCGGGATCGCGGCGTAGCGACCGCGCTGCCGCCACGGCGCGTGCTCGAACGCCATCATGATCGCCCCGCCCCACTCGGCGCCGAAGGCGAGGCCCTGGATCATCCGGATGACGACCAGGAGGACCGGTGCCCACACCCCGACCATCGCGTAGGTGGGCAGGCAGCCGATCAGGAAGGTGGCGAAGCCCATCACCAGCAGCGCGCCGACCAGCACCGGCTTGCGGCCGATCCGGTCACCGAGGTAGCCACCGACCAGGCCACCGATCGGCCGCATCGCGAAGCCCACGCCGAGCGTGGCGAACGCGAGCAGGGTGCCGACCACCGGATCGGTGCCGGGGAAGAAGTCCTTGCCGAAGTACAGCGCCGAAGCGGTGCCGTAGGCCAGGAAGTCGTAGTTCTCGATCGTGGTGCCGACGGCACTGCCGATCGCGGTCTTGAGCTTGTCTGGAGAGCCGTCCCTGGCCTGGATGGGCAGGTTCTGGATATGACTGGTCACGTCGTTGATCCCTTGTCAGTGCGGGCGAGCCACGAAAATGCCCCGCCGGATGGTCCGAACGGGGCCCGTGGCGACTACACCGTCGCTGGATCCACCGTTTCGGTTCGGATGTAGAAACTGCGTATGTGCTCCCGGACCAGGGTCCGGGCGTTATCTGTCTGTCGCTTGTCGATCGCGTCGAGGATCGCGCGGTGTTCGGCGCGAACCGTGACCGCCGTGGTCCGCCAGTCGGCGAGCCGGGCGTAGGCGTCGATCATCTGTTGCCGGATGGCCAGCCGCAGTGACCCCATGAGGTGTGCGGTGAGTGCGTTCCCGGCGGCTTCGGCGATCCGGACGTGGAACGCCGTGTCCAGCGAGTTGAACTCCCCGGTGGTGATCTGCGGGTCGTCCATCCGGTCGAGGATGGCCCCCAGCTCGGCGATGTCGGCGGGAGTGGCCAGCTGAGCGGCGTTGCCGCAGGACCACTCCTCCAGGGCGATTCTCGTCCCCAGCACGTCCTCGGACGAGAAGTGCCCCATCGCCAGTTCGAGCTGGAGCAACCGGACGAAGCCGAAGCCCGGCTGGCTCCTGAGCACCGCCCCGCTCTCCGGGCCGCCACCCAGGCGCACCTCGATGATCCCCAGCGCCTCGAGCACCCGCAGCGACTCCCGCAGCGACGAGCGGGACACGCCGAGCAGGCTGGCGAGTTCGCGTTCGCTGGGCAGCTGGTCGCCGGGCTGGAGTTGCCCGCTCAGCAGCCGCGCCTCGATCTGGGACATGACCAGTTCGTGGGTGCGCGACCGCTGCACGGGCTCCCAGGCGCCGTTCGAAACCGCCATCCGGTCGCTCCTGTCCTTCGGCTGGAGAGGGGACGTCAGCAGAAGAGGGGACGTCGCCGGACATCCTATCGACGGTCTCGGGGCACATCGCTCAGACCAGGGCGGGGCTGAACTCGTGCTCGAGCTGGCGGCGCAGCTGGACGGCGAGCAGCGACTCGTCGACCTCCACGTCGTCCCAGGTGATCGTCTCGCCCTTGGCGACCGGCCGGACCATCTTCGCCTTGTGGGCGAGGCCGAGCGGCAGCGCGCGACGCTGCAGCGACAGCGCGGCGGGCGCCAGCCTGCCGAACGCGGTGTAGCCGCCCTCGCCGTCCAGGATGTCGCCGGCCTGCAGGTCCTTCTTGGCGGTGGTCATGACGTCGCCGTTGAAGTACTTGCTGCAGCCGGTCGGCTCATTGCGCAGCACGGCCGCGGCGATGCTCACCCCGAGCTCCAGCCCGATCAGGTGGTACGGACGGTAGAGCGCGGTGTACTGGCCGCTGGGGTCGGTCACCATGCCGTACTCGGCGAAGCAGTGCGACGCGTAGTCGGTCCGGCCCCTGAAGACGACGAAGACGCCGTTGCGGATGTGCTTGAACACCTCGCTGCCGTCCCGGTTGAGGCTGGAGGCGATCTCCACGGTGCCCGTGCGGGTGAGGATGCCGCCGTCCGCGGTCGGCCGGTAGACCGAGGCCAGGTCGTCCGCGCCGGCCGGCGGGAAGAACAGGCCCTCGTCCTGCGGCATCAGGCCGGTGCCGTTGGCGACCGCCGTCATCTCGATGGCGGACTTGGTGCCGTCGAGGAAGGAGTTGAACATCTGGGCGTTGTAGTCGCCGGTGGCCAACTGCTCCTTGGTGAAGCCCCAGTGGTCCCAGATGGTGTCCGGGGTCGAGTAGTTGTACTCGGGCAGGTACTTGGTGCCCTTGCCGGCGGCGACGATGTCGAAGCCGCAGGTGCGCGCCCAGTCGACCATCTCGCAGATCAGTGCGGGCTGGTCGCCGTAGGCCATGGCGTAGACGACGCCGGCCGCCTCGGCCTTCCTGGCCAGGATCGGGCCGAGCATGCAGTCCGCCTCGACGTTGACCATGATCACGTGCTTGCCGTTCTCGATGGCCTTGGCCGCGTGCACCGTGCCGAAGATCGGGTTGCCGGTGATCTCGAGGATGACCTCGATCCGGGGCTCGGTGAGGACGGCGTCGGCGTTGTCGACCACCGCGGTCGTGCCCTTGGCCAGCGCCTCGGCGATGCTGGCGGCGGCATAGCGCTCCTCCGCCCAGCCGGTGCGCTTCAGGGCGTCCCTGGCCTTCGGCACGTTGATGTCGGCCACGCCGACCACGTGGATCCACGGGGACACCGTCGCCTGGGTGAGGAACATGGACGCGAACTTGCCGGCGCCGATCACGCCGACCCGGATCGGACCCGCGGCCTCGACCCGCTTGCCCACCAATGAGTACAGATTCACTTGACACCTCTTCGTGTTCGTCCGGCCTTGGTTTGATGGTCGGACCATCGGATGGTTGAGACATTACTCGACCAGAGGCTGGTGTCAAGCCCTTCGCGCCGCGCCTTCGGAGCGTGCGGCGAGGGCCGGCCGGAGGATTTGCACTCTCGATGCCGGTTTCCACGATTCAAGGGCAGGATCCCCGCGAGTTCAGTGCAAATCCTCGCGGGCAGTCCGGCACCCGGGCCGACGCGCGGTCGCCCGGGTGCACCGTGACTGGGTCAGGCCGCTCGGCGCGAGCCCCCACGACGGTGTCCGCGGCTGGAGAAGGCCGCGGCTCCGTGGCTGGCCGGCTGCGGGGACCGGGACTGGCCCTGCCTCGTCCGCGGCCTGGCCGGCTGCGCCGCCGAGCCACTCTTCGGCGCACCCTGCGGGCGCGGGCGACGGCTGTTCGCGGGCTTGCCGGCGGCCGGATCGCCACGGCGGGCCGCTGCGGCAGGAGCCTGATCGGGCGTCACCGCGGCCGCGGCGGGGCCGGCGAGGTCCCGCAACGACGCGTCGCCGGAACGCACCGGCGTCGGGGTCACGGAGATCTTCGCCGCACGCGCGAGCGACTGGAAGTCCCGGCGCTGCTCGGGCAGCACGAGAGTGACGACGTCACCGGCGTTGCCCGCGCGGGCCGTCCGTCCGGAACGGTGCAGGTATGCCTTGTGCTCGGCCGGCGGGTCGACGTGCACGACCAGCTCCACCTCGTCGACGTGGATGCCGCGGGCGGCGATGTCGGTGGCCACCATCACGCGCACCTGGCCGTCCGCGAACGCCTTCAGCCCGCGCTCGCGCGCATTCTGCGACAGGTTGCCGTGCAGTTCGACGGCCGGGATCCCGTCCGCGGTCAGCTCCCGGGCGAGCTTGCGGGCCTGGTGCTTGGTCCGGGTGAACAGCAGCCGCCGTCCCGCACCGGCGGCGAGCTCACGCACGACCTGCCGCTTCTGCCCGGGGTCGGGCACCAGCAGGACGTGGTGGGTCATCGCCACCACCGGCGAGGAGGCCGCGTCCACGCTGTGCACCAGCGGATGGTCGAGGAATCGCTTCACCAGCTTGTCGACAGCCGCATCGAGCGTCGCGGAGAACAGCATCCGCTGCCCGCCGGACGGGGTCGCCGCCAGAATCCGCGTCACGCTCGGCAGGAAGCCGAGGTCGGCCATGTGATCGGCCTCATCGAGGACGGTCACCGCGATGTCGTCCAGCCGCAGGTGGCCCTGGCCCATCAGGTCCTCCAGGCGTCCGGGCGTGGCCACGACGATGTCCACGCCCTGGCGCAGCCGGCGCACCTGCCCGGACTGGTTCACGCCGCCGAAGATCGTCATGACGCTGAGCCGGGCCGCGGCGGCCAGTGGCTCGAGCGTGGCCACGATCTGGTTGGCCAGCTCCCGGGTCGGGGCGAGCACCAGGCCGCGGGGCGCGCCGGGACGGCTCCGCCGGGCGATCCCGGCGTCCGAGGACACCAGCCCGGCCAGCCGGGCGACCAGCGGCAGGGAGAAGGCGAGCGTCTTGCCCGAGCCGGTGCGGCCGCGGCCGAGGACGTCGCGGCCGGCGAGCGTGTCGGGAAGGGTGGCGGACTGGATGGGGAACGGGGTGCTCACGCCACGCTGGGACAGCGGGTCGAGCAGTGCGGTGGGGACACCCAGCGACGCGAACGACGGCAGGGCACGATCAGAGTGGGACAAGAGCAGAACTGCTTTCGGAGAAGACTGGTCACCACGGTCCAAGTCCGCTCGCGTCCTCGATGGCCAGGCCAGCGGCGCGGTGCGGAATGTGGTGCGATGCAGGGACGCGACGACCGCGTCCTCCCCTCAAGTATCGCACAGCCACGCCGCTCCCCCGAATCAGCACGCGTGCCAGGCGTGGTAAAGTGGCGCCTTCGCACCCGTGTGGTGCCCCTGTCCTTTACGCGGTAGCCGCGCTCACGAGCCGGCGATCCCCTCCGGCGGCAGACCGCCGCTCCCGTCAACGAGAAGAGCCTCATCACAATCGCAACACCCGCCACGCCCGTCACCTGGCGGCAGGCCGCACTGCGCCCCCTTCCCCCGCCGCACGTCGTCGCGAGCAGGCGCAACCCCACCCAGAGTCCCCGCACCGGCGCCGCCGGTGCGGCCACCAGGGCCGCATTCGGCGGTCCGACAACACGAAGGAATACCGACATGGCCACTGGCACTGTCAAATGGTTCAACTCCGACAAGGGCTTCGGCTT
>DAINOM010000041.1:0-22240 GCA_036735445.1 Propionicimonas sp.
CTGGTCGGGGTCGGTCAGGCGGCGGCCGTCGGGTTGGACGATGCTGCGGGAGGCGGCGGCGATCTTGGGCCAGGCGTGTGCGTTGCCGAGTTCTTCGAGGGCGATCTCGGAGAGGGTGTCGCCTTTGCGGACGGTGTAGGTGTCGTAGCCGTTCACCTTCTTGATGGCGGGGAGCTTGATGGTCCAGCCTTCGCGAATGAAGTCGGGGCCGCGCTTGAGGAGCTTGGTGTTGAGGTCGACTATCTCGGGGTACCGGTTGCCGTTCCCGAGGTGTCGCGCTGCGATCCGCCACAGGGAGTCGCCGCGTTGCACGACGTAGTCGACGGTGGCCGGCTCGGTTGGGGCCGCCTTGGCGGGTGAGGTGGTGGGGTTGGGCGCCGGCGGTGTCGGTATGGGCTGGGCCACCGCGACGGGTGCGGGCAGCGCGGTCAGTGTCGGGGTCGCGACGAACAGCAGCGCGGCGGTCGCGACCAGGTTGCGGACGAGGTTCTGCGGCCAGCTGACGCCACGGAGCTGGGGAGGCCGGAACCCGCGGATGGCGGCGACGGCCTCAGTGACGATCAGGCCTGTGAGGAGGACCCACACGATGCAGGAGAAGCCCCAGATCGCGAGCAGGGCGAGGGTGCCGTCGTCGGGGCTGCCGAGCGAGGGCAGGCGGGTGGGCCGGGTGGCGATGAGCAGCACGGGGAGCGCCACCACGATGGCGGTGATGAGGAGACTCGCGCCCAGTCCGGCGAGTCGGGTGCGGGCGGTCGTCATCGTTCGCTCCCGTCCAGGGCGCGTTTGAGTTCGGCTGTCGAGCTGGCAGACACGGTGAGGGTTCCGACGCCGATGGAGCCCAGGAACAGCGGCTGGTAGGTGTCGACCACGGTGACGGTGACGCGGACGCCGCTGCTGACCGAGACGGTGCCGTCGACGCCGGCGACGCGCAGGTAGGTGTAGGCGGCGCTGCGGGCCCTGCCGACGTCGAGCTTGGGTTTCGTGCCGAGCATCGCGTCGGCCGTGATCTGCTCGGCTCCGGTGCGGGCAGCCTGCGCGGCGATGGTGTGGGCGCGTTCCTTGGCGTGAAGCTGGCCACCCAGGTCGACCGTGATGCCGATGACGCTGACCATGAGCACGCTGGCGCCGGCCAGCCACACGGTGACCGCCCCGCGTTCGTCTCGGTGTCGCGTCATCGGCCGGCTCGCTCTCTGAAGGTGTCGACGGGTGAGGTGACGGTGGCTGTGATCGTCCGGCTGGCTGTCCCGGGCAGTCCCAGGTCGGCCAGCCGCAGGGTGCATGACAGCGTGGCGGTCACCACGCCTGGGGTTCCTGCGGGACGGCGTAGCGCCGCGGTGTCGACGGTGATGGTGGTGTCGAGACAGGTGATGCCCTGGTTGGCGAGGCTGGCTTCGGCCACGTCGATGGCGTCGCTCTTGGCCTTGGTGGCGTCACGGGACAGGGACGCGACCCGGGCGGCGTCGGCGGTGGCGGCATCGACGGCCTGTTTGGCCAGCGCGACGCGTCCGCCCATGATCGCGAGCAGGATCAGCAGCACGAACACAGGCACACCGAGCACGGCCTCGACCGTGGCCGAGCCTCGTTCGTCGCGCCATCTGGAGTTCATTGGAGTCTCTCCACGGGCAGTGTGGCTGTCTGTTCGATCGGCCAGGACACCCCAGGCAGGAGGCTGATGGCGCTGCCCTGGACGGTGATGGAGACCCGCGTGGTGGTGCGCTGTCCGGTGACCTGAATGCCGGTCAGGGTCTGGCCTGCCCAGTCGGTGGCGGTGGTTGTGGCCGTGCTGATCCCGTCGGGCAGGCTCGCCTGGTAGGCGGCTGCCGTCCGGGCGCCTTCCTGGGCGGCGGCGATCGCGATGTGGCGGGCGTGGAACACCACGCCTGCCTGGATGCCGCCGAACAGTGTGGCGAGCAGGACGGGCATCAGCACCACCATCTCGACCGTGACTGAGCCTCGCTCGCCGCCAGTCAGCCGCATCTGGTCAGCCGATCTTGGCGAGTTGGGTGTTGATGTAGCCGGTGATCACGGCGATCGCGACGCCGACGATGAGGACGGCGAATGCCGTCCACAGGACGTACTCGACGGTCGTGGCACCGCGTTCGTCCCGGGGACGCGGCTGGGTGGCGCGGGCCAGCAGTTGCTGGCTGGCCAGCTGGAATGCGATGAGGTACTTCATTCTCAGGGTTCCTTTCACAGGGGGCGTTATCCGACGAACATGGCGGCCAGTCCGGGTGCCACGAGGATCACGGTGAACAGGGCGGCCATCACCATGCCGGGCAGGGTGAGGCGCTCGGCGGTGTTGTTGGCGTGGGCGACGGCGTCGGTGCGCATCTGGGTGCGGATCGCCCCGGCCCGGGCCCGCAGCGTCGTGACGACCTGAGCGCCCTCCTCGCCACCGAGCCGCATGATGTCCGACAGGTCACCCAGTGCGGGCAGCCCGAGTTGCTCGCCGAGGTTGTGCAGGGCCTCCCACGGGGTTTGGCCGGCCCAGCCGGAGCGGGCGAGTTCCTGGCTGATGCGGGTGAACACCCAGGAGTCGCCGATGGTGGCGGCGATCTCGAGGGCTTGGCGGGCACC
The DNA here is from genome assembly GCA_036735445.1 of Propionicimonas sp. Lineage (GTDB taxonomy): Bacteria > Actinomycetota > Actinomycetes > Propionibacteriales > Propionibacteriaceae > Propionicimonas. Next base: position 2,578 of record DAINOM010000041.1, read on the forward strand.
GGAGCCGGACTGGCGTTCCATCGCGACCAGTTCGATGTAGGCGCCCAACGCGCGGCCGAACTCGGCCCTGGCCTCGGCCGCTCGGTGGCGGACGTCGAGATCGGGCAGGAACCACAGACCGGCCGAGATCGTGAGGGTGGCGCCGACCGGGATCGCGATCGGCAGGCGCAGTCCGGCGAAGCTGAGCACCCAGGTCAGTGCAGGGACGGTGACCAGCCCGATGAGCGCGACGAGAGCCTTCTCGCCGTAGAACTCGCTCACCGACTTGCGCAGGATCTCCAGGTCGCGCAGCGGCGCCATCTTCCACAGCGCGGGCGGGAGGTGGCGCAGCGTCCAGTGGCCGATCCGCTCGGTGCTCGTGGTCGGGATCTCGGCGGACTCGCGAGGACGTGCCGGGGTCAGCAGCCGGTCGAGGCCATCGACGACGTCGACACTGGCGGGGATCAGGTACCAGACGATGCCCACCACACCGGCGGCCACAAGTGCTCCGGCGATCGCGACGATCAAGATGCCGTTCACGGCCGGTCCTGCCTCACCGACAACCCGAGGAACCTGGGCAGTGGTTTGGGGGTCGCCAGGCGCTGCATGCAGAGAAGGGTCAGGGCGTACAGGCCGAGTAGGCAGGCCAGGGCGATCTGTCCGATCGGGCTGGAGTAGCCAGCCATCGCGCCGCTGAGGCTGAAGGCCGTCAGCCCGACAGCGGTGATGATGGTGGTCCATCTCATCGCTCCCCGGGGCTTGGCGCGTTCGGCCTCGACCTGGCGGCGGGCTGCCACATCCTCGGCGACCGAATCCGCCAAGGTCTGCAGGACGGTCGCGAGACTGCCGCCACGCCGTCGGGCGCCGAGGATCAGATAGGCGGCGATCAGGTCTCCGGTCGGGTCGTCGAGGTCGTCGGCGAAGGCGCGCAGGGCGTCCTCGCTCGACCAGCGGGACTGCATCCGGCCAACCAGGGACCGGACCTCCTTGCCGATCGCGGGCGGTGTCGACTTGAGCATCGCGACCAGGGCCTGTTCGAGGCCGATGCCTGCGCTCAGCACTCCGGCCAGTCCGCGGGTCCACTCGGCCATGGCTTCCATGCGTTCGATGTGGGACTTCTCCGGGGTGCCGATGATCAGGACGGGCAGCCCGACGGCGGCGACCGGGATCACGAGAACGGCGATCCACCACCCCGTGAGGACGGCGACGATCAGGCCGACGGCGATACCCCCGGCCACGGACCAGCGGGTATGGGCCGGGATGCGGCGCCACCGGATCATCAGGCCGGGGCTGCGGCGGGGCCTGGCGACGTCCGGCTCGGCGGGCCACAGCCAGAGCACGAACAAGACCAGACCGGCGGCGATCAGGGCACCCGACAGTGCGGCAATCAGTGTGGTCATCGTCGGGCTCCCCTCGCCTGGGCGTGGAAGGTGTCGATGTCGAAGCCGTGGTGGGCCAGCACCCGCAGGTGGTCGGGCAGCAGGGTCGGTGACGCGGGCGCGTTCGGCACCGGGCTGAACACCGTCGTGAGGGCGTAGCCCAGGTCGACCTCGCCCTGACCGACAGCGACGATCTCGGAGACGGCCCGGCGGCGGTGTCTGGTGCCGTCGATGTCGGTCGTGTTGTCGAGTCGAATGTGAACGACCAGATCGATCGCCCGCCCAAGCTTGCGGGCCGCCAACTCACTCGACACGTGCCGGCCGGCCTCCATGCAGCAGGTCACCAGCTTGTCCATCGCATCCGCGGCCGAGGCGGCATGGGTGGTCGACAGCGATCCCGATCCGGACTCCATCGCCTTGATCATCAGCCATGCCTCCGGGCCCCGGACCTCGCCGACGATCTGGCGGGCCACGTTCTTGCGTTGGCTGACCGGCAGGGCCATGTCCAGGCCGAACTCGCCGGCCGGCCTGCCGTCCGCGCCGATCTCGCCGGAGCCGTGGCGGGCCTCGAATGCGTGCACGACTGCGTGCCGTTCCGGCAGCTCGTCGAGGAACAGCTCGTGCGGATCCTCGAATGTGGCGAGTTGCTCCAGCGGGTCGATCTCGTTGCAGAGTGCCCGCAACATGGTGGTCTTGCCGGCACCTTGGGCTCCGGCGACCACGATCGACAACTCGGCCTTCACCGCAGCCCTCAGGAAGCTCGCCATCACCGGGGTCAGGGTGCCCAGCCGCACCAGGTCGTCCAGGGTGACGTCGACCAGCCGGTGGCGGCGGATCACGATCGACGGCGTCGAGGTTACCCAGTTTGTCGCCGACAGTCGCGAGCCGTCTGCCAGCCGTAGATCCAGCGACGGGTGCGCCTCAGAGAAGGAGCGGGCCGACCCTTCACGGGAGGCAAGGAAGCTGATGAACTCGATCAGCTCCTCGTCGGAATCGGCCACCGCCGGGCCCGGAATCAGCGTCCCGTCGACGAGTTCCAGCCACACCCGGTCGTGACCCAGGATGATGATGTTCTCCACCCGGTCGTCGTCCACCAGCGGCTGGAGTCGTCCCAGCCGGAACAACGAGTCGAAGATCGCTTGCGCCAACGCTGCCTGCTCGGCCCGGGTCCAGGTCGGACGGCCGGCGGTCACTGCCTCGTCTGCGGCGGCGTCCAGCAGCTCGGTGATGATCGCCCGCCCCAACTCCTGCTGCGCCTCGCGGGACGTCGCCTGCCCCAACCGCTGGGTAAGCGCCTCGGCCGCCTTGCCGCGGAACGCCGCAACCAGCTTCCAGTCGATCGAGAACCCGGTCGTCACCGTCGGTAGCAGCGCGGCTTCCGGTACGGGTTCAAAGGGTTCCGGCTCGGAGACCACCAGCCGGATCTGTGGACGGGCGTCGCCGGGGCCGAGCCGGAAGCTGGAACGCACCCGGCCCGGGAGGGCCGTGGAGTCGCCGCGCGGGGTGGGTCGGAACAGTGCCAGGTTGTCCAGGGACGGACGGTCTGCCTGCGGATTGGAGTCGGCGTTCACCGGACACCTCCGATGCTGAGAGACGAACTTGCGGGACGGCTAGCGGCTTCAGCGAAGGCCCGGATCGCCTCGCCGGTGGCCCGGATACTGCCCCGGAACGCCGAACGCTCCGCGTGACGGGCGGGCGCCTCGCCCAGGGAGTAGACGGCTGCGGCGCGCGGGTCCCACTCGATCCGTCCCACGGCCGGCAGGCCAAGGGCGTTCGCGACCTCACCGATGCCGTACGGCCGGTTCGGGCCGATGACCAGCAGGCCGACGCCGGACGGGCGCTGGTCGGCGAGATCCGCGGCGAGGGCGCGAGTCTTCGCGACCACCGGGAGGTTCGACCCAGCCGCCAAGAGCAGCACGTCCGCGCCGAGCACGAGCGAGTTCAGCGAGCCCGTCCACGGCAGACGTCCCGCATCGACCAGGACGTCCGTCCCAGTCTCGTCCAGGTCACGCAGGGCGGTCAGCAGCGGCGACCACACCGACTCCAGCCCAGCGGCCTGCGCGCGGGTCTGGATGCCCGGCAACACCTTCACCGCAGAATCCGGGATCGGCAGCAGTGCCGAGGGCAGCCGTGTGGCCAGCTGATCCTGACGCTGCGCGACCATCAACTCCACCAGCCCACCGCTCGGCTCGACCACGCCGCGGAAGAAGCCGGCCAGAATCGCCGACCCCGCCGTCGGGTCAGCCTCGACCACCACCACCGGACGCGGCCACTCGCACGCCAACGCCAGCACCGTCGTGGTGACCCCCGGGGAACCAGACGCCGAAGCGCACGCGAACACAGCCATGCGCCATCACCGCTCCCGCGATTCAAGGACGAGAGCCACCCGTCCGGTCGCAGCCCTTGCGGCCAGCTCGGCCGACTTCTCCGTCGGCACCAGCACATCGACCAACGTGTCCCCTGTCTCCAGGACCGTGACCCGGGAGACGACCGCCTCCATCACCACCGGCGACGTGACGACCTCACCTTGCTGGCCTGGCGTCTCGACGATTCGCACATGGTCACCGGCCAGGAGCGGTTCGGCCGGGAGCATCGTCGGTGCCAGTCCGACGCCGACCAGCGCCTCGCCGGCCTTCGGCAACACCTCGTTCGTCACCGAACCTGCCACCAGCAGCCCGCCCGGCGCCAAGTCTGTCGCGGCCCGCTGCCCAGCGATCTGCTCGATCCGGGAGGCGGGCACGATGTCGAGCGACGGGTCGAGGCCGACCTTCACCACCTCCAGATCCGCCCGGTCGATCACCTCGCCCCGCTGCACCGCCTCACGAACCGCGACCACCTCGGTCGCGCTCGCCGACGTCGTCCAGATCCACACCGCAGCCAACGCCCCAATCAGGACTGCGGCGATCGCGCCCATCAGCACCAGCGGCCGGCGGCGGATCTTCGGCGGACGGGCCAGCGTCCGCGCCCCATTCAAGGGCCCGGGCGTCGGCGTCTCCGACTTCTTCATGCTCAGCACCGACATGCGACTCAACTCCCTTCGCTGACAGTCAGGACGTTCAACTCACCAATCACGACTTGGGTGTTCTGCGTCAGATAGATCCGGAACGTGCCCGTCTCCCCGATTCCTGACCACCGCACCAGCCAGTCGGACCGGGCCGCCACTGTGAACTCGCCTTGCTTCTCGAACCGGTAGCCACATGTCGGGGACTCCGTGATCCCGTACCTCAGCTTGTACGGCGTCCCCGGCCCGGTGCAGGTCTTCACTCCCCCATCGCCCATCGACCAGCGCACGCGCTCGACCTCGGCGGTTGCTGTCACCGTGTAGCCACCCTCCGACGCCGACCGGGAGATAGGCCCCATCGTCTGATCGGAAGGGCTCGCAACCCACAGCCAGATCGGCATCCCCACCAGGCCCACCGAGTCGGGGTCGTCGTTAGGCACGATCCCGATCGTGATCGGCTTCAGTTGCATCTGGTTGACCGCCCGTCGAGCGAGTTCCTCCGGATCTGGTGGAGAGGTTGAACTGTCGATCCAGATGACCACGGGACTCCCCACGTCCAAGCCGGTGACTCGGCAGTAATACAGGCTTCCGGTGGTTCGCCCCTCCCAAGCCGGGTAAGAGAAGTCGGGTGGAGGGACGATCCGGCTGATGTAGCACTGCCTCGGCGAGTACCACGTGCCCTGGTCCGACTTGCAGGGCACCTCCGACCCGCCGAACGTGCACACGCGCCTACCCGAGGTGTACGACATCGCGTCGTTGCCAGACTCTCTGCAGTCGATCTCGATGGAGATGGTGCGGTCCTCGCCGACCTTCACGACGGACTTGCAGCCAGAAGGTACGTCACCCGACGCGGAGGTCGGGCTGCCGAGGAGCAACCCCGCCACGGCCGCAACGGTGATCAGGATTCGGAGCCACCGCATGACTGTTCTCCCCGGGTAGTGGACGTGACGAACCAGCCGTCGTTCGGCCATTCCTCCACGGAGATGACCAAAGGACGCACGACCTTGGAATCCAGCGAGAGCGTGTCGTTTCCGTCAGAGTCGAGCACGCTCCACTCGGTCATGTCCTCGCAGAACTCCACCAAGACCGTCTGGCGCTTCTTCTTGGTTGGCTCCCCTGGAGTCAGCTCGGAGATCGTGATGTCGCCCTCGACGGTGAGGTCCGCCATTCCGAACTGGTTGTACGTCTTCTGGGCGTCCGTCAGTGCAGTCTCGCGAGCAGCCCGCGCCAAGTCATTGGGGTTGCGTTCGCGCCGCATAACCTCGTTGTAGATCAGGTACCACTTCTCGACGGCGTTCACCGCGGCCTGCTGTTCGGCTGACCAGCTGGGCGTCGTCTCCGTGGTCGCTGGAGTTGCGGTCGGGGTCGGCGTCACCGCAGCCGAGGCCGGCGAGGGGCGCTCGACTGGTGCCGGGGTGCACCCCACCAGGCACAACACCACCACGCCCACGACCGCGACGACTCTGTGCGTCACCATCTGGTCCTCCTTCGCGTCCGTTCGCTCATACAGACGGCAGCAAGGTGCTGTCGATGGCCACGGGCGTTGATGAACCCCTCCCAAGTCGTGCGCAGCGCCCGTGGTGCGGTGTTCAGTTGTGGCCGGCCCGGAAAGTCAGAAATGCCCTCGCATCTCTCCGACGAGGGGGTTGCGTAAAGGGCAAGACCCGGGGGCAGGTGCTGCCACGCTAGATCGGATTTCGCGATCCGGGAAGAGCCCTCACGTTGCGACGCCGGCTCGACAGCGCTTCCCCACGGCGGACTCACGAGCCGTCAACCCGCTCGGACAAGGACCGATATCCCTGACGGGCGATTGCGAGCTGGGCGGCATCGAGAAGTACGCCAATTTGCCCAGCGAGGTCCGCGGCAGCCTGCAGCGCCGCACCCGCGGCCTCGACCGACGCCGACGGGTCGCGTCCGTCGTCCTCGTAGACCTCGTAGTGGTCGAGCGACTGGGCGAGCCCGCGGCCGAGCTGCTCAAGCGCTTGCTGGGCGCCGTACCCCAAGGCCGACTTGAGTTCGGCCAGCACCCAATAGACAGCCGGGGCCGGCAGCCCGTCCGACAGCCAGATCGTCCCGTGGTTGATCGAGCGGATCGCCTCATACGCAGCCTCGGCATCGACCACAACCGGCCAGCGGCCGTCGACCAGTTCAGCCTGCCTCATGGTCAGCGGCCCCGGACGGAACGTGGACGCCGGCCCGCGGACGGGATCTCGCGCAACAGGTCGTCGAGATCCTGGATCCGGATGCGGATCAGCCGCTTGCCGGTCCGGAAGGCCCGAAGCTGACCGTCGGTGATCCGGCGGCGGACGGTCGAGGTGCTCACCCCCAGCAGTTCCGCTGCGGCATCGAGCGTCAGTAGCTCCCTGGTACGGGTTGCGACGATGCTAGACATCGGGTCCTCCTCACATGCGCTGGTGCACAGGAAGAAGGCAGACCGAGGCCCATGTCGGCCACAAGAACCAGGACAATCTTGGCGGCTTGTGACCAGATCAGCGGGTCTGGACGGCCCCGATCTTGGGCTGAGATCGTGCGAGGAGGTTGGGCTAACCGAGCGCGTGGGCCACCGACTGGGCCCACGGAAGGGAGTTCATCACCTGAATTGATGCCTCTCACAAGGCCATGGTCGGGCTGACCGGGCCCCTCGCTCTTCCCGAATGTTCAGGCGTTCACTTGGTCGACTTCGGGGTGCCGATATGTACGTTTGAGCGGTTTCAGCGGCTATGTTGGGGTCATGAGTGACATGACTGTGAGCGACGCTCGTGCGCGTCTGGCCGACGTTGTGGACGCGGCCAGGGTAGGTCATGATCCGGTCTACCTGACTCGTCGCGGGCAGCGGGTGGCCGCGGTCATCGACGCCGAGGACCTGGACCGTTTGATCGCCGCAGCCGAAGACCTCGCCGACATCGAAGCGGCCCGCGCCGCCCGTGCCGAGATCGCCGACGGCGAGCCGGCAATACCCTGGGATCAGGTCAAGGCCGACCTCGGCCTGGCATGACCTACCGCGTCGAAGTCGCCGCCGCGGCTGTACGCCAGTTGCGAAAGCTGGACCGTTCCGCTCAGCGCCGAGTGCAGGCCGCGATCGAACTGCTGTCAGCCGAGCCCCGACCGAGCGGAGCCAAGCAGCTTGTCGGTGGAAGTGGCGAATGGCGCGTCCGCACGGGCGACTACCGGATCGTGTACGAGATCCACGACAACGTCCTGCTGGTTCTGGTCATCGCCGTCGGACACCGACGCGAGATCCACGGTCGCCGATAGCCAATGCACTGATCTGAGCCGCGGCGTGCGAGGGTGCCCCGGCTCCGACGAGGACGGCCAGCGAGGTCAGTCCGTCGATGCAGGCGTGGTAGCTGTCGGCGACCAGCGCGGCGGAGCCGATCGCACGGCCCTCGCGAATTCGGGACAGTGCGACCGCCTCATTGCCGTGGAAGCCGATCAGGCCCGCGGCGGCGACCCAGCCGGGGTTGTCGACCGGCCACGGAGACGCCCCCCACCCCGACATCGGCGGGCAGGCAACGACCCGCCATGCTCGCGATTGAGTATGCAGATCTGCGTGTCAACGCAGACACGCACCTCTGCGTGCAGCCCGCGGAATACCCGAACCCGCACACCCACCCGACCCGGAGCCCCTCGGCCCGTCATCCGCGGCCAGGACTCGGGTTGCAGAATACCCATGGGGGGTATACGGTTCAGACCACTAGACATACCCCATGGGGGTATCCGATGAGAGGTGGAGAATGATGGCGACGACCGAGTATCAGGTGACCGGGATGACCTGCGGGCACTGCGAGATGTCGATCCGCGAAGAGGTTGGCCAAGTCCCCAACGTCGAGACGATCCAGGTGAGCGCCAAGACCGGGAAGCTGGTCGTGACCGCGACCGCGCCGGTCGACGACGCGGCGGTGCTGGCGGCTGTCGACGAGGCCGGCTACTCGGCGGTGAGGGTCTGATGAACGCCGCCGGGCGACTGGTCGCCTACGCCGCTGGACTGGCTGTGGCGTTCACCGGGGCCTTCCTGACCGCGCGGGCGGTGATCCCGTCCGCGTGGGTCCAGTCGTGGACGCAGTCCGCGCAGGGACACGGCTCCGACACTGAGCAGTCCAAGTCCGCCGCCGCCGAGTTGGCCCGTGGCCTCGCGACCTCCCAGGACGGATTCCTGCTGTCCGCCGTCGAAGCACCCGCCGCTGCGGGGCAGGCGGGTGCCTTGATGTTCACGATCCAGGACGCCGCGGGCGGGCCCGTAGTCGACTTCGAGACCGCGCACGAGAAGCAACTCCACCTGATCGTGGTGCGCTCCGACGGCAGCGAGTTCCGGCACGCCCACCCGAGCCTCGATATCGCGACCGGGACTTGGCAGCTGCCCTGGCAGTGGGACGCAGCTGGCACCTACCGGGTGTACGCCGACTTCGTCCCGCGGGGCACCTCGGACCCGATCACACTGAGCCGGACGGTCGAGGTCGCCGGCGAGTTCACCCCCGCTCCGCACGAGGGCGAGAAGCTGACAGATTCGGTCGACGGGTTCGACCTGACCCTGTCGGGCGGGATGGTCGCCGGCACCACCAGCGAGTTGGCCGTCACGGTCAGCCGCGAGGGGCAGCCGGTGACGACGCTGCAGCCCTACTTGGGTGCTTTCGGTCACCTGGTCGCGCTGCGCGAGGGCGATCTGGCCTACCTGCACATCCACGCCGGTGACGGACCTGCCGCCGACGCTACGGCCGGGCCGTCCATCACGTTCGGTGCCGAGGTGCCGACCGCGGGCCGCTACCTGCTGTACCTGGACTTCCAGGTCGGCGGCACCGTGCACACGGCCCGATTCGTCGTTGACGCTAGCCGCGGTGGCGGTGAGCCCACCGCCACCATCCACACCAGCGAGCCCACGGCTTCCGGCCACGACAGCGAACGCTGACCGGGCTGCCTGACGAGCACGAGAGAAGGAAGAACATGAGTACGACGGTGCCCCTGAAGGTGGGGCCGAGCATCGAACTGCAGATCGGCGGCATGACCTGCGCGTCCTGTGCGATGAGGATCGAGAAGAAGTTGAACAAGCTCGACGGGGTCGTCGCGACGGTCAACTACGCCACCGAGAAGGCCAAGGTGACGGTGCCCGAGGGCTACGACCCGGCGGTGCTGATCGCCGAGGTCGAGAAGACCGGCTACACCGCTGCGCTACCCGCCGCCAAGGCGGCCAAGCCGGAAGCCGGCGCCGACGGCGAGGAGTCCGATCCCGAGCTGACCACGCTACGTAACCGGCTGGTCGGGTCGATCGTGCTGTCGGTGCCGGTCATCGCGATGGCGATGGCACCGGCCCTGCAGTTCACCTACTGGCAGTGGCTGTCGCTGGCCCTGGCCGCGCCGGTCATCGTGTGGGCGGCCTGGCCGTTCCACAAGGCGGCCTGGACGAACCTGCGGCACGGCACCGCGACCATGGACACCCTGATCTCGATGGGCACCCTGGCCGCGTTCCTGTGGTCGCTGTACGCCCTGTTCTTCGGAACGGCCGGGATGCCCGGCATGACCCACCACTTCGAGTTGGCACTGGCGCCCTCCGACGGCGCCTCCAACATCTACCTGGAGGTCGCCGCAGGCGTCACCATGTTCATCCTGGCTGGCCGCTACTTCGAGAAGCGGTCGAAGCGCCAGGCCGGCGCCGCGCTGCGCGCCCTGCTCGAGCTGGGCGCCAAAGAGGTGTCGGTGCTGCGAGGCGGCGTCGAGACCAAGATCGCCATCGAGGACCTCACAGTCGGCGACGAGTTCATCGTCCGGCCCGGGGAGAAGATCGCAACCGACGGGGTCGTGGTCTCAGGGGTTTCGGCAGTTGACGCGTCCATGCTGACCGGCGAGTCAGTCCCCGTCGAGGTCGGAAGCGGTGACCCGGTAACCGGCGCGACGGTCAACGCCGCCGGTCGGCTGGTCGTGCGGGCCACCCGGATCGGCTCCGACACCCAGCTGGCGCAGATGGCCAAGCTCGTCGAGGACGCCCAGACCGGAAAGGCCGAGGTGCAACGGCTCGCCGACCGGATCTCGGGAATCTTCGTGCCGATCGTGATCGGCATCGCGGTGGTCGCCATGGCGGCATGGCTGGGTGCCGGGTTCCCGGTCGCGGCGGCGTTCACCGCAGCCGTAGCCGTCCTGGTGATCGCCTGCCCGTGCGCCCTCGGGCTGGCCACGCCGACCGCACTACTAGTCGGAACCGGCCGTGGAGCGCAGATGGGCATCCTGATCAAGGGCCCCGAGGTGCTGGAGTCCACCCGCAAGGTCGACACCGTGGTGCTGGACAAGACCGGTACCGTCACCACCGGCAGGATGACCCTGGTCGATGTCGTCACCGAACCGGGCACCACCCGCACGGACCTGCTGCGGCTTGCCGGCGCACTGGAGGACGCCTCCGAGCACCCGATCGCGCAGGCGATCGCGAAGGCAGCGACCCAGGAGACCGGCAGCCTGCCTGCCCCCGACGACTTCGCCAATATCGAGGGCAAGGGCGTCCAGGGGGTCGTCGACGGCCACGCCGTGGTCGTCGGACGCGAGACCCTGCTGGCCGACTGGTCACTCCGCCTCAGCGATGGCCTCGCCGACGCCAAGAGGCTGGCCGAGAGCCAGGGCAAGACCGTGGTCACGGCCGGCTGGGAGGGCCAGCCGCGCGGCATCCTGGTCGTGGCCGACACCGTCAAGCCGACCAGCGTCGAGGCGATCGCCCAACTGAAGAAGCTCGGCCTCACCCCCGTGCTGCTGACCGGCGACAACACCGCGGTCGCCCGCCAGATCGCCGCCGAAGTCGGCATCGACGACGTGATCGCCGAGGTCCTGCCGGCCGACAAAGTTCAGGTGGTCGCACGCCTCCAGCGCGAGGGCCGGACGGTCGCGATGGTCGGCGACGGCGTCAACGACGCCCCCGCCCTGGCCCAGGCCGACCTCGGCCTGGCGATGGGCACCGGCACCGACGTGGCGATCGAAGCCTCGGACATCACCCTGGTCCGCGGTGACCTGCGCAGCGCGGCCGACGCGATCCGGTTGTCGCGGCGGACGCTCGGCACCATCAAGACCAACCTGTTCTGGGCATTCGCCTACAACGTGGCGGCCATCCCCGTCGCCGCCCTGGGCATGCTCAACCCGATGCTCGCCGGCGCCGCGATGGCGTTCTCCAGCGTGTTCGTCGTCGGCAACAGCCTGCGGCTGCGCGGCTTCACCAGCATCACCACCACCCGCTGACTCCCACCAACCAACCCAAGGAGAAACCCATCATGTGCCAACACCACCACACCCTCGACGTCGTCGAGACCCCCGCAGCCGGCTGTTGCGGCGGACACGCCCAGGCCGAGACCAGCCACAACCAAGAGGCGTCGTCCTGCTGCGGCGGCCACGCCAACGCGGCACCGACCCAGACCAGCAACGGGCACTCGGCCTCCTCGGTCGTGGCTGCCGACGAGGACGTGGCCCACTGCCCGGTGATGGTCGGCACGCCCGTCGTGAAGTCCTTCGCCGAGGCCCAGGGCCTGTTCCGAGACCACGACGGCACCCGCTACTGGTTCTGCTGCCCCGCCTGCGGGCCGCTGTTCGACGCCGACCCCGCCAAGTACGCCGGCGCCCACCTCTGACAAGACCCGGGTCGGGGGTCCATGGCCGGTGTTCCGCCACGGACCCCGACCCGGCCCGGCCCACGCTTCAGGAAGGAACGGCCTGTCATCATGACTCTCATGGCTGAAGAGGAAACCGACACCCAGGCGACCTACGACGATCCGGCCGCCGCTGGCGAGGGCAGCTGCGCCCACTACGGGTACATCTCGGACAAGGCGAAGTACCTCACCCGTCTGAAGAGGATCGAGGGCCAAGCCCGCGGTATCAGCAGGATGATCGACGAGGAGCAATACTGCATCGACATCCTGACCCAGATCTCGGCACTCACCAAAGCCCTCGAAAGCGTCGCGCTGGCGCTGCTCGACGACCACCTGCGCCACTGCGTCCTGGACGCGGCACGCATGGGCGCGGACGCGGCGGACCTCAAGATCCAGGAAGCGACCGACGCCATCACCCGGCTGGTCCGGTCCTGAATCTGCCCGGCCACACACCTACTAGCCCCAGGACTCCCCCATGACGATGCGTCACGTCCTCATCCTCGGCGCCGGGTCCGCCGGCCTCGCGGCCGCCCGGGCGCTGGCCGCGCACGACAACATCCGTGTAACGGCCGTGACGCGCACCGGGGAGACTCCCTATACCCGAATGTCGATCAAGAACGTCGCGTTCGGCCCGCTGTCGCCCCAGCACATCGCGCTTCCCCTCCCCCCGGCGGAGGTCATCGCCGACACCGTTGAGCATGTCGACATCGAGGCACGCCAGGTACACCTGGCCTCCGGGACCCGGACCGGTTTCGACGCGCTCATCATCGCGACCGGCAGCCGGCCCCGCGTCCTCGCCGACGACATCCATGGCGTCAAGGAAGCAGCTGACGCCGAACGGTTGAGTCCACTGCACGCGCTGGACGACGCCCTCCGCGTCCGCGCCCGGCTCACTGGCTTCAACCGTCGCGCCCGGGTCGCGATCTATGGCGGCGGGGTACTCGCCGCAGAGACCGCCTCCACCCTTCGGAGCGGCGGGCATCAGGTGATCCTCATCGCCCGCAGCGCCGTACCAGGCGCAGCGGCCTTCGGGACACCCATCGCCGAGCGCCTCGCGGCCGCCCACGCAGCAAAGGTCTCCACACACTTCGGCCGACGCATCACCCGACTCGCCACCGGCGACGACGGGATCGTCATCACCCTGGACGACCAGACCGCCATCCTGGCCGACATACTGCTCTTGGCGCTCGGCACCACGCCCGCCCCGCCCACCCCCTGGACCGACGGCATCGCCGTCGACAGCCACCTCCGCACCGAAACGCCACGCATCTACTCCGCCGGCGGCGTGGCTATCCACCACCACGACACGCTCGGCGCGTGGCGCATCGACCACTGGGAGGACGCGGCCGCGCAAGGAACCCACGCCGCGCTGGTCGCGCTGCACGACCTCGGCGCCGGCGACGACCCCGGCGCCTACCTGCCACGAAGCCGCTACGCGGCGATGGTCTACGGGCAGGTGATCGCCGGCGTCGGTCTGACCAGCCACCCCGGCACCCCGCCCGACGACGGCGACTTCGTCGTCCGGCACGAGTCAGGCGGCACCGTCGTCGGAGTCAGTGGGATCGACGCCATCGCTACCGTCCACCAGTGGGGCGCGCGACTGCACCAGACGCGGCGGTAGATGCCGGAACGCGCGGCGACTCACGCATTGTCCGGCACGACGTCACCACCAAGATCCTTCGCAAGCCTCGCCGTGCCCATTCGGCTCGAGGTTCGCCGGACCTCGGCCGGGGGCGCCGCCGAGGGACCCTTGGGCGTCGATCTGCCGATGCCAGTTCCCGGGGCGGTCACTCACGCCGGGCCGTTGACGCGACGCAGCGTAAGTGCGAGCAGGACGAGGGCTGCCAGCTGGGTGGTTGCCACCAGGGCGATCAGTACCGGCAGGGAGCGCTCGTAGAGGTATCCTGCCGCGGCGCCGCCGAGGATGGCGGCGGCGCCCTGGATGGCTGCGAAGACGCCGTAGGCGGTGGCGCGGCGTCCGGGTTGGACGAGGTCGGCGACCAGGGCCTTGACGGTGGAGTCCTGCAAGCCATTGGCCGCACCCCAGCACAGGACGCCGACGACGGCGATCCAGGGCGTCCAGGTGAAGGCGAGTACAGGGACCAGGGCGATCAGCGCGGGCAGCAGGTAGAGAACCCGGGCGCCGACCCGGTCGTAGGCGAACCCGTTGGCCAGCGCAACCAGTCCGGACGCGGCTTGCGCTCCGGCGTAGGCGAGCGGGATCGCAGCCAGCGGAAGCAGCCTGGCCTTGTCCAGGTGGAAGGAGATCACGCCGAAGGTCACCAGGCCCGCCGTGGTGAGGGCTGAACACGCGGCGAACAGGAAGAACGGCCGGCCCAGGCCGGCTCCGACCGTGTCCGCCCACCAGGATCGCCTTTCGCCCGTTGCGGCTGGTGTCGGCGTGCGTCCGCGCAACCAGAAGAGCAGCGCCATCGCCACAAGGCCCGGTACCGCCAACCAGCCGAGCGCGGGCGTGAGCGTCGCGGTGGACGCGACGAGCGCGGCGACCAGCAGCGGTCCGGCGAACGCGCCGAGCTCATCCATGAACTTGTGAACCCCGAAGCCCCGACCGCGTCCGACCGCGCGGGCCACCTCGGCCAGCAGCGCCGACTTCGCCGGAGACCGCAACGCCTTGCCGGCACGCTCGGCCAGGATCAGGACACTCGCCAGGCCCAAGCCCGCGGCGCCGACCGCTGGGGTGATCGCCAGCAGCGGGACACAGACCACGGTCAACCCGTAGCCGGCGATGGTGATGGCCCAGTAGGCACCTGTTCGATCAGCCAAGGGGCCGGAGACCAGCCGCAGCAGAAGGGCCATCGCCTCGCCGGCCCCGGTCACCAGACCGACGATGACCGCCGTTGCTCCCAGCGAACCGAGCAGCGGGCCGGAAACCGACCGTGCACCCTCGTAGACCATGTCGGCCAGCAGGCTGACCACCCCGAAGCCGATCACCGCCCGCCACGCCGACGATGCCGCCGAACCCGTGACGGACGGGGGTCCGGATCCCGTGCTCACCCGATGATGCTAGGCCCGGGAGTTGCTCCGGGAGCGTCGCCAGTGGCGGCCGGCACGGCGGGGACGGATGCGAGTGTGACGGCTGTGAGGCCGTTGACTGCTGAGCGAACTCGCTGGCTGGCGTCTTCGATGAGGGCCGCGTTGTCGATGGCGGTGGCTGTTTCGAGTTCGACGGTTGCCTCGGCGTGGAGGCGGTGTCCGATCCAGCGCAGTCTGAGTTCGCGTACCGCGGCGACGCCGGGGGTGGAGACGAGGGCGCGCTCAGCGTGCTCGGTGAGGTGGGGGTCGACGGCGTCCATGAGGCGGGCGAAGACATCGCGGCCGGCGGTGCGCAGCACCGTCAAGATCGCGGCGGTGATGACCAGCCCGATGACGGGGTCGGCCCATGTCCAACCCATGGCCACTCCCGCGGCCCCGACGAGGACGGCCAGGGAGGTGAGTCCGTCGGTGCGGGCGTGGTAGCCGTCGGCGACCAGGGCGGCGGAGCCGATCGCCCTGCCTTCGCGGATCCGGAATAGTGCGACTGCCTCGTTGCCAAGGAAGCCGACCAGGCCCGCGGCAGCGACCCAGCCGAGGTTGTCGACCGGCGCCGGACGGAGCAGGCGGGTGATGGCCTCGTACCCGGCCATCACCGCCGAGAGGGCGATCATCGCGATCACGAACAGGCCCGCCAGGTCCTCGGCTCTGCCGTAGCCGTAGGTGTAGCGGCGGTTCGGTGGGCGCCGGCCCAGCACGAAAGCGATCCACAGCGGAACCGCGGTCAGGGCGTCGGAGAAGTTGTGGATCGTGTCGGCCAGCAGCGCCACCGACCCCGAGATCGCGACGATGCCCAGCTGCAGCACAGCCGTGACGCCGAGCCCGACCAGGCTGATCTTCACCGCCCGGATGCCTCTGGCGCTCGACTCGAGGGCGGAGTCGACGGAGTCAGCGGCGTCGTGCGAATGCGGGGTCAGCGCGTGCCGCAGCCTGCCGAGGAGCCCGTCGGCATGCGCGTGTCCGTGTCCATCCCCGCCGTGCAGCTGCTGATGGCTGGCGCCTCGCTGCTCGTTGGTGTGGTGACCCTCATCGCTGTGGACGTGGTCGTGGGCGCCGTGTGTCGCGGACATGGAGATCATGCTACCTGCGTATATGCGAAGGTATGCACACGCGCCTAGGATGGTGGCCATGCATCACGATCTGCCGGCACTGACCATGCCGGAGCAGGAGCAGGCTGATCTGGCCGCCGAGACGTTCCGCATGCTCGCCGACCCAACCCGGATCAAGATCCTGTGGGCGTTGCTGCAGGGCGAGTCCTCGGTGACGTGCCTGGCCGAGTTGGCCGGGGTCAGCCAGACCTCGGTGAGCCAGCATCTGGCCAAGCTTCGCCTCGCTGGACTTGTTCGGGGACGCCGCGAGGGCACCTTCGTCTACTACACCGCCGCTGACGCGCACGTGCAGCACCTACTCGCCGAATCGCTGTTCCACGCCGATCACACCGACCGTGCACTCGGCTCGGAAGCCGATCACACCCACGAACTCCGCACCGCGAACCGGTCCAGTTCGGACTGACTCAGACCCACAGTCGGCCGAGGGCTGCGCCCCCCGAGTCCGACCTCCCCAACCTACCGGCTGCAGGGCCGAACCGCGCGGGACCGAGTGCGGCTTAGCTTGGTGCTGGTGGATCATGCGGTAGCCGAGCAGGCCCGGGTCGAGCATTCCGACGATCATGGCGACGTCGGCGACCATGAGAAGAGATCGCGATGAAGGTCGTGTGCCACTTCATCGACCCGGCGGCGCCGGCGCTGATCAGGCCGAGTTCGACGAGGGTGATGCCGACCAGCGGGACGACGCCGGAAAGGTAGAACAGCACGGCGACCACGTCGGCAAGGACCGCGCCAGGCACCGGCGAGGGTGAGCGGGACGACGTCGTTGACGAGCAGGTGCAGGAAGATCGCCAGCATGATCGGGCCGGCGAGCAGCCCGGTGATGCGGCTGGCGGTGCGAACCCACGCTGGGGTGGCTGCCCGCTTGACGACGACCGCCAACTCGGCGATGGCGAGGGTCTCGGCGAGCACGACGGGGATCGCCATGAAGATGAGCAGGTTGCGGGGCTGGTGTACGGCGAGCAGTTCCATGTAGTGGGTCATCCCCATGCTCATCACCATGCCGAGCTCGTTCGCCGCGAGGTTCGGCGCCAGCAGGGCGGCCATGCTGAGTACGCCGGTCAGGACGAGGAGGGTGATCGTCGCGGTGGGATCCGCGAGCGTGCGGCCGGGGCGGGTCGGCTGTCGGGTTGCGGTGGTGGTCATGGGAGCCTGCCTCGGTGCGGGGACAGGATCGCGGTAGTTCAAGGGTCGGGGACGCTTCGGGTGCCGATCGGCGGGTTCTGTGAAGTTTCTCTGAAGTTCCGTCCCGATCCGGGCCGGGCGGGAATGGAAGGCTGCCGGGGCGGGTTGGGACGGATACCCATGGGGGGTATCTGAAGGAGGACGAGATGAACGGGCATGCAGGTCTGCACGGCGTGGAAGCCGAGAGCGGTGAACGGCTTGAGGGCCACGCCCACCCCGACCATGCCATGGGTCAGCATGCCCACGGCCACCCCGGCATCCGGCCCACCTCTCCCCCAGAGCACGCCGAACATGCCAGCCACGCCGAACATGCCGGACACGGTGATCACGTGCAGCGGTTCCGGCGGCTGTTCTGGGTGATGCTGGTGCTGGCCGTGCCGGTGGTGGCGTTGTCGCCGATGTTCGGGATGCTTCTGGGCTACGAGGTACCTGCTGGCGGTCTGCTGGCCTGGGTGCCGCCGATCCTCGGCACGATCCTGTACGCCTGGGGTGGTTCGCCGTTCCTGACCGGTGCGGTGGCTGAACTGCGCGCACGGCGTCCGGGGATGATGCTGCTGATCGGGCTGGCGATCACGGTCGCGTTCCTGGCCAGTTGGGGGGCCACGCTGGGGCTGCTCAGCCACACGCTGGAGTTCTGGTGGGAACTCGCTTTGCTGATCGTGATCATGCTGCTCGGCCACTGGCTGGAGATGCGCTCCCTGGCCCGGACCACGAGCGCGCTCGATTCGCTGGCCGCGCTGCTGCCCGACACCGCCGAGGTGGTCCGCGGCGACACGGTCGAGCAGGTGGCCCCGGCCGATCTGGCCATCGGGGACGTGGTGCTGGTGCGTCCCGGCGGCAGCATCCCTGCCGACGGACGCATCGTCGACGGCGAGGCCGACCTGGACGAGTCCATGGTGACCGGGGAGTCCCGGACCGTCCGCCGCGGCACGGGCGAGATGGTGACCGCGGGCACGGTGAGCACCGACTCGGGCCTGCGCGTCGAGGTGACCGCGACCGGTGAAGACACGACCCTGGCCGGCATCCGGCGCCTGGTCGAGCAGGCCCAGAACTCGACGTCCCGGGCCCAGCTGCTCGCCGATCGGGCCGCGGCGTGGCTGTTCTGGTTCGCCCTGGCCGCAGCGGCGATCACCGGCGTCGTCTGGACGCTGCTCGGCCAGACCGACCAGGCCGTCGTCCGGGTGATCACCGTGCTGGTGATCGCCTGCCCGCATGCCCTCGGCCTGGCGATCCCGCTGGTGGTGGCCATCTCGACCGAACGATCGGCGCGCGCCGGCGTCCTGATCAAGGACCGGGGAGCCCTCGAACGGATGCGGACCATCACCACCGTGGTGTTCGACAAGACCGGCACCCTCACCAAGGGCCAGCCAGCCCTCGCACTCGTCGAGGCCGTCTCCGGCCAGAGCGAGGCCGACGTGCTGACCCTTGCCGCCGCGGCGGAGGGCGACAGTGAGCACCCGCTGGCCCGGGCGATCGTCCGTGCGGCCCAGGAACGCGGCCTGCAGGTCCCGGCGGCGACGGGGTTCACCTCCCAGCCCGCTCTGGGCGTGTCGGCCCGGGTGGACGGGTCCCTGGTTCGCGTCGGCGGGCCCCGGCTGCTGAACGAGGTCGGCTTGAGTGACCCGTTCGCCGGTTCACAGGCCCGCGACGCCGGACTGACCAGGCTGTACGTCCTGCGCGACGAGAACGTGGTCGGGGCACTCAGCCTGGCTGACGAGATCCGTCCCGAGTCGGCGCAAACAGTAGCCGCGCTGCACCGGCGCGGTGTCCGGGTGGCGATGATCACCGGCGACGCCCGGGCGGTCGCCGATCGGGTCGGCGCACAGTTGGGCATCGACACCGTCCTGGCCGAGGTCCGGCCCGAGGAGAAAGCGGCCACGGTCGCCGAGCTTCAGTCAGCGGGCGAGCGGGTCGCGATGGTGGGCGATGGCGTCAACGACGCCCCTGCCCTGGCCCAGGCCGACGTCGGACTGGCCATCGGCGCGGGCACCGATGTCGCGATCGCGTCCGCCGGGGTGATCCTCGCCGGCGACGACCCGCGCACGGTGGTGTCGGTGATCGAGTTGTCGAGGGCCAGCTACGGCAAGATGCTGCAGAACCTGTGGTGGGCTGCCGGCTACAACCTCGTCTCCGTCCCGCTCGCAGCAGGCGTGCTCGCCCCGGTCGGCATCACCCTTCCGATGGAGGTCGGCGCGATCCTGATGTCGATCTCGACGGTGGTCGTCGCGCTCAACGCCCAGCTGCTGCGCCGGCTCGACCTACGGCCCGACCGGCTCGGGGTCTAGTACTGCAGGGTTGTCATCATGCCGATCTCGGCGTGGTAGATGTTGTGGCAGTGGTAGGCCCAGCGTC
>DAINOM010000042.1:0-18928 GCA_036735445.1 Propionicimonas sp.
GCCATCGAACACCTCCCACCATCAGGTGTTGCCACGACCACTTGAGCCCACCGCCAAAGGTTCGGCAGCTTCGGCAACTTTCGGCAGCCTCTGTGGTGGGTTGGTGGTGGCCGGAGCGGTTGGTGGTGGCCGGAGCGCCTCAGTGGCCGCTCGCGGCCAGTTGGTCCTCGAGGTTGAACACTTCCTCGACCCGCTCCCAGGCCTCGTCCGGGGCTCCCTCGGACGCGAACAACCGGGACATCTCCGCCTGCCACCTGGCATTGATCCCGGTGGCGGCGACCTTCGCCTGCGCCTCGTCGAGGTCGTCGGCCTCGCAGTAGCCGACCAGCAGGCCGTCCGGACGCAGGAACAGCGAGTAGTTGCGCCAGCCCGCGTCCCGCAGCGCCACCAACAGTTCCGGCCAGACGGCGGCGTGCCGCGCCCGGTACTCGTCCAGCTTCGCCGGGTCGACATGGCCCAGCAGGCAGTACCTCGCCATCAGCGCTCCCTCTCTCCTCGGATCTCTCCCCAACTCTTCCGCAAGGTGGACTGAGACCGTCGACGTCGACGGTCTCAGTCCACCTTGCGTGCGTCGTGGTCGGCAGGCCGGGACCGGGGACGGTTCCGGACTCGGTCCAGACTCAGGCGCCCCAGCCGGCCTGGGTACCGCCGACCCGCTCCTCGGCGATCTTCGCGAGGTAGCCGGTGGCGGCGAAGGCCTTCATCGGGTCGGCCGGCAGGCCGCGGGACTCCCGCCAGGCGGCGAGGTCGGCCCGCACATCGGTGTAGAAGGCGTCCATGAACACGCCGTTCGCACCGAGCACGTCGCCGGCGTCCTGGGCCTCCTTCAGCGCGACCGCGTCGACCAGCATGGCCTTGGCCGTCATCTCCTGGACGTTCAGCACCGACCGGATCTGGCCGGGCACCTTGTCCTCGACGTTGTGGCACTGGTCGAGCATGAACGCGACCTCGGAGTCCGGCCCGTAGCCACCGCCACGGATCACCTCGTACAGGATCCGGAACAGCTGGAACGGATCCGCAGCCCCCACGATCAGGTCATCGTCGGCGTAGAACCGCGAGTTGAAGTCGAACGAACCGAGCTTCCCGAGCCGCAGCAACTGCATCACGATGAACTCGATGTTCGTGCCCGGCGCGTGGTGGCCGGTGTCCAGGCAGACCATCGCCTTCGGACCCAGCGCAGCCACCTGCGCATACGAGGTGCCCCAGTCGCACACGTCGGTGTGGTAGAACGCCGGCTCGAAGAACTTGTACTCCAGCACGAGCCGCTGCCCGGGCCCGAGCCGGTCGTAGATGGTGGCCAGCGACTCGGCCAGCCGGTCCTGCCGGCCGCGCAGGTCGGCCTGGCCCGGATAGTTCGAGCCGTCGGCCAGCCAGATCTTCAGGTCACGCGACCCGGTCGCGTCCATGATGTCGATGCACTCGAGGTGGTGGTCGATCGCCTTCTGCCGGATCGCCGGATCCACATGGGTCAGCGACCCGAACTTGTACTGGTCGGCCTGGAACGTGTTGGAGTTGATCGTCCCCAGCGCCACGCCGAGATCCCGCGCGTAGGCGGCCAGGGCCGCGTAGTCGTCCACCTTGTCCCACGGGATGTGCAGCGCCACCGTCGGCGCCAGCCCGGTGAACCGGTGCACCTGCGCGGCATCGGCGAGCTTCTCCTGCACCGTCCGCGGGGTGCCCGGGGTACCGAACACCTTGAACCTGGTCCCCGAGTTCCCGAACGCCCACGAGGGCAGCTCGATGGCCTGCAGGGCCAACTGGTCAGTAATCGAATCAAACGTGGTCATCTCGGGGTTCTCTTCTTGCAGTGATGATGTCGAGCAGGGGTGTCGTGGCGCCCGGCGGTTCGGCCGGGCGCCACGGCCTGGACAACTCAGAAGTTGAAGTTGTCGATGTTGTCGGCGTTGAACTTGTACGGATCGCCCAGCAGGACGGTCTGGTTCGCACCCACGGTGTAGTCACCCAGCTTGCCGGCGGTGAACTTGTCGCCTTCCTTGCCGGTGATGGTGCCGTCAGCCAGTGCCTTGATCGCGTGCACGGTCAGGTAGCCCAGCTCCTCGGGGTTCCACAGCGCGAACTCCTTGACGGTGCCGTCCTTGACGAACGCCCGCATGTCGTTCGGCGTGCCGAGACCGGTGACCATGACCTTGCCCTTGGCGTCCGAGGTGGAGACGTAGCGGGCCGCAGCCGCGATGCCGACCGTGGTCGGGGCCACGATCACCTTCAGCTTCGGGTGCTTCTGCAGCAGGGACGCGGTCTCGTCGAAGGACTTCTGGTCCTGGTCGTCACCGTAGGCCACCTCGACCAGCTTGATGTCGGGGTGGTTGGCCTTCAGGTCGGCCTTCATCGCGTCGATCCACGCATTCTGGTTGGTCGCGTTCGCCGTGGCGGACAGGATCGCGATCTCGCCCGAGCCACCGGACTGGTCGACGGCCATCTCCACGAGCACCTTCGCGATGCCCTCGGACGTGGCCTGGTTGATGAACAGGTCGCGGCAGGTGGGGGCGTCGGAGTCGAAGGTGACGACCTTCACCCCGGCGGCCTGGGCGGCCTTGACCGAGTCGCACAGGGCGGTCTGGTCGTTGGCCGAGAGCGCGATCGCGGACACCTTCTGCTGGGTCGCGGTCTCGATGTACTGCACCTGCGCGTCGGCGGCGGCCTCGGCCGGTCCGACCTGCTCGGTGGTGGCGCCGATCTCCTTGGCAGCCGTCTCCATGCCCTTGGTGGAGGTGTCGAAGTACGGGTTGCCCAGGTTCTTCGGCAAGATCGTGATCTTCAGGGCGCCAGCGGCCCCGCCCGTGCTCTCCGAGGCACCGGCCGACGGCGACCCGGTCACGGTGGGCGTCGTGCAGGCGCTCACCAGCACCAAGGCGACGGCCGACAGCGCGACCGCGGTCTTCGTGAACTTCATTCGAGGTTCCTTTCGGTTGTGGCCCACCAGACCGGCGTTGGCAAGTGGGACAGGTGGTTGGGGAATGACCCCTCTGGACGGGGTTGCCCCCGGTACTTCGACTAGCCCCCGGATGTCGCCGGGGCGGGTTTGACTCTTCGGTTCTGGATCCAGGTGATCAGCGAGCCGGCCACCACTGAGCCGATCAGCAGCACGCCGGTGATGATCTTGATGACCTCGGCGGTGACGCCGACCAGCCGCAGCGCGCTGGAGAGCGCGCCGATCAGCAGTACGCCGGCGACCACGCCGTGCAGGGCCCCGATGCCGCCGAACACCGACACGCCACCGAGGACGACCGCGGCGATCACCTGCAGTTCGAGGCCGTCGCCGACGTCGCCGCGGGCGGTGCCGCGCAGCAGGGTCCAGTAGATGCCGCCCATCGCCGACAGGGTGCCGGCGAGGACGAACAGGATCGTCCGGGTGCGTTCCCGGTTGACCCCGGAGAAGGCGGCCGCCTCGGAGTTCAGGCCGATCGCGTACACCCCGCGGCCGAACCGGGTGAAGTGCAGGACGTAGACGAAGGCCGCCAGCAGCAGCACGAAGATCACGATGATGAACGGGATCCCGGTGTAGCCGATCTCGTACTTGGTGAGGTCCGTCCAGGCCTGCGGGAACTTCGTGATGGTGGACGTGCCGAGCAGGCCGACCGCGATGCCGCGGAACAGCGCCATCGTGCCGATCGTCACCGCCAGTGCGGGCAGCCCGATCCTCGTCACCAGCAGGCCGTTGAGCAGGCCACCGGCCGCCCCGACGACCAGGACGATCACCATCGCGAGCTCGAACGACACCCCGGACGCGTAGAGCAGGCCGAGCAGCGAGCACGACAGCCCGACCATCGAGCCCACCGAGATGTCGATGTCGCCGGTGATCATCACCAGCGCCATCGGCAGCGCGATGATCAGCGTCGCGAACATGTCGCGCAGCAGGTTGTACGCGGTGAGCCGGTCGGCGAAGTAGGGGACGGCGATGCTGGCGACCAGCAGGGTGATCGCGAGCAGCGCGACGATCGCCATCTCGCGGGTCAGGAACACCCGCTTCCACAGGGGCTGGCCGTAGTCGGGGTAGGCCTGCACGACGACGGCGCTCACGGCTCCATCCTTTCTGCGATCAGCTTGCGTTTCTGCCGGTCGGCGAGCACCCGGTCGAGGATGATCGCGCCGAGGATCAGCGCGCCGACGACCGCGCGCTGCCAGAACGACTGGATGCCGAGGACGGGCAGCGCCGAGTTGATCGTGGCCAGCAGGATGGCGCCGAACGCCGCGCCGATCACCGTCCCGGAGCCGCCGGTGATCGCGACGCCGCCGATCACGGCCGCGCCGATCGCCTGCAGCTCGTAGCCGGTGCCGGCGTTGGACGCGATCGTGCCGTACCGGGCGGCGAACATCACGCCGGCCAGACCGGCCATGGCCCCGGAGACCACGAAGGACATCAGCATCCGCTGCCGGACCGGCAGGCCGTACAGCTCGGCCGCCTCGGGGGCGGACCCGATCGCGTACAGCTCGCGACCGGAGCGGGTGTTGTGCAGGTACCAGGCGGCGACCAGCAGCACCGCGACCGCGAGGATCGTGAGCGCCGGGATCCCGACCACCTGCGCGTTGCCGAACGCCAGGAAGTCCTCGCCCATCTGCGAGGCGTTGATCCGGGTCGAGCCGGCCCACAGGATGTTGACGCCGCGGAAGATGTACATCGTGCCGAGCGTGATCACCATGCCGGGCACCTTCGCCACCGCGACCAGGCCGCCGTTGAGCAGCCCGAGCAGCGCGCCGAAGGCGGTGCCGAGCAGGAACGCGACCACGGCCGGCATCGAGGGCCACGCGATGTAGACCGAGCCCACCAGGAAGGCGGTGAGGCCCATGGTCGAGCCGACCGAGAGGTCCACCGACCGGGTGATGATCACGAAGGCGACGCCGATCGCCAGCACCATGTAGATCGCCGGGTTCAGCAGCAGGTTGCGCCACCCGTCCGCGCTGAAGACGAAGGTCGGGCTGACCGCGGCGGTCGCCACCACCATCACCAGGAGGGCCGCCAGGATCGAGGTCTCCCGCCGGCGCAGCAGGCCGAGCAGGCGGCTGCCGACGCCGGCGGTGCCGACGTGGGGAAGGGTCACCTCGGTGCTGCTCATGCTGAGACCTCCTCGGGAGCGTGGGTGGCTGCGAACATGACCGACTCCGGAGTGGCCTCGGCTCGGGTGAGTTCTGCGGTGAGGCGTCCCTCGTGCATGACGAGGACGCGGTCGGCCATCCCGAGGACCTCGGGCAGCTCGGACGAGATCATCAGGATCGCGAGCCCTTCGCCGGCCAGCTCGGACATCCGGCGGTGCACCTCGGACTTCGTGCCGACATCGATGCCGCGGGTCGGCTCGTCGATGATCAGCAGCGCCGGGTGGGTGGCCAGCCACTTGGCCAGGACGACCTTCTGCTGGTTGCCGCCGGAGAGCGTGCCGGCCTGCGTGTCGAGCGCCGCGCACTTCACCTCCAGCGCACGGGCCCACTCCTGCGCCGCCGCGTTCTCGGCCTTGCGGGTGATCACGCCGCCGCGGACCAGCCGGTCCCGGATGGCGTCGGTGATGTTGGTGGCGATCGCGGCGTCGAGGACGAGTCCCTGCTGGCGGCGGTCCTCCGGGACGAAGCCGATGCCGGCCTTCATCGCCTCCGCCGGGTTGCCCCTGGCCAGCGGCGCACCCTTGAGCTGCACCTGGCCCTCGGTGTACGGGTCCACGCCGAAGATCGCGCGGGCGACCTCGGACCGTCCGGCACCGACCAGGCCGGCCAGCGCGACGATCTCGCCGGCGCGGACGTCGAAGCTGATGTCGGCGAACAGGCCGGGTGAGGTGAGCCCGCGGACCTCGAGCACCGGGTCGCCGATCGGTGCCTCGACCTTCGGGAAGAGCTCGTTGACGTCGCGGCCGACCATCATCCGCACGATCGCCGGGACGTTGGTCTCCGCGGTGGCGACCGTGGAGATGTAGCTGCCGTCCCGCATCACGGTGATCGTGTCGCAGAGCGAGAACACCTCGTCGAAGCGGTGGGAGATGAACATCAGCGCCCGGCCCTCGTCGCGCAGGCTGCGGGCGACCGCGAACAGCCGCTCCACCTCGACCCCGGACAGGGCCGCGGTGGGCTCGTCCATGATCATGACCTTGGCGTCGAGGGAGATGGCCTTGGCGATCTCGATGATCTGCTGGTCGGCGATCGAGAGGCCCTGGGCGGGACGGTCGGGGTCGATCGACACCCCCAGCCGCTGCATCAGCTGGAGCACCTCGGCGCGCATCGCGGCCCGGTCGATCCGGCCGAACCGGCCCACCGGCTGGCGGCCCATGAAGACGTTCTCGGTCACCGACAGGTCGGGGAACAGCGTCGGCTCCTGGTAGATCACCGCGATCCCGGCGGCCTTGGACTCGGCCGTGGACCGGAAGTTGACCGGCTCCCCGTCGAGCTCGAAAGTGCCGGTGTCGCGGTGGTACAGCCCCGCCATGATCTTCACCAGGGTCGACTTGCCCGCGCCGTTCTCACCCACGACCGCATGGATCGAGCCCGCGCGGAGCGTCAGGTCAGCGTTGCGAAGGGCGACCACGGCCCCGAAACTCTTGGACACGCCCTTGAGTTCGAGTACCGGCGCTGCTGGGGTGCTGTCCACCGAGCTTGCCTCCATTGGCCGTTGAAACGTTCCATACGAACGATTCAAGACACTACGCACGCAGGGCGCGCGATGTCAACCCTTCCGGCGCTTCCGGGGCTGGGTCGAGCGGCGGGCCACCAGCTGCGGGGTGAACCGGACGGCCTCGTGCTGGTGCGGACGGCCGCCGTCGGCCGACTCGATCTCCCTCGTCAACAATTCAGCGGACTTGCGCCCGATGTCCTCCCGCGGCTGCCGGATCGACGACAGCGGGACGGCGGCCGCCGCGGCGAACGCGATGTCGTCGTAGCCGATGATCGC
This sequence comes from Propionicimonas sp., assembly GCA_036735445.1. GTDB lineage: Bacteria > Actinomycetota > Actinomycetes > Propionibacteriales > Propionibacteriaceae > Propionicimonas. The sequence goes on from DAINOM010000042.1 coordinate 6,887, forward strand.
GATGTCGTCCGGAACCCGCAGACCCGCGGTGACGAAGCCCTGCAACAGGCCGATCGCGACCAGGTCGCAGGCTGCGAACACCGCCGTCGGCCGTTCGTCCTCCGCCAGCGCGGCGATCTCACCGGCGCTGCTCACCCCGTCCGCGATGCCCAGCGCGGGCGTGCTCACCGCCAGCAGCGAGACCTCGTCGCCGGCCTGCTCCACCGCCATCTCCAGGCCGCGGCGGCGGTCGCGCACCTGGGCGAGCGAGCTCGGTCCGCCGACGAAGGCGAGGCGGTGGTGGCCCTGGTCGAGCAGGTGCTGGCCGGCCAGCCGGCCGCCGGCGAGGTCGTCGACCCCGACCGAACAGAAGTCCGCCCCGGTGCCGACCCGATCGACGAGCACCACGGGGATGCCACGCTGGCGCAGCCGCAGGCCACGCTCGGCACTGTCCCCGATCGGGGCGAACAGCACTCCCCCGACCCGCTGCTGCTCGAACCGCTCCAGCAGGGTGAGTTCGCGGTCGGGGTTCTGGTCGCTGTTGCCGATCTGCACGGAGTACTGCTGGTCGTAGAGCAACTCCTCCGCACCCCGGGCCACGTCGGTGAAGAACGGGTTGGCGATGTCCATCACCACCATGCCGATCGACCGGCTGCGGCCCGCGCGCAGCTGCCGGGCGGACTCGTTCGGCACCCAGCCGAGCTTGTCGATCGCGTCCTGCACCCGCTGCCTGGTGACGTCGGACACCCGCTCGGGAGAATTCAGCACATTGGAGACCGTGCCCACCGACACCTGCGCGAGCGTCGCCACATCGCGCATGCTCACCGAGCTCCTGATGCCCATCGCCGTTCCCTCGTCGCCGTTGGTCACGATTAGATCACAAAAACCGATTCATTGAACCGTATCAGTCGATCTCACGCCGACGGCCCGCCCGCCTACGCCGCGCGACCGCTCGTCGACCCTGTCGAGACGCCACGCCTCTTCCGTCATCCCGGCGAACGCCGGGACCCCCGCCGCCCCACCGGCAACGCACGTCACGGGATCCCGGATCAAGCCCGGGATGACGACGGATCAAGCCCGGGATGACGCCACTCCCCTTCCGTCATCCCGGCGAACGCCGGGATCCCCGCCGCCCGACCGGCAACGCGCGCCACGAGATCCCGGATCAAGCCCGGGATGACGACGGACCAAGCCCGGGATGACGATGGGGACGGACGCCTCAGCCGCAGGCGGTCGCCGGCTCGCCGTGGTAGACGAGGACGCGCGGCGTGCTGCCGCAGATGGCCGCTGCCGGCTTCTCGCCCGTCCTGAGCGTCGGGGCGTGGCCGGGCACCCGGGCCTCGGCGCCCAGCAGCTGCTCCAGCATGGACGGCACCGCCGGCGTCACCACCCTGGTGTCGTCCGGGTCGACGCCCATCACCGTCGCCGCGTGCCGGTATGCCTCGTCGATGCCCATCTGGGAGTCGATCAGGCCGTTGGCGATGGCGGTCTTCGGGTCGAAGATGTGCGCGCCGAGCTTCTCTGTGATGAAGGACGGCTCCAGGTCGCGTCCCGTCGCCACCGCGCCGACGAAGTCGTCGTAGACGTTCTGCATGCCGGCCAGCAGGGTGTCCCGCTCCTCCTTGGTCATGTCGCGGAACGGGTTGCCGAAGTCCTTGTCCCTGCCCATGGTCAGGTAGGTCTGCTCGATGCCGCCCTCGGTCTCGATGCCGGGGGTGAACGCCGTCCCGGTGATCGCCTTGACGTCCTTGTACCGTTCGAACGGCCCATAGATGACGCCGATGCTGCCGATCAGGGACCCGTAGTCGGCGATGATCTCGTCCGCTCCGGCCATCGTGTACATGCCGCCCGACGCCGACATGCCCTGCACGTGGGCCACCACCTTCTTCTGCGTGCGCTGCTGGTAGCGCGCGATCGCGTCCGCCATGGCCTTCGAGCCGTTGATCGAGCCTCCCGGGGTGTTCAGCACCAGGAGCAGGCCGGCCGCGTCGTCCGCCTCCAGCGCGTCGATCTGCCGGGCGAGCTCGTAGCCGTAGGTGCCGCCGGTGAGGGTCGACCCGTCGCTGGAGTCAGCGAGGATCGTCCCGGTCACGAAGACCGCCCGGATCTGGTTCTTCGCCAGGTCCGAGCCCCAGATCGTCTGCAGGCCGGGGGCGGCGCCGCCCGCCGAGGCCGCGCTCGCGACCATGCCACCCAGCACCAGCGAGGAGATGATCATGCCGATCGCGAGCACGGCACCGAGGCCGATGCCCGCGCCCGCCCCGGCTCCGAAGCCGCGCGCGAACCAACCCTTCGCCGGCACGGGTGGCGGCGTGACGGGTTGCGGTGGCATCGTCGGCACCCAGCCGTACGGGGGCTGTGCCACCGGCGGCCAGGCGCCCTGCGGCAACGGCGGGACGGCCGGCGTCCCCGCGGCGGGCGGAACAGTGCCGGCGGACGGCCGCGCGGACGGATCGGGTGTGCTCATGACGACTCCTGCAGAGTGGGTGTCCCTCCACCATAGGGTGGGCCGCCCACAGCCTCCGTGCGCCACCACGGCACCACGCAGGTTCGTACACCCTCCTGCGGGGACCGGCTCGGGCGGTTCCCGCTTCGGCGGGCAGCCCCGCCGGACCGGGTGGCCACCGGTACAGTGGCCTCCTCCACTGATTCCACGCAGGAGTTCCAGTTGACTGATCTCGCCCGCACCGCGTCGTCCATCTACAGCCAGGCCCTCGGGGTGATCGGGCAGGTCGAGCCCCGGATCGCCGACGCCACCCGCGCCGAGCTGCGCGACCAGCGCGCGTCCCTGAAGCTCATCGCGAGCGAGAACTACGCGTCCCTGCCGGTGCTGATGACCATGGGCACCTGGCTCAGCGACAAGTACGCCGAAGGCACGATCGGCCACCGCTTCTACGCCGGCTGCCAGAACGTCGACACCGTCGAGGCCGTCGCCGCGGAGCACGCCCGCGAACTGTTCGGCGCGGAGTACGCCTACGCGCAGCCGCACTCGGGCATCGACGCCAACCTGGTGGCGTACTGGTCGATCCTGTCCCACCGCGTGGAGAGTCCCGCGCTGGAGAAGCTGGGTGCGAAGACCGTCAACGAGCTCGCCGAGGGCGACTGGGAGACCCTGCGCGCCACCTTCAACGAGCAGCGCGTGATGGGCATGGCGCTGGACGCCGGCGGTCACCTCACCCACGGCTTCCGCCACAACATCTCCGGCAAGATGTTCCGCCAGCACTCGTACGGGACGCATCCCGAGACCGGCCTGATCGACTACGACAAGCTGCTCGCGGACGCCCGGGAGTTCCGGCCGCTGATCCTGGTCGCGGGGTACTCGGCGTACCCGCGGCGGGTGAACTTCGCGAAGATGCGCGAGATCGCGGACGAGGTGGGCGCCACCCTGTTCGTCGACATGGCCCACTTCGCAGGCCTGGTCGCCGGCAAGGTGTTCACCGGCGAGGAGAACCCGATCCCCTACGCCGACGTGGTCGCCACCACCACCCACAAGTCGCTGCGCGGCCCGCGTGGCGGCCTGGTGCTGGCCACGGCCGAGTACGCGCCGAGCGTCGACCGCGGCTGCCCGATGGTGCTGGGCGGCCCGCTCAGCCACGTCATGGCGGCGAAGGCCGTCGCGCTCGCCGAGGCCCGGCAGCCGTCCTTCCAGGCGTACGCCCAGGCGGTGGCCGACAACGCGAAGACCCTTGCCGACGGCCTGTTGAAGCGCGGGGTGACCCTCGTCACCGGTGGCACGGACAACCACATCGTGCTGCTCGACGTCGGCTCCTTCGGGCTCACCGGGCGGCAGGCCGAGTCCGCCCTGCTGGACGCCGGCATCGTCACCAACCGCAACTCCGTCCCGAACGACCCGAACGGCGCCTGGTACACCACCGGCGTCCGGATCGGCACCCCTGCGCTCACCTCCCGCGGGTTCGGCGCGGACGAGTTCGACACGGTCGCCGGGCTGATCACCGGCGTGCTGAAGGCCACCACCCCGGTGGCCACCGCGGCCGGCGTCCCCGGCAAGGCGAAGTACACCCTCGCCGACGACGTCGCCGCGCGGACGAAGGCCGCCGCCGCCGAACTGCTCGACGCCAACCCCCTCTACCCGGGCCTGGAGGTCTAGCCAGCGGCCGCGACCGCCGTCCGGATCGCCTCGAGCACCCGGAGGGTGGCCAGCGTCCGCTCCTGATCGGGGGTGGCGTCACCGCCGCCGGCGCAGAGGTCGGCGAAGTGCCGCACCTCCGGGGCCAGGTCGAAGCGCGGCGCGTCGATCGTGAACTGTTCCTCGGTGCCGTCGAGGCGGCGCAGCGTGAGTTCCCGCGGCGCCGGCAGGTGGTCGATCACCAGGGTGGCCCGTTCGCCCTGCACCTCGCTGGGCACGTCGGAGGCCGTGATCTTCGACCAGCTGATCTCCGCCAGCATCTCCGGATAGGCCGCGATGGCCGTCCCGGCGCCGTCCGCGCCTCCGGCGACGGTGACCGCGGCGGCGAGGACCCGCTGGGGCTCGCCGAACAGGTCGACCAGCGCGCCCACGCAGTAGACCCCGAGGTCGCTCAGCGCGCCGCCGCCCATGGCCGGGTCGAAGATGTTCACCCGCTCCCCGGCCAGCACCAGGTCGTAGCGGGAAGAGCGCTGGCTGTACCGCAGCGACGCCAGCCGGACCGTGCCCAGCTCCGCCAGCAGCTCCCTGACCCGGGCCGTCCCCGGGTCGTAGGCGGTGCGCATGGCTTCGAGCAGGACGACCCCCGACGCCCTCGCCGCGCTCGCCAGCGTGGCGAACTCCGCGGCCGTCCGCGTGGCCGGCTTCTCCACCAGGACGTGCTTGCCCGCCCGGACGGCGGCCAGCGCCTGCTCGTAGTGCGTGCTGTTGGGAGAGGCCACGTACACCGCGTCCACGTCGTCGGACGCCAGCAGGCCCGGCAGGTCGGCCGTCCAGGCCGCCGCTCCGATCTCGCTCGCGAACGCCTCGGCCCTGGCGGTGTCCCTGGAATAGGCGACCGCGAGCTCGACCCCCGGTACGCGGTGCACGGCGTCCGCGAACCGGGTGGTGATCCAGCTGGTGCCGATCGTGGCGAACCTGAGCATCTTCACCGATCCGTCCTCACCGGCTGAACAGCGTGCCCTGGACGGTGGTGACGAAGTTCGCCAGCGACGCCGGCAGGTCGGCGAGCTGCCAGCCGTTCGGCGCGTGGTACCAGTCGAGGTCGGTCGAGTCGGCCACGTCGTCGTCATCGGAATCGGCCATCGCCTGCAGCCAGCGCTCCCTGCCGCCGAGCACGACGGCGTACGGCAGGATCGACGACAGCTGCGCGTAGCCCTTCCCCGTCGGCAGCGTGTCCACCGGCTGGGTGAGCAGGCTGCCGCGCAGCACGTCCAGGCCCGCCAGCACGCTGCTGCCGGCGCTCGTCCTGGCCGGCATCTCCTGCGCCACCAGAACGACGCCCAGCGCGATCGCGACCAGCGCGAGCCCGACCAGGCCGAACCGGGTGAACGCGGCGAGCAGGACCGTCAGCACGACCGCCGCGCCGAGGCCGATCCAGCCGATCAGTGCCCAGCGGTTACGGGTGGAGTCCGGCCGTCGGGCGAACCAGCCCCGGTCGACGACCGCGTCGTACAGCTCCGCCTGCACCTGCCCGATCACCGCGCGGACGCTGCCGGAGAGGTTCGAGACGCGCACCGCCTCGCCCTGGACGGGAGCCACGGCGTCCAGCAGCGTGTGCTCGTAGGCCGCGAGCCGATCCGCGCTCTCCCTGCGGGCGAACGTCCAGTCGCTGACGGCGTGCTCGGACTCCCTGGGCAGTTCGGTGATCCGCAGGTGGCCGCGGACGGCGAGGTCGAGCAGCGTCGCGGTGACATCGATCGGGTCGACCCGTTCGTCCGCCACCGTGCCGATCTCGCCCGGGCGGATGTGGTCGACCACCTGGAACTCGTTCTCGCCCGGCCCGACCGGATGGAAGGCTGCGACCAGCGTGGGCGCCGCGGCGCCGGCGGCGTCCCGTCCGATCCTGCGGTGGGCCGTCCACAGCCCCAGCCCGCCCAGCAGCAGCAGCCCGGACGCGAGCGCCAGTTGCAGCGGCGCGGCGGAGAAGGCGTGGTCGAGGGACCAGAGTTCACGCAGTTGCTCGTTCACCGCCACCGCGCTGCGGGGGAACCTGACCGTGGCGACGACCACGTCACCCGCCGCGACCCCCTCGTGGTGGAAGACCGGGGTCGGGTTGTCGTGCGTGCCGCCGCCGTAGAAGGTGCAGGCGCCCGGAGACGCGGCGTCGCCCGCCGCGCAGTCCATCGAGGTGAACAGGCCCGGGACGGCCACCTCCGCGTCGAAGGTGCCGACGGGCACGTCGAGGCCCTGCAGCAGGGGCCAGCTGACCGTGGTGGTGTCGTCGGCGGTGGCGATCGCAGCGCCGCGCACGGTGTAGCCGAGCTCGATCGGGTCGCTCGACTCGCCGGTGGGGACGGTCACGGTGCTGGTCCGCGCGCCGGTCGTCACGGTCGCGGCGAGGTCCTTGCCACCCGTCGTGGCCCGCACGTCGGTGAGTGCGTAGCGGTACTCCATGCGGTCGGGTGTGCGCGTGGAAGTGGCGAACACCTGGCGCAGTTCTGCGGGAGCCTCCCCGGCGAAGGTCAGCGTCGCACTGACCTGCAGCGTGCCGTCGGTCGCGATCGTCGCCTTCACGACATAGGTGTCCACCCGATCCGCCGCCCGGGCGGCCGGCGCCACGCACGCCAGCAGCGCCAGCGCGGTGATCGCGATCGCCGCGAGCCGCCGGAGCCCGGTCGCCTGCTTCGCCATGGCCACTCCCTCAACCTCGGTGCCGTGGCAACAGACTAGAGGGTGTCCCGGACAGAGGTGCCCGCAGCGCCGGACGACTGTCACCCGGCCCGGCTAGGCTGGCCGCGTGACGCAGCAGTGGGGGACGCAGGGTGGCCAGCAGTGGCCGCCGCCACAGGGCTGGAACCGTCCGGTGCCGACGGGGGGTGCGCAGCCGTCCGGGTCCCCGTACCCGCCTCCACAGTCGTACGGGCAGCCGCAGTACGCCCCGCAGTACCCCGCCCAGTACCGGGCGCCGCAGGCGCAGTTCGGGCAGCCGGCCTACGGCCAGCCCGGTGCCTTCCAGCCTGTTCCCGGCTACCCGCCCGGTGGGCCGCGCCGCCGCAATCCGCTGCGGAGCCTGCTGCTCGGCCTCGTGCTCGTGGTCGGCATCGCGGTCTTCGCGATCTCGCTGATGCACTACCTCTCCGGTGGTGAGGAGCAGGACGACGTCGCCACGTCACCCGGCAGCGTCCAGACCGGCACGACCCCGGCGCCCCAGCCCTCGGTCGAGGTGCCGGCACCGGACTCCGATCCGCCGGACATCCCGCAGCCGAAGACCTTCGAGCAGGCCGAGAAGTGGCTCGTCACCAACCCGGTGTACCAGCAGGCGGCACCCGTCCCGACCGACTGCCCCGTCCCCGGCATCGACATGCGGACGGCTCCGGTCGGTGAGTTGACCAGCCACCTCAACGACCTCACGGCCTGCCTGTGGCGGGTGTGGTCCGGGCCGCTCGAAGCGGCGGGCTATCAACTGCCCCGGCCGCCGGTGACCGTCTACACCCAGCCGATCACCACCGGGTGCGGGCAGCTGGACGAGGTGAACGCCGTCTACTGCGCCGCCGACCAGCGGATCTACTACGCCAAGCCGCTGTGGAAGATCTTCCCGGCCAACCAGCAGACGCTGCCGTTCGTGGTGGAGTCGATCATCGCCCACGAGTTCGGCCACACCATCCAGGCGCGGACGGGGATCCTGATCTCCTCGATGGCCTTCGAGCAGAACGCCTCCAGTTCCGAGGCCAAGGTGTTCTCCCGGCGGCTGGAGGTGCAGGCCGACTGTCTCGCCGGCACCTTCACCGCATCGGTCGGCCCGTCCTCCGGACTGTCGGACCGTGACCTCGCCAACCTCCGCGACGTCTTCTACAACCTCGGCGACGACGTGCTCAGCGGCCAGGCCAACGTCCAGGGTGACCACGGGCTCGGCCGGTCCCGCAAGGCGTGGTTCACCACTGGCCAGCGCAACGCGCTGATCGGCAGCTGCAACACCTACACGGCGGCGAACAGCTCGGTTCGCTGAGGTTTCGTCTCGACAGGCTCGACGAGCGATAGACCCGCGCTGCGGCCGGATCGGGGGGCTCAGACCTCGCTGATGAGCGCGGTGGCGATCGCGGCCAGGCCCTCGCCGCGGCCGGTCAGGCCCAGGCCGTCCGTCGTGGTGCCGGAGATGGTGACCGGAGCGCCGAGCGCTTCCGACAGCACCCCCTCCGCCTCCGTGCGCCGGGAGGCGAGCCGCGGCCGGTTGCCGATCACCTGGATGGCCACGTTCTCCACCCGGAAGCCGGCCTCCCGAAGCAGGGCCACGGTCGCGGCAAGGAAGGCCGGACCGCTCGCGCCCGCCCATTCCGGACGGTCGGTGCCGAAGTTGCTGCCGAGGTCGCCGAGTCCCGCGGCGGACAGCAGGGCGTCACAGGCGGCGTGAGCGGCGACGTCTCCGTCCGAGTGCCCGGCGAGGCCGTCCGGCTCGTCGGCGAAGTGCAGCCCGGCGAGCCACAGCGGCACCCCGGGCGCGAACCGGTGGACGTCGACGCCGATCCCGGTCCTCATCTGCCCACCGCAGGACGGTGCAGCTGCCGCCAGAACCGCTTGCCGGAGTGGTGACCGAAGCTCGCGCGCACCCGCCACAGCGCCTTGGCGACGGTGAGGTCGGCCGGCTCGGTGATCTTCATGCCCATCCGCGAGCCGGGCACCAGCGTGACCGAATGGCCGTTCATCTCGCACGCGGTCACGTCGTCGGTGAAGTCCCGGCCCAGCTCGGCCATGCGGTCATGGCTCTCGAGCAGCACCTTGGCCGCGAAACCCTGCGGGGTCTGGACGGCCCTCAGCTTCGACCGGTCGAACGCGGAGTTCTCCGACTCGTCGCCGTTCGGCACCAGCCGGATGCTGTCGGTCACCGCCACCGCGGGCGCGACCGCGACGGCGCCGGCGCGGACGGCCTTGATCACGTCCTCCACGACATAGGCCGGCATCATCGGGCGGACCGCGTCGTGCACGAGGATCACGTCGGCCTCGGCCAGCCTCGGGTCGTTGCGGATCACGTCCAGCCCGCGCTCCACCGACTGCTGCCGGGTGTCCCCACCGGGCGTGGTGATCACCGGGATGGGCAGGCCGGTGAGGGCCATGTGGAACAGGTGCGAGGTCCTGCCGTTGATCACGACGACGGCGTCGGTCACGCCGCCCGCGGCCAGTCCCTCGACCGCCATCGCCACGACCGCCTTGCCCAGGATGCGCAGCGTCGGTTTCGGCTTCGTCCCGCCGTACCTCAACCCGAGGCCGGCGGCGACGACGACTGCCACCACCGGTTTCGACACGCTTGGCAGTATAGGCGTCGCCCCGGCGCCCCTTTGCCGACTTGTCAGACTCTCTGCCGCCCCTGGCCGGTAGAGATTCTGACAAGTCGGGGGTGGGGGTCAGCGGACGCGCGAGCCGGCGTGGCGGCGCAGCACCTCCGTGGCCAGCTCGGCGTCCAGCACGGCGACGTCGATCACTCCGGAGCGCAGGACGGCGAGCACGCCGCGCGCCTTGCCGACCCCGCCGGCGAGCCCGACGACCGTCGGAATCTGCCGCAGGTCGTCGAAGCTCACCCCGATCACCCGCGACGACGTCGGTCCGGACAGCGGCACGCCGTCGTCGTCGAAGAACCGTCCGCAGAAGTCACCGGCCGGATCGGCGGCCCGCACCTGCGCCAGTTCCGCACCGGTGAGCCGCATCGCGGCCAGCAACTGCTCGCTGCTGCCCCCCGGGACACCGACCGAGCCGATGCCGGCCCAGGCCGTGTCCACGGTGGTGGACAGCTCCAGCGCAGTCCGCACGCTCGACTCGCGCAGGATGGCCGCGCACGTCTCGGGTGACTCGACGATCGCCGGCGCGTCGATCCGCCGCGCCCGCACGCCGAGCTTCTGCGCGAGCGTCGACAGCGAGGTGCTGCCCGAGGGTGCGGTGTCGAGCGCCGACATGCCGCCGACCAGGGGCAACAGCTCCAGCTCCGGCGTCACCGGGGGCGGGTCGATGGCCTCCACCAGCCGGCCGATCGTCGCGCCCCAGCTCAGGCCGACCCGGCGCATCGACCACATCCGGTCCGCGAACAGCTGGGCGCCGAGCTTCGCCACCACCTCGGTCGAGCCGAGGTCCGCGGCGCCCGTGGCGACCCAGGCGGCGGACAGGCCGAAGGCCCGCTCCAGCCGCGCCTCCAGGTGGGACACCCGATCCACCTCCAGCCGCGGGTCGTGGATGATGATCCGGACGACCCCGGCATCTCGGGCGGCGGCGAGAGTGCGGGAGATCGAGGATTCGGAGAGCCCGAGCGCCTGCGCGACCGCGCGCTGCGAGCGTCCTTCTTCGTAGTACATCCGCGCGGCAGCGATCAGCGTGTCTAGCGATCGCGTGGACGGCATGTTCCCAACCTTCCGAACCGGGCCGACCAAAGCCTAGCCCCGGCGCGCCTCCCGCCTCAGGCGAGCAGCAGCACCGGGTCGGCCAGGTAGGTCTGCATGGCATCGAGCGCGCGCGCGGCGTCCGCACCGTCCGCGACGCGGTGGTCGACGGTGAGGCCCGCCTCGCAGGCGACCTGGACGGCAAGCTCGCCGTCGGCGTCCACGGTCGGACGCCGGCCGACGGCACCCAGCGACAGCGCGGTGGCCTGCGGCGGGGTGAGCAGCGCGTTGAAGCGGTCGACACCCATGCCGCCGAGGTTGGACACCGTGCCCGTACCACCGGAGAACAGGTTCGGATCGGTGTCGCCACGCTTGATCGCGTCCGCCACCTCCCGCACGCGGCGGTCGAGCTCCCGCAGGGTCATCCGGTCGGGATCGGCGAGGACGGGCGCGAGCAGTCCGCGCGGGGTGTCCACGGCCAGCGCCACGCCGACCGAGGCGTTCGCCTGCACGCCCTGGCCCACCCAGTAGCCGTTGAGCTGCGGGAACTCCCGCAGCACCAGCGCGTACGCCCTGACCAGGATCGACGTCCAGCTGATCCCCTTCAGCGAGACCTCGCGGGCCCGGGCCAGCCGGCCCAGGTCGAGCGCGCGGAACACCGTGAACTGCGGGATCGCCGCACTGGCGACCATCACGTTGGCGGTGGCCACCCGCAGCCGGCGGACGCCCGGGTCGCCCAGCAGCTCGCCGGTGGCCGGGGCCACCGGGGCGGCGACCGCGGCGGGTGCCGGGGCTGCCGCGGGCGCGGGTGCCGGACGGGAGTTCCGCTCGGCGATCGCCTCGCGCACGTCCCTCGCCCGGATCGTCCGCACCGGACCGGTCGCGGTCACCGTGCTCAGGTCGAGGCCGGCCTCGGCGGCGATCCGCCGGGCCAGGGGCACCGCGCGGACGGAGTCTGAGGTCGGTTCGGAGGCCCTTCGTGACGCCGGCTCGTTCCTCGCTGGCTCCTCAGGGAGCGGTGGGGGTGTTGGCTCGTTCCTCGCTGGCTCCTCAGGGAGCGATACGGGGGTCGGTTCCTCAGGGGTCTCGGGGGCGGCGGGCGGAGCGAACAGGTCGCCCAGCAGGTCCTCGGCCTCGGTCTGCACCCAGGCGATCGGCTGGCCGACGGGGATCTCGGCGCCCTCGCCGGCGACGATCTCCTCCAGGACGCCGTCGAAGGTGGCCTCCACCTCCATGTCGACCTTGTCCGTGGTCACGACGACGACGGCGTCCCCGTTCTTGATCGGGTCACCGGGGTTGGCCAGCCACTCGACGACCGTGCCGAACTCCATGGTCATCGACATCTTCGGCATGTTCAGTGGAACGCGGGGCATGACTGCTCACCACTCCCGGACGAGGGCGGCCGCCTCGCGCACGATGTCGTCGACCTGCGGCACGCTCGCGCGCTCGAGGTTCGGGTTGTACGGGATCGGGGTGTCCAGGCCGCACAGCCGCCGCACCGGAGCCTGCAGCGCGCCGAAGGCCCGCGACTCGGTGATGGTGGCCGCGACCTCGGCCATGAAGCCGCCGAACTTCACCGCCTCCTGCACCAGCAGGACGCGTCCGGTCTTCTCCACC
>DAINOM010000042.1:18973-22238 GCA_036735445.1 Propionicimonas sp.
AGCTCTGCTTGTAGAGCAGCTTGTGCTCCAGCACGATCACCGGGTTCGGGTCCTCCAGCGCGGCCAGCAGCAGTGCGCCGGCGTCCGTGGCGTTGGACGGCATCACGACCTTCAGGCCCGGAACGTGCGCGAACCACGCCTCCAGCGACTGGCTGTGCTGCGCCGCCGCGCCGGTACCGGAACCGCCGGGCGCCCGGATCACCAGCGGGACGGCGGCCTGTGCGCCGACCATGAAGTGGATCTTGGCCGCCTGGTTGACGATCTGGTCCATCGCCTGGGCGGTGAAGTCGGAGAACTGGATCTCGACGATCGGCCGCATCCCGGTGAGGGCCGCGCCGACGCCCATGCCGACGATGCCCAATTCGGAGATCGTGGTGTCCCGCACCCGGTCGGTGCCGAAGCGCTGGTAGAGGTCGTTCTCGACGCCGAACGCGCCGCCGTAGATGCCGACGTCCTCGCCCATCAGGAAGACGCGCTCGTCGTTCTCCATGGCGATCGCCATCGCCTCGCGGACGGCCTCCGCGTAGGTCATCGTCCGCATCCCGCTGTCTGCCTGGGTCATGCCCGCGCCTCCTCGGCGAAGAAATCGTCGGGGGCGTAGACGCCCGCCAGCATCGCTTCCACGGTGGGTTCCTCACCCTTGGTGCCGAAGACCACCGCGTCCCTGATCTCCTGCCGGACGCCGGCCTGGATCGCGTCCAGGTCCTCCTGGGTGAGCAGTTCGTCCTCGAGCACCTGCGCCGCGTAGTGGGCGATCGGGTCGCGGTCGCGCCACTCGGCGATCTCGGCCTTGCTGCGGTAGAGGTTCTTGTCCGACTTCGAGTGGCCGCGCCAGCGGTAGGTGACCGCGTCCACGAAGCTCGGGCCCTCGCCGGCGCGGGCGCGTTCGACGGCCCGTCCGACCGCTTCGGCGACGGCCTCGACGTCGTTGCCGTCCACGGTCTCGCCCGGCATGCCGTAGCCGGGGGCCTTGTCGCTGAGCTTCTCGACCTTGTAGGCGGCGAGGCTCGGCAGGGACATGCCGTACTGGTTGTTCTCGCACAGGAACACCACCGGCAGGTCCCACATGGACGCGAGGATCATCGCCTCGTGCCAGGCGCCTTCGCCGACGGCGCCGTCGCCGTGGACGCAGACCGTGACGTTGGTCGTGCCGCGCATCTTCTGGGACAGGGCCGCGCCCGCGGCGATCGGCAGCCCGCCGGCGACGATGCCGTTGGCGCCGAGGTTGCCGGTGGCGACGTCCGCGATGTGCATCGAGCCGCCGCGTCCCTTGCAGTAGCCGTTCTCGCGGCCGAGGAGTTCGGCCATCATCCGGCCGAGGTCGGCGCCGCGGGCGATGGTGTGGCCGTGGCCGCGGTGCGTACAGGTGATCACGTCACCCTCGCCCAGGTGCAGGCTGGTGCCGACCGGCACGGCCTCCTGCCCGATCGAGAGGTGCATGGTGCCGTGCATCATGCCCCGCCCGTAGAGGTCCTCCACCGCCTCTTCGAAGAGTCGGATCCGCCACATGTCCCGAAGGACGTCCGTCACTCGTTGCTTGTCCCATGGCATGCCCCAAGCCTAGCCCGATCGCGCAAGTTCTGTCACTCTGGGCTGTCTATAACGCATATTCTTGCAGACGTGGGGACAGGTCCCATTCCCGTTCACGTGATGCGGAATGCGAACCCCGTCCCCAGTGGCGGGAAATGGGGACAGACCCCTTTTCCGCCAGGTGGACGAAAAGGGGTCTGTCCCCGTTTCCCGCCACCAACCCGGGCGGACGGGCTACTCGGCGCCGGCGAGGTTGAGGACGGCGCGGGCCAGGTCCTCGTCGACGACGACCTCGTCCAGCGTCCCGGAGCGCAGGGCGCCGACCACGCCGAGCGCCTTCTCGACACCGGCGGCCAGGCCGACCACGTCGGGGATGGCGGCGAGCTGGTCGAGGGTGATCCCGATCACCCGCTGCGACGTGGGCAGGCCCAGCGGACGGCCGTTGACGTCGTAGAAACGGCCACAGATGTCCCCGGCCGGCGCCTGCCGCGACAACAGCGCGGCCTCCGACTCGTTGAGGTGCATGGCCGCGACCACCCGGCGCGAGTTGTGGACGCCGAACGAACCGACCCCCACGAAGGCGAGGTCGACCGCGGCCGCCCGTTCCACCGCCGCCCGGATCACCGACTCGCGGGTCAGCGCGAGCCACGTCCCGGGCGACTCCACGACCGCCGGCGACTCGAACCGGAAGGAGCTCGCCCGCAGTTTCGCCGCCAGCACCTCCAGGGACGTGTTGCCCGCGGGCCCCGCATCGGACGGCAGGCCGCCGACCAGTGGGCAGATCCGCAGGGCGGCGTTCACCGGCTCGGTGTTCACCAGGCCGGCGAACCGCTCGATCATCGCGCCCCAGCTGATCCCGAAGGACGTGATCCGCGGATAGCGCTCCTCGAAGATGTGCGCGGCCGCCTGGGCGACCACCTCGATCGGCGAGCGACCCCGCGGCCGTGGCACGACGAAGGCCGTCTTCACCCCGAACGCCCGGCACAGGCCCTGTTCGAGGTCGGTGACATGGCCGATCACGCCCGGATCGTGGATGCGAACCTCGACCAGACCCTGCTCCCGCGCGGCGGTGAGGATCCGGGAGACGCTCGAGCGTGAGATGCCCAGGGTCTTGGCGATCTCTCCCTGGGAGCGGTCCTCGAGGTAGTACAGCCGGGCAGCCCTGACCAGGACGTCCTGACTTCGGGGAGCCGGCATCTCACCTCCGTCCGGATCCTGGCGCTGCCGTGGCACCAGTGCGAAGCCTAGTTGCACAAACGTGCGGACGGAGGCGATCCGGCGATTCCCCGTCCGGTCCGGTCCGCGACGGCCGGACGGGGAGGCGCAGGCTCAGCCGATGACGCCGGAGCGGACGAGCGCGTCCTGCAGCCGCCGCATCGCGACGAGCGGCCTGGTCTCGTCGACCTCGACGTCGTCGTAGGTCAGGGTGGCGCCGGCCTCGAGGTCCCGCTTCAGCACGCAGCCGGCCACCAGGCCGATCGGGATGGCGTTCAGCTCCTTGGCGACCTCGGTGTCCACCGTCCAGCCGTGGACGTGGTGCCCGCCCATGCCCTCCAGCACGGTGCCGGCCTTGAGCGGGAACTTCGCCTTCGCGGTGACCTCCGAGCGCCACGTCTTGGTCTGGAAGTCGGCGGCGCGGTTGAGCACGGCCTCGCTGATCGACAGGTGGGCCTCGATGGACGCCAGGTGGTGCGGCCGGTAGACCGCGTAGTACGGACCGGTGCCGAACTTCAGG
>DAINOM010000043.1:0-21695 GCA_036735445.1 Propionicimonas sp.
GCCGACTTCCACGAGTGGCACCACTACCCGAAGGTGAACGACGCCGACATCGCGAAGGTGAAGCAGGCGATGGCGTCCTCGGGGGTGAAGATCGAGACCTTCAATCCGGTGTTCAACTGGTCCTCGCCTGACGAGTGGACGCGGAAGATGCACGTCCGGAACTTCCGCCGGCTGCTCCAGATCGCGAACGACCTCGAGGTGCCGATGATCGCCACGGAGCTGTCCGGCGACCCGAACCGGCCGACCGAGTGCGAGTGGGCGTTCTTCGCCTCGATCGAGGAACTGGCCCCTGACTTCGAGAAGTACGGGATCTCCTGCACGATCGAGGCGCACCCCTACGACTTCATCGAGACGAACGCGCGGGCGGTGGACATCGTCCGTGGCGTGAACAAGGACTGGTTCAACTACGAGTTCTGCTGCGCGCATGCGTTCCACCTGTCGGAGGGCGCGGGCAACGTCCGCGAGATGCTCGCCTACGCCGGGGAGAAGCTGGCGCACGTCCACGTCGCCGACGTGTACAACCACAGGGCGAACATCGGCAACCGCTACATCATGAACCCGCCCGGCGTCGACGCCCGGATCCACGCCCACAACGAGATCGGCAACGGCGAGGTGCCGTGGGACGAGGTGTTCGGCTACCTGCGCGAGACCAACTACGACGGCCCGCTGGCGGTCTCGGTCTTCGGCTGGGAAGAGGACGCCGACGCGATCCACGTCCGGATGCGCGAGCGCATCGAGGCCGAGCTCGCCGCGAACTGAACGGAAAGGGGACGGGTCCTTTCCCGTTCACCTGGACAACCGGGGACGGTTCCTCTCTCGGTCCAGGTGGACCGAGAGAGGAACCGTCCCCCATCAGCAGGGAGGTGCCATGCGGATCGGACTGGTCGGCTACGGGGGCGGTGGACGGTGGTTCCACGCGCCCTACATCGACGCCGCGGACGGGGTTGAGCTCGTCGGCGTCGTCACCCGCTCGCCCGAGCGGATCGCCGAACTGCATGCCGAGCGGCCCGGGATGCCGGTGTACGCCAGCCTCGCCGACCTGCTCGTCGCCGGGGTGGACGCCGTCGCGATCACCACGCCGCCGCAGACCCGGCGCGAGCTGGTGCTCGAGGCGATCGCCGCCGGCGTCCATGTGGTCGCGGACAAGCCGTTCGCGCCCAGCGCAGCCGCTGCCGCGGAACTGGGGGCGGCGGCGGACTCGGCCGGCGTGCGACTGTCCGTGTTCCACCAGCGACGCAGGGATGCCGACGTCCAGACGCTCAGGCACGTCCTCGACGCTGGTGAACTCGGCGAGATCCAGCGGTTCAACTCCGTCTTCGACCTCGACGAGCCCGGCACGCTGGAGGCCGGCCCGCACGGCGGCCTGCTGCGCGACCTCGGCAGCCACCTGGTCGACCAGGCGCTGTGGCTGTTCGGGCCGGTCCGGTGGGTGAGCGCGCACCTGGAGTGGGTGGACCTGCCCGAGGGACGCACCGACGCCGGCTTCGCGCTGCGGCTCGACCATGCCTCGGGGACGGCGAGCTTCCTGAGCGCGTCCAAGCTGAACCGGGTCGTCCGGCGGGTGCTGGAACTGTACGGCGCGGACGGGGCCTACCTCGCCACCGGCAGCGACGTCCAGACCGGTGCGATCAAGGCCGGGTTGAGGCCGAAGGACCGTCCCGGCAGCTGGGGATACGAGCCCGAGCAGCACTGGGGCCGGCTGTTCACCGCGGCCGGGAAGCGGGTGGTGCCGTCCGTCCAGGGCAACCACGCCGACTACTACACCGCGTTTGCGCGGGCGGTCGCCGACGGCACCGAGGTGCCCGTGCCGGTGGCGGACGCCGTCGCTGTGCTCGCCGTCCTCGATGCGGCCCGCACCAGCGCCGAAGAGCACCGCACCGTCGAGCTCTGACGCCGGGGACGGTTCTCTACTCGGTCCACCTCGACGAAGCTCGGACGCAGGGACGGTTCTCTACTCGGTCCACCCCGACGGATGCCGGCAGGGCTGGACCGAGTAAGGAACCGTCCCCGGTCGTCCGGGTGAACGGAAAGGGACCCCGTCCCCTTTTCGTTCAGGTGAGGGCGCGCAGCCAGCGGCGCAACTGCCAGGTGGCCCGGACGTCGTCCTCGTTGTACTGCAGGACGCGGGTGCGGGCCTGCTCGCGCAACTCCGCGGACGGGCCGTGCACGGCGTCCTCGAACCAGCGCATGCTGTTCAGGCCCCCCGGATCCTCGTCGCGCCAGTGGAAGTCCGCGCCGGCGGAGGCGACCACTTTCAGGCCCAGTCCGTTGGTGCCGAAGAAGTGCTGGCGGACGGTCGTGAACAGGTCGCGGAAGCGGTCGCGGGCGAACCCCAGCGCCCACTGCATGACCTCGTCGTCCGCGTCGGCGAGCCGGGCGAGGCGGACCACCTCGTAGTCGGAGTAGTGGAAGACGAGCGCCTCGGTGTCCCGGACGACGTCACGCAGCCAAGCCATCGCCTGCCGGGCCAGCGCGCGCTCGCCGGCGTCGTCGAGCTCGGTGAAGCTGCTGAACTCCCGGTACTCGCCGCTGCCGTCGCCGTCGGAGACCCAGAACCCCCACAGGTACACCCGGTCCTCCCGCGAGGTCTCGACGTCCACGTCGATCTCCAGCGGGGCCGTGGGCAGGTCGATCGGCCCGGAGGTGGTGCGCTGCAACTCCACCCCGTCCAGCAGGAGCCGGGAGCGGCGTTGCGCGAGCCGCAGCCGGTCCTCCGCGCCGGCGCGGTGCGCCACCCGGGGCAGGTAGGCCGGCAGCAGCGCGTCGACATCGGTCGCAGCGAGCTGGTGGACGGTCGTCACGCCGGCCTCGCGCAGCACCCGGATCTCGTGCACGTCGAGCGGCGACTTGTTGATCCGCAGGCTGAGGTCGTCGTCGTCGAGGAACGCCCGGCAGACCGGCCACCACGCGCAGTAGGTGCACTCGTAGCTGACCACGGGCCGGACCAGCGGCGGATCGTCCGGGCCGGCCGCGGCGGCCTGCTCCGCCAGGCGCACCCGCAGCGCGAACTCGTGGTCGTACCGGTCGAGGGCGCTCACCGGCGGCGCCTGGCCGTCGACGGCGTCGACCGTCAGGGTCACCTGCTCGGGCGCCGGGGGCGCCGCGGGCTCGGCCAGGTCGAGCCAGGTCGCCCGCATCCCGTGCTCGCCCACGTCGTCGTTGCCGATCACGAACCCCCACGGGCCGCTGGCCGCCTGGTTGCCGGTGGCGCACAGCAGCCGCCACAGGTGGGCGAGCTGCAGGCTGTTGTTCCAGCGCCAGTGCCAGCGGTAGCGCCACCCGGTGGTCCGTACCCGGGTGGGCAGGTCGGCGAGCTCGGAATAGGTGAACGGCAGGTCGTCCCTGCGCGCGTCCACGACCCGGTGGTAGCGGATCATGCCCGGGTGATAGCCGCCGGCCGGGTCGCGGACGAGCAGGTCGGGCCGTCCCGCGCGGTGGGCGGCCCAGTCGCGGGGGAGCAGGCCGCCGATGATCACGGCGGTGCCCTCGGCCATGGCGGCCAGGCACGCCGCCTCCTGCGCCTCGCCCGGCTCGCGGACCAGCCCGCGGAGGTCGGCCACGGACGCGGTGCCGCCGAGGATCGCGGCATGGACGGACGTGCCGAAGTCGGCGGTGCCGGGCAGCCGTCCGCTGCCCACGGCCGGCTCCGGCCGGACCAGTCCGGGGTGGAAGGAGTGGTGCACCTTCAGCGGGCAGCTGCGGGCGGCGTAGGCGTCGAGCGTGAACTCAGGCATGGGCCCGGTGCAGGGCGACGATGCCCCCGCTGAGGTTCTTCCAGCCGACGCCACGCCAGCCGGCGTCGAACAGCAGGTCGCCGAGGCCACGCTGGTCGGGCCAGGCCAGGATCGACTCGGCAAGGTAGTCGTAGGCGACCGGGTTGGACGCGGTCGCCCGCGCGATCCCGGGCAGGGCCCGCAGCAGGTAGTTGCGGTAGGTGTCGCGGAACGGCTTCCAGGTGGGCGTGGAGAACTCGCAGATCACGATCCGGCCGCCGGGCCGGGTGACCCGCCGGAGTTCGGCGAGGGCGGTCGGCACGTCCTCGACGTTGCGCAACCCGAAGCTGATCGTCACCGCGTCGAACGCCCCGTCCGCGAACGGCAGCGCCAGCGCGTCCGCGTTGACGAAGGCGAGGTCGGACTGGCGCTGCTTGCCCACGGCGAGCATGCCCTCGCTGAGGTCGGCGGCGACCACCAGCGCGCCCGCGTCCGCGAACGGGCGGCTCGACGTGCCGGTGCCGGCAGCGAGGTCGAGGATGCGCTGGCCCGGACGCGGGTGCACCGCGGCGACGGTCTCGGCCCGCCAGCGCCGGTCCTGGCCGAGCGAGAGCAGGTCGTTGACGAGGTCGTAGCGGGGCGCCACCTTGTCGAACATGGCCGCGACCTCGGCCCTCCGCCTCGCCAGGGTTGCCCGGGTCTCGCCACTCGCATGCACACCGATAGCCTGCCACGCCCCGGCGACAGCCACTGCCACCGCCGAGTTGTCAGAATCTCAGCCGCCTAGAACCGGCTGAGATTCTGACAACTCGGCAAAGGGGGAGGAGGGGCGCGGACGGCGGGTGGTCGGAGACGGCTCACGGATGGGGGACAATCGAGTCCATGGCGCGAAAGACCCCTGTGCTCAAGGTCACCAACCTGAAGAAGGCCTTCGGACCGGTGGTGATCGTCGACGGCTTCAACCTCGAGGTCGCGGCCGGCGAGGCCGTCGCCCTGACCGGTCGCAACGGCGCCGGCAAGTCGACCGTGCTCCGCTGCCTCGTCGGCGCGGACCGGCCCGACGACGGCGTCGTCGAGGTGAACGGGACGCGGGTCAGCGAGACGAACCCCGAGATCCGCCGCGACGTCGCCACGGTGATCGACGACCTCGACTTCTTCCCCGACCTGAGCGTGGTCGAGCACCTCGACCTGCTCGCCCGCGCGCACGGCATCCCGGACGCGGACGCCGCCGTCGACGAGGTGCTCCACGAGGTGCAGCTGGTGCCGCAGTCCGGGCAGCTGCCGGGCACCCTCTCGTCCGGCCAGCGCCGCCGGCTCGCCCTGGCCACGGCGTTCATCCGCCCGCGGAAGCTCCTGATCCTCGACGAGCCCGAGCAGCGGCTCGACACCGAGGGCGTGGACTGGCTGGCCGCGCGGCTCGTCGCCGAGCGGACTCGCGGGCTGGCGATCGTGATGGCCACCCACGAGCCGGCGCTGGTGGACAAGGTGGCGACCCGCGTCGTCCGGCTGGGTGACCGGGCAGAGGTCCTCGCCGATGAGTAAGAAGTCACGCAAGCTGATCCGGTCCACCCCCACGGGCGTGGACCCGGCAGCGACGCCGGTCGAGGCCGAGCCGGTCGCGGAGCCGGAGCGGACCTTCTACTTCCTGCCGGACGTCGAACCGGTCGCCGTGGACGAGAAGGAGCTCCACGCGGAGATGAAGCTGTGGCGCCACGGCCGCGCCACCCGCAGCATCGGCCAGGTGCTGCAGGACAGCTACGTGATGCTGTTCAGCGTCGTGATGATCGGCGCGATGATCACCTCCGTCGTGCTCCGCGCGCAGTCGGGCATGGCCGGCTGCACGACCGAGGCCTGCGAGTCCGGCCGGCTGCTGCTGCCGACGGCGATGGTGCTGGCCAGCTTCGCCGTCTCGCTCGGCGTGGCCCGGCTGTTCGGCCCGGTGCTCGCGTCGGCGGCCGAGGGCTTCTGGCTGATGGACGCCCCGCTCAGCCGCCGCCGGCTCCTGCGCGGGCGGCTCGTGCTGCCACTGCTGCTCTCCTGGCTGGTCGCCGGGGTGGCCACCGCGCTGGTGGGCGCACTCTCCGGGCTCGGCTGGTGGCAGGTGCTGGCCTGGAGCGCCGCCGCGGCGTTCGGCAGTGCCGCCCTGGTCACGCTCGCCGCCGCCGAGCAGACGAAGGAACGCACGGCCGTCGTGAAGGCGCTGCAGGCGGCGTTCGCGGCCGGGGCGCTCGCCGTCCTGCTGGTCGTGGTCTCCGTCGCCGCCGGCTGGCTGCCCACGGCGGTCGTGGCCGAGGCGGGCGGCGCCGCCGGCGTCCTGGCCGGGATCGCGGTGGTCGCCCTGGTCGCCCTCGCCGGGCTGCTGCCGGTCGTGATCTCCCGGCTGGAACAGATCCGGCGCACCCGGCTGGTCTCCGGCGGCTCGCTGGTCAGCGGCATGCAGGGCGCGATGTTCGCCCTCGACTTCGGCCTGATCCGCGACATCCTGGTCGAGCGCAGGATGACCGCGAAGGGACACGTCCGGCCGACCCGGGGCCGTGGCCTCGGCCTCGGCGCGCTGATCTGGCGGGACGTGGAGCGCCTGCGGCGCTCACCGTCCGCCTTCCTCGGACTGGGGATGAGCCTGTTCGTGCCGTACGCGGCGGACGCGCTGCGGATGAGCCAGCTCAACCCCCTGATCAGCGGGCTCGCCCTGGTGGCCGGGCTGGTGCCGTTCCTCGGCAGCCTGCGGGTGCTCTCCCGCACCGGCGGACTGGCCCGGACCTTCCCGTTCAAGACCGCCCAGCTGCGCACCGCGTCGATGGCCGTGCCCGGAGCGCTCGCGCTGGTCTGGGGCCTGGCCGCGACCCCTGCGTTCATCGGGATCGCGAGCACCGGGGCCGACCGCAGCACGCTGGACGGCCTGAGCGTCGCCCTGGTCACGGCGGCGGCGGGCCTGCTGGGTGCCGTGCGCTGGGTGACCGCGCGGAAGGTGGACTACCAGACGCCGATGATGGCGACCGCATCCGGCGCGCTCCCGCCGGGCCTGGTGTTCAACCTCTTCCGCGGACTCGACATGGTCGCCCTGATCACCGCGCCGCTGATCCTGCAGGCGTCGCCCTACTGGTCCCTCGGCATCGCCGCGGTGGTGTTCTGGGCGCTGCGGGGCAGCTTCAACATGGAGGACCTGAAGGCCGAGCAGGAGGCCGCGCAGCGTGAACTGGCCGCGTCCAAGGAGGCCAGGAACGCGGAGAAGCAGAAGGTCCCGCGTCCCTCCCGCTGAGCCGGAGGGCTGGGCGGGTCAGAGCAGGGGGCCGACCTCGGCCAGGCCGCCCACCACGCGGTGCGCCTCGGCGAGGTCGGCGGCGGGGAACGTGCCGCTGACGCCGACGACGAGGCCCACGCCCGCGGCGACGGCGGAGGCCACGCCGGCCGGGGCGTCCTCGACCGCGACGCACTCCGCCGGGGCGAGGCCGAGCAGGCTGCACGCCAGCGCGTAGGGCTCGGGGTGCGGCTTGCCGTCCGTCACCTCTTCCCTGGTCACCACGACGTCGAAGCGGTCCAGCAGCCCGCCGAGGCAGGTCCGCGCCCAGTCGGGCGTGGCGGACGTCACCAGCGCGAGCGGCACCGTCGCCGACCCGATCAGGTCGGCCGCGCCCGGGGCGAGTTCCGGACGGGGGAGCGCGGCCATGTGGCCGAGAAGTTCCGCCATCATCGTGGCGATGTCCTCCCCGACCCACGGGCCCGGCTCCGCGGCGAACACGTCGTCGGCGCGGCGGCCGGTGAACGCGGCGAGGACCTCCTCGTCCACCGACCACCCACGCTGCGCGAGCCAGCTGCGGAACACCTGGCGGTGGAACCCCTCGGAGTCGACGAGGGTGCCGTCCAGGTCGAGCAGGAGGGCTGCGGCCCGATCAGCCATCGACGCTGAACAGGACGTCGCCCGCGGCGACCTCGCGACCGGCGGCCGAGTCGTCGATCGACCCGGCCGGACGGTCGAGAGCGACGACCAGCACGGTCGAGTCGATCCCCTGCGCGACGATCGCCGCCGGATCCCAGGTGACCATCGGCGCGCCGGCCTCGACCGTCGAGCCCTCGCTCGCCAGGAGTTCGAACCCGGCCCCGTCGAGCCGGACGGTGTCGATGCCGAGGTGCACCAGGACGCCGGCTCCGGCGGCGGTGACCATGGCGAACGCGTGCGGATGCAGCTTCAGGATGGTGCCGGCGACCGGGGCGACCACCGTGGTCGGTCCCGCCGTCGGCTCGATCGCGACGCCGGGTCCGACCATCTCGCCGGCGAACACCGGATCGGCGGCCTCGGTGATCGGGAAGACCCGTCCGGGGCAGGGGGAGAGGACCTGCATCACATCAGGTCTTCGATGTCTTCGGCCAGGTTGTCGGCCTCGGGGCCCACCACGACCTGGACGACGGTGCCGGCGGCGAGCACGCCATGGGCTCCCGCGGCCTTCAGTGCCTTCTCGTCGACCTTGGCCGGGTCCTTCACCACCGTGCGCAGTCGGGTGATGCACGGTTCGATCTCGACGATGTTCGCGGCCCCACCGAGGCCGGCGAGGATCTGCTCTGCCTTGCTCACTGCTGGTCTCCTTCCCTGGGGGCCTCCATCGGCCCTCATTGACAGCATGGCCAGAACCATAGCATGATTTCCGACAAGTGGTACGTACCAGTTCGATCCAGTACGGACCAGAAGGAGGAGAGGCCGATGGCGACCGCGACCGGATCCCAGCTCACCGCTGGTCCGCTACCCAAACACCAGCAACTGCGTGAGTTGCTGCTGGGCATGGTCGTGCCCGGTCAGGCCATCCCGTCCGAACGCGATCTGATGTCCACCTACGGCGTCTCCCGGGCCACCGTCCGGAAGGCGATCGACGGCCTGGTGGCCGACGGCCTCCTGCAGCGCACCCACGGGCTGGGGACGTTCGCCGTCCGGCCGCGGCTGGAGACCAGGCTGCACCTGGCCTCGTTCAGCCAGGACATGCGCAGGCGCGGACGCACCCCGTCCACGCGGCTGGTGTCGGTCGCCCTGGCGACCCCGCCGGCCGAGGCCGTGCAGGCGCTCGGGCTCGAGCCCGGCACCAAGGCCTGGCGCGTGGTCCGGATCCGGCTCGCCGACAACGAGCCGGTCGCGCACGAGGACGGCTGGTACCCGGAGGATCGGCTGCCCGGCCTCGACACCCATGACATCGCCGGCGGATCGCTCTACGAGATCCTCGGCCATGCCTACGGACTGTGGGTCGACCACGCCGAGCAGACCCTGTGGGGTGAGGCGGCGGACGCCGACCTCGCCCGGCAGCTCGCCGCACCCATCGCCACCCCCCTGCTGGTCTTCCGGCGGATCTCCTCCGCCGGGGGCCGGCCCATCGAGTACGTGGTCTCCCGCTACCGGGGGGACCGCTACGAGGTTCACATGGAACTGGCCCGCGACGACCAGTCAACGGCCGAGCACACCCTGGAAGGAAACAAGTTGTGACCAGCAACGAGATGGCGGCCGTAGGCCGGTTCAACCTCGCGCCGCTTCAAAAGTTCGGCCGCAGCCTGATGCTGCCGATCGCGTCCCTGCCGGCCGCAGCGCTGCTGCTGCGCCTGGGCCAGGACGATCTCCTCGGCAAGGACGGCCTCGGCTGGAACGCTGTGGCATCGGTGATCGGCGCTGCCGGCGGCGCGCTGTTCGCGAACCTGCCGCTGCTGTTCGCGGTCGGCGTCGCGATCGGCATCGCGAAGAAGTCCGACGGCTCCACCGCACTGGCGGCGGTGGTCGGCTACCTGGTGTTCAAGGGCGTCGGTGACGCGATGTCGCCGCTCGTCCTGGGCGCGGCGGCCGAGGGCGAGACCCAGCAACTGATCAACTACAGCGTGCTGGGCGGCATCCTGGTCGGCCTGATCGCCGGCTGGTTGTGGCAGCGGTACTACCGCATCCAGCTACCGCCCTACCTGGCCTTCTTCGGTGGCCGGCGGTTCGTCCCGATGGTCACCGCGCTGGCCACGATGATCCTGGCCGTGCTGATGGCGTTCATCTACCCGGCGTTCAACTCCGGCCTGACCGCGGTCGGCGAATGGGTCGCCGGCAACGCCGTCGTCGGTGGCCTGGTGTTCGGCACCATGAACCGGCTACTGATCCCGCTGGGCCTGCACCACATCCCCAACAACATCGTCTGGTTCCAGATCGGCAACTTCACCGCCGCCGACGGCAGCGTCGTCCACGGTGACCTCAGCCGCTTCTTCGCCCACGACCCGTCCGCAGGCATCTTCATGACCGGCTTCTTCCCGATCATGATGTTCGCCCTGCCCGCTGCCTGCCTCGCGATCTGGCAGGAGGCCAAGCCCAAGAACCGGGCAGCCGTCGGCGGCATCATGCTCTCGGTCGCGCTGACCTCGTTCCTCACCGGCGTCACCGAACCGATCGAGTTCTCCTTCATGTTCCTGGCCTGGCCGCTGTACCTCGCCCACGCCCTGCTCACCGGCATCTCCCTGGCCGTCACCAACGCCATGGGTATCCACATGGGCTTCGGGTTCTCCGCGGGTCTGTTCGACTACCTGCTGAACTGGAACATCGGCACCAACGCCTGGCTGATCATCCCGATCGGACTCGTCTTCGCCGTCGTCTACTACTTCATGTTCCGCACGGTCATCCGCTGGCTCAACCTGAAGACCCCGGGCCGCGAGGATGAGGACGAGGAGAGCACGCTCGCCCTGGACCCGACCGCCCAGTAGTACTCCACCCGACCCCCATCGTCCGACTTGTCAGAGTCTCGGCGCGCTATAACCGGCCGAGACTCTGACAAGTCGGCAAGGATGGGGGCTCAAGAAGAAGGAAGCAATGGAAGTCATCATCTGCCCGAACGCCCAGCGGGTCGGCGAGGTCGCCGCGGCCAAGGCCGCCCGGATCGCCGCCACGATCGGCCCGAAGGTGGTGCTCGGCGTGGCCACCGGCTCGTCCCCGGTGCAGACGTTCGCCGAACTCGCCCGCCTCGCGGACGCAGGCGAGCTCGACCTGTCGGAGGCGTCCGCCTTCGCCCTGGACGAGTACGTCGGCATCCCGGAGGGACACCCCGAGAGCTACCACGAGATCATCCGTGCCACGGTCACCGAGCCGATGCGCCTCGACCCGGCGCGCGTCCACGTGCCGAACGGGTTCGCCGACGACCTCGCCGCCGCCTGCCTCGAGTACGAGGAGCAGATCAAGGCTGCCGGTGGGGTGGACATCCAGTTCCTCGGGGTGGGCTCCAACGGTCACATCGGGTTCAACGAGCCGACGTCCTCGCTGTCGTCGCGCACCCGGATCAAGACGCTCGCCGCCCGCACCCGGGAGGACAACGCGCGCTTCTTCGACTCGATCGACGACGTGCCGCGGCACTGCCTCACCCAGGGACTGGGCACGATCATGGACGCGCGCAACGTCGTCCTCGTCGCGACCGGTTCGGGCAAGGCGCACGCCATCGCCCAGATCGTCGAGGGCCCGGTGACCGCGATGTTCCCCGGCTCGGTGCTGCAGTTGCACCAGCACGCCACGATCGTGGTCGACGAGGAGGCGGCGGCCGAACTGGCGCTCGCCGACTACTACAAGGAGACCTACACCAACCTGCCCGACTGGCAACGACTGGACGTCTGATCATGCTGTTCTCCGCCGACCGGGTCCTGTTCCCGGACGCCGACGCCCCGGTCGCCGGCTACCTCGAGGTCACCGGCGACCGGATCGTCGCCGCGGGCGCCGGTGCGCCCCCGCGTCCGGCCGACGAGCACCTGGCCGGGATCGTGGTCCCCGGCTACGTGGACGTGCACAGCCACGGCGGCGGGGGCGCGTCCTTCGTCACCGAGGATCCCGACGTGGCCCGGCAGGCGCTCGCCGCGCACCGTCGGCTCGGCGTCACCACGATGGTGGCCTCGCTGGTCACCGGGGCCCTGCCGGACCTGGCCCGGCAGGTGTCCTGCCTGGCCGGGCTGGCCGAGTCCGGCGAGCTGGCCGGCATCCACCTCGAAGGGCCGTGGCTCGCGCTGAAGTACAAGGGCGCGCACCCCCCGCAGCTGCTCACCGATCCCGATCCGGCCGAGGTGGCCGCCCTGCTCGACGCCGGTCGCGGGACCGTGAAGATGGTCACCATCGCCCCCGAGCGGGCGGGCGCCCTGGACTCGATCCGGCTGATGACCGCGCAGGGCGTGGTCGCCGCCATCGGACACACCGACGCCGACTACGACACCTGCCGCGCCGCGATCGACGCCGGCGCCACCGGTGCCACGCACCTGTTCAACGCGATGGCGCCGCTGCGGCACCGCGACCCGGGACCCGTCCTGGCCCTGTGGGAGGATCCGCGCGTCTACCTCGAACTGATCATGGACGGCGTGCACGTCCGGCCCGAGCTGGTCGCCTTCGTGGCGGCCTCCACCCCCGCCCGCGTGGTGTTCGTCACCGACGCCATGGCCGCCGCCGCGTCGTCCGACGGCGACTACGTGCTCGGCGAGCTCCCCGTCGAAGTGCGGGACGGGGTCGCCCGGATCGCCGGCACCGACACGATCGCCGGCTCGACGCTCACCCTCGACCGCGCCGTCCGCAACGCCGTGGCCGCGGGCATCCCGTTCGCCCAGGCCGTCCGAGCGGCCACCCAGGTGCCCGCCGACTACCTGAGCCTGCCCGACGTCGGCCGGCTCGCGGCAGGGAAGCAGGCCGACGTCGCCGTCCTGGACGACGACCTCCGGGTGACCCGGGTCCTGCACCGCGGCGCCTGGGTGTAGGTTCCGACGCGCCGTCCGCCGCCGCCGTCCACCACAACGCTGTGGACGGTTTCCCGGCGTAGTCGCCGGTTTCCCTCCACACTGTGGTGTGCGGTGGCGCCCGGAGGGCGTGGCGAAGAGTGTCGGCGGGGACGGCTACGGTTGGTCCGTGGTTGTGAGCGAAGCGCCGGTGCAGGCGAAACAGAAGGTCCGCTGGGGACGGGTGGCGCTGTTCTACGGGCTGGCGTTCGGCTGGGTCTGTCTGATCGCGGCCGGGCTGTACCTGAGCGGCAACCGCGACCTGGGCGCCGGCCAGGGCCTCAGCATCGTGACCGTGGTGCTCGCCCTCCTCTACATGCCCGCCCCGCTGGTGGCCGCGCTGGTCGTCGAGCGGCTCGACAGGCGTTCCGCCCTGATCCGGACGACCTTCGCCGGCTTCGGGCGCAAGCTGCCGGCCCTGCTGGTGGTCACCGTCGCGGTGATCGCGGCGCTGCTGCTCGGCATGCTCGGCCTCACGTACGTGCTCGGCAACGTCCTCGACGTGAGCGCCGCGGGCCGCGTCCTGTTCAGCCAGGCGGACCTCCTGGCCAACGCCCTGCTGCTCGCGCCCAGCATGGACGCCGACCAGGTGGCGCAGGTGAGCGCGAACGTCCCGTCGCTGTGGCCCCTGCTGGGGCTCGCCTACGGCGGTGCGCTGATCGCCGGCCTCACCGTCAACGGCCTGTTCGCATTCGGTGAGGAGTACGGCTGGCGGGGCTGGCTGGCCGACGAGCTGCGTCCGCTCGGCGCATTCTGGGCCAACGTCATCATCGGCGTGCTGTGGGGCGTCTGGCACGGCCCGCTGATCCTGCTGGGGTTCAACTACGCCGGCTACGGCCGGATCGGCACGGCGTTCATGGTGGCGTGGTGCGTCCCGTTCTCGTTCCTGCTGTGGCGCGCCCGTCAGGTGACCGGCTCGCTGCTGGCCCCCGCGGTGCTGCACGGCGCAGTGAACGGGTTCGCCGGCGTCTTCCTCATCGTGCTCGTCGACCCCCACCCACTGCTCGCCGCGCCCGCAGGGCTGGTCGGTGCGGCCGCGACCGCCGCCGTCGCGGCGCTGTTCTGGCTCCTCACGAGGAAGCGGGCCGGTCGCACCGGATGAGCGGGCCGAAGTATCCCGACTGGGTGCACGAACTCAGCGAGCGCCGACTGGTCGACCTCTTCGGCGAGTTGACGCTCGCGCGCGGCCAGGAGTACGTGCGCCAGGGACGGGTGGGGCACATCGCCACCGGCTCGGGGACGGGTGGCAGCCTCGTCCAGGCGCAGATCCGGGGGTCCACCTACCGGGCCTACCAGACCGTCGCCCGGCACGACGCGGCGACCGGGGCGGTCAGCACGTCGTGCTCGTGCCCGGTCGGCTACAACTGCAAGCACGGCGCCGCGCTGCTGTGGCACATGCGGACGGTGAACCTCCGCGCCCTGACGCCCGCCTGGCAGCGTGCCCTCACCGACATCGCCGCGGAGGCCCGGACGACGTCGCGCGGCCAACCGCTCGCGATCCAGGTGGGCCTGTCGACGGCCGGGACGGTGCAGTTGCGTCCGCTGGTCTGGGGCCGCTCGCAGCGCTGGGTGCGCACCGGCATCACCTGGGACACCGTCGGCTCGCCCTGGGGGAGCGACTACCTCGAGGAGCACCGGGCGGTGCTGGCCGGTCTCGCCCGAACGCGCGACCAGCGCAGCGGCTACGCCTTCTACAACCGGCGGGCCGACGTGGCCGAGCTGTCCGAGCTGGGTGCCGGGGTCTGGCACAGGCTGCGCGAGGCCGGCGCCGCCGGGGTGGAGCTCGTGCCGGGGCAGGGCACGCCGCCCGTCCGGATCCTCGAACCGGCCCGGGTGACCAGCCGGCTGAGCCGTACCGCCGACGGCCTGCACCTGCACACCTTCGCGGCGACCGAGGACCGGGAACTGCCGGTGCAGTTCGCCCAGCTGGTGGGCAGCCCCGCCCACGGCTTCGTCGCCAGGAGCAATGACGAACTGGCGCTGGTCCCGTTCGTCGAGCCGCTGAGCCAGGGCCAGGAGAGGCTGTTGCTGCAGCACGCCCGGCTCGACATCCCGGACGCCGACGTGCCGGCCTTCGCGGCCGAGTTCTACCCGGCGCTGCGGCGGATGGTGAGGGTGTCGGCCGACCCCGACGTCGACCTGCCGGAGGCCGCCCCGCCGCGGCTGGTGGTGCAGGTCGCGTTCGCCGCCGATCACGTCACCGAACTGCGCTGGGCCTTCCGCTACCGCGTGGGCGAGCGGGATTTCGACGTGGAGCTGTACCCCTACGGCGAGAAGCCCGGCTACCGCGATCCGGACGCGGAGCGGGCGCTGCTCGACGCGTTGCCGCCGGGTCCGTGGCCGGCGCGGGACAGCCCGTCCGGACGGTTGGTGGCCGAGACGGCGACGCTGCGCGGCGCCGCGACGGCCGAGTTCGTCAGCCACGGCCTGGACCACCTCCGCGAACACCGCGTGGTGGTCGAGGTGACCGGCACCCCCCAGGCGTACCGGCACGCGACCGAGGCGCCGCAGATCGAGCTCGAGGTGAGCGATCCGGCGGAGGGCACCGACTGGTTCAACCTCGCTGTCACCGTGACCATCGAGGGCGAGCCGGTGGAGTACCGGGAGCTGTTCACCGCGCTGGCCACCGGTCAGGAGGCGCTGATCCTGCCGTCGGGCACCTGGTTCGGCCTCGACCGTCCAGAGCTGGCCCAGCTGCGGGCGCTGATCGAGGAGGCCGACCGGCTGCAGCCCCGCGACGGCGAGGGCCTGCGGCTGCGCACCGTCCACGCGGGACTGTGGGAGGAACTTGTCAGCCTCGGCGTGGTCGGGCGGCAGTCGCGGGCGTGGCGGTCGGCCGTGACGGCGCTGCTGACCACGGACGAGCTGCCCGAGGTGCCGGTACCGGCGGGACTGCGGGCGACGTTGCGTCCCTACCAGGAGGTGGGGTTCCGCTGGTTGCACTTCCTGCACGGCGCCCGGCTGGGCGGGATCCTGGCCGACGACATGGGGCTGGGCAAGACGCTGCAGGCGCTCGCGCTGGCCTGCTCGCTGGTTGAGGCGGGGCCGCTGGAGCGGCCGCTGCTGGTGGTGGCGCCGACATCGGTCCTGGGCACGTGGGCGGCGGAGGCGGCCCGGTTCGCGCCCGGGCTGCGGGTGCGGGTGGTCGGCGGTACGGCGAAGCGGCGGACCGAGTCGCTGGCCGACGTCGCTTCGGACGCCGACCTGGTCGTCACCTCCTACACGCTGCTGCGGCTGGACGCCGAGGAGTACGCCGCCCAGCCGTGGACGGCCGTGTTCCTGGATGAGGCGCAGTTCGTGAAGAACCGGCAGTCCCGGGCGTACCAGGCGGCGCGGCGGCTGCAGGCGTCCGCGACGTTCGCGATGACCGGCACGCCGCTGGAGAACAACCTGATGGACCTGTGGTCGCTGCTGTCGATCGTCGCCCCGGGCCTGTTCGCCGATCCGGCCGTGTTCGCCGAGGTGTACCGGCGTCCGATCGAGTCGGGCAGCGATCCGCTGGCGTTGGGGCGGCTGCACCGGCGGGTTCGTCCGCTGATGCTGCGGCGCACGAAGGAGAGCGTGGCCGCGGAACTGCCGCCCAAGCAGGAGCAGGTGCTGCCCGTGCCGCTGTCTCCCGGGCACCGCCGGCTGTACGACCGCCAGCTGGCCGCGGAGCGCAAGAAGGTGCTGGGCCTGGTCGACGATCTGCGCCGCAACCGGATCACGATCCTCGCCTCGCTGACCCTGCTGCGGCAGCTGGCGTTGTCGCCCGCGCTGGTGTTCCCCGGTCAGGCCGCCGTGTCGGCGAAGATCGACACCCTGGTCGAACTGGTCACCGAGCTCGCCTCCGAGGGACACCGTGCGCTGGTGTTCAGCCAGTTCACCTCGTACCTGGGCATGGTCCGGGACCGGCTGCGGGACGAGGGGATCGGCACCAGCTACCTCGACGGACGGACGCGCGACCGCTCCGCCCGCATCGACGCGTTCCGGTCGGGTACCGATCCGGTGTTCCTGATCAGCCTGAAGGCCGGCGGGTTCGGGCTCACGCTCACCGAGGCCGACTACGTGTTCATCCTCGACCCGTGGTGGAACCCGGCGGCCGAGCTGCAGGCGATCGACCGGACGCACCGGATCGGCCAGGACAAGCATGTGATGGTCTACCGGCTCGTCAGCGAGGACACCATCGAGGAGAAGGTCGTCGCCCTGCAGGAGCGCAAGCGCGACCTGTTCGCGAAGGTCGTCGGCGAGGCCGGCGACCTGGCCGCCCCGCTGTCCGCGGAAGACATCCGGGGCCTGCTGGAACCCTGAGCCCCACCGGTCCCTGAGGAGCGCCGGCGGCGAGGAACGAGCCGCTGGCGCGTCACGAAGGGCGCCCCCCAACGACTTGCCGCGATGTCGGTGCACACGCCAGATTGAGGCCATGAGCGCGACGCCGGAGTTCATCCTCTACGTGGCCGACCAGGCCAGGGCCCGAGAGTTCTACGCAGCGGTACTCGGGCAGGACCCGGTGCTCGATGTCCCCGGCATGACCGAGTTCGACCTCGGCGGCGCCCTGCTCGGACTGATGCCGCAGGCCGACATCGCCGACCTGCTCGGGGTGGCGCCTTCCGGCGAGGGCCAGCGTTGCGAGCTCTACCTGCGCCGCCCGGACGCCGCCGACATGCTCGCTCGTGCAGCCACCGCCGGCGGCCGCATCCTCAGCGACCTCGCCCCCCGCCCCTGGCGCGAGACCGTCGGCTACGCCCTCGATCCCGACGCCCACGTCCTGGCCGTCGCCCTGCCAGCCCCCAGTCCGACCGACGCTCCCTGAGCGTCACGGACGACCAACTACCGGTCCCTGAGGAGGTCGCTCTGCGACCATCACGAAGGGCCGCCGCCCCCGAAACCGCTGGTCGAGCCTGTCGAGACCCTTGCCACGCCCGCACGTCTCGACAAGCTCGACGATCGGTTCACGTGGTTCCGCCTCAGCGGCTGGCTTTGCGGCGCCCTTCGTGACGGTCCCGCCCGTACCTCCCGCGGCACCCTCAGGGACCGGTCATGCAGACGGATGACCCGAACGGAACTAGGCTTCCGGGCATGAGCAGTGCCGACTTCCGGGAGCCGACGAACGACGAGCTGTGGGCTCAGCCGCCGACGGGTGTGCCGCAGGGTGCCGTGCCGCATCCGGTGCCCTCGATACCGCAGCCTCCGCTGCCCGTCCCGGTGCACCAGGCGCTGCCGCCCGCGGTCCAGCAGCGTCCCGACCGGACGGCGTTCGTCCTGGCGATCGTGTCGATGGCGCTCGGGATCCCGCTCAGCGCGATCGCCAGCAGTACGGCGGGCCTGCCGGGACTGCTCGTGGCGTGGGTGGGCATCGTCCTGGTCAACGTCGTCTACAGCTCGACCCACCGGCACGGGCCGCGCCCGTAGCGGCTGGGTCCGTGATCCTGTCGAGCGTCCGCGATCCGCGACTGGTGACGATCCGACGAGGCGGCACGCTCACCGACTCCGACCACCACCTGCTCGCACTATGGGCAGCCAGCTGCGCCGAGCACGTCCTTCCCCTGTTCGAGTCGGCCCGGCCCACCGATGCCAGGCCGCGTCAGGCGATCGAGAGCGCGCGGGCGTGGGCCCGCGGCGAGCTGGCCATGATGAAGGCGAGAGCGGCCGGCGGGCACGCGATGGGCGCGGCCAGGGATCTCCGCGGCGCGCCCCGGTTCGCCGCCTACGCCGCCGGACAGGCAGCGGTCGTCGCACACGTCGCCGCCCACGAACTCGGTGCGGCCGCCTACGCGATCAAGGCCATCCGTGCCTCCCTTCCCTCCGCCGAGAGCGAGGCAGCCGGACGAGACGAGTGCCGGTGGCAGCGCGACCGGCTCCCGGACGAGATCCGCGACCTCGTCCTCGACGACCAGCGGCTCCGCAACCACCTCTGCTGGTCACTGTTCGGCTGAATGTCAGTGGCCGTGCCTACGGTCGTGTGCATGAACCACACCGGCAATCATCCTGTGCACGCCGTGGTCATCTGGGCCATCGTTCGTTCCGCGGCTGTCTCCCTGCTCCTGGCGGCGGAGTTCGCGACCGCCAGAACCGGGCTGTCGAGCGAGACCCTGTTGCGGGAGCCGTTGGCGGTCTGGCGGGAGTGGTGGTACGGGTCGGTCGCGAACGGCTGGGATCCCGTCGCCGCGGTGTTCAGCGCGATCCTGATCCCAGCCTCACTGTTCCTCGGGGTCGCGGTCGTCCTGGGCAGCGACGGGTTCGAGCCGTGGCGCGACCTCGCCTATCAGGTGCTGACGATGGCGCTCGCCGTGCTGGCGGTCACGTGCGCAGCCTTCGCATGGTCGCTCCTCCCTCTGCTGTGGGCGGCATGGTCGGTGTGGGGAATCAGCTGGCCATCGTCGCGGCCCTCACCTGCTCCGGGCTGATGGCCCTCACCGACCTCAGACTGGAGCTCACCCGTGAAGCGGCCGCACTGAATCAGGACATCGCCAGGTTGGAGTCCCTGCAACGGCGGTTGGCGGGCGACGGCGCGAGGCGCACCCGCCCGGTCTCCTCCCTGCCGGTGGCCTGGCTCCTGACCGCTGTGGTGGGACCTGCGTGCGCTGCACTGGGGTTCGTCTCGGCGAGCTACGACCAGCGCCCCTTCTGGATCGCGGCGGTCGTCCTCGTGCTCGCGCTGTCGGCAGTCCTGGCGTGGTCCCGACACCGCCGGGCGACCACGAGAAGTGCCCTGGCGGTGCACCCGGCCACGCTGCTGTCGACTGCCGCGGTGCCGCTCGCCCTGCTCACGGTGTGGCTGAACGATCCCGCCGAGACCACGGCCCGGGCAGCGCCCTGGCACCTGTTGGCCCTGCCCTGTTTCGTGGGCGCGGCCGCACACTTCCTGCTGAAGAGGTGTGATGTCTGGTTCCGGTGGTCCCACGGTTGGTGGTTGGTGGGACTGAGCCTGGCGATTGCTCCGCTCATGTTCTGGCCCCTCATCGTTGCCTGGGGCGACTCGTCCCTGCCGACGACACGAGCGCTGGCGTATGTCGAACTCGCCTGTCTGGCTGTCGTGTCGTTGGGGATCGCTGCCGGCGGCGTGCTGTCCTGGCTCGCCTCGATGGACGCGGGCTCCCTCCGGGTCTCCCGGCTCGGGATCCTGGAGGGCGAGCTGACCAGACTGCGATTCGCACTGGCCGCCCGAAGCCGTCCGGGGGCTGCGCGCAGCGCCACGGCGTCCGCCCGATCGAGACCGGGCCGTCGGCTCAGTGTCGGGGCGTCGGCACGCCCAGGGCTTCCAGCATCGGCAGGAGCTTGGCCTCGGTCTCGGCGAACTCCTCCGCCGGATCGGACTCGGCCACGATCCCACAGCCGGCGTAGAGCGTGATCCGGTCGGGGTCCACCGGGTCGATCAGGCCACAGCGCAGGGCGATCGCGAACTCGCCGTCGCCGGAGGAGTCCAGCCAGCCGACGGGTCCGGAGTAGCGACCGCGGTCGAGGTGTTCGAGCTCGGCGATCAGTTCGCGCGCCACCGGCGTCGGGGTGCCGCACACCGCGGCGGACGGGTGCAGCTCGCCCGCCAGCCGCAGCACGCTCACGTCCGGGTGGGCGACCGCGGTCACGTCCGACGCCAGGTGCAGCACGTTCGGCAGCTCCAGCACGTACGGTGCGTCCGGCACGTTCATGCCCGAGCAGAACGGCTCCAGCGCGTGCGCGACCGATTCGACGGCGAGTTCGTGCTCGACCAGGTTCTTGCTCGACCGGGCCAGCGCGTGCGCGAGCTTCAGGTCGAGTTCCTCGCCCCCGTTCCGCCGGATCGTCCCGGCCAGCACCCGTGAGGTGGCCAGGCCGCCCTCGCGCCGGATCAGCATCTCCGGGGACGCGCCGACCAGGCCCTCCACGTGGTAGGTCCAGCAACTCGGGTACCGCTCCGCCAGCCGGATCACCAGCGACCTCGGGTCGAGCTTCTCCGCCGCGGCGAGCGTCACCGCCCTGGCCAGGACGACCTTGTCCAGGTCACCCCTCGCGATCCGGTCCACCGCCGCCTCGACGATGCCCTGCCACGCGTCCCTGCCGAGACTCTCGCCCACCGGGTGCGCCCCGGCGGTGCCAGCCGGCGCCGGGTGGACGGACGGCATGGCCGCCCCGCGGTCCCGTGCGCTCCCGACGGCGGTCAGCCAGGTGACCCCCTTGCGCCGCCCGACCACCAGCCGGGGGACGATCACCACCGAGTGCTGGGCGGAATGCGTGGGATCGAACACGAACGAGGCGAACGCGATCGGACCGGTGCCGCAGCACTCCGGCAGCTCCGTCTCCTGCTCGATCCGCGAGCACACCTCCTGCCACCACTCGTCCGCCTCGGCCATGGTCCCGGCCTCGAACCGGGCGACCTCGCCGATGCCGACCATCCCCTCGCCCCGGCGCAGCCACGCGTGCCCCCCGGACGGTGGCAGGTACGCCGCGAGGTCGCCGGGATCCTCGATGGCCACGGTGGTCGCACGCCACTGCGGGCCCGGCGGGTGATGGATCACGCTGGCAGGATAGCCGCTGGACCGGCTTCGTCATCCCGGGGCGCCAAATGGCCCTGCCGAGGTGTTTTGCCTAGACTGACGGGAGTCCCCGAGCAGTACCGCAGGAGAGCCCATGTCCGAGCCGATGCCGGCCGTCCAGGCCGCCGGCGAGGGCGTCGAAGCCGATGTCGTCGTCGTCGGAGCCGGACCCGGCGGATCCGCCGCCGCCGCTCACCTCGCCGATCGCGGCCTCGACGTCGTCCTGCTGGAGAAGGCGAAGTTCCCCCGGGAGAAGGTGTGCGGTGACGGCCTCACCCCCCGCGCGGTCAAGCAGCTGATCCGGCTCGGCATCGACACCAGCGAGGAGTCGGGCTGGGTGCGCAACAAGGGCCTGCGCGTCTACGGCGGCCGCACCGAGCCGTTCGAGCTGCCCTGGCCGGAGCTGGCCGAGTTCCCGCCGTACGGCCTCGTCCGCGCCCGCGCACAGTTCGACAAGATCCTGGCCGACCGCGCCGTCGCCGGCGGCGCGCGGCTCTACGAGGAGACCAACGTCACCGCGCCGATCGTCGACGAGCGCACCGACCGGATCGTCGGCGTCACCACCAAGGACGGACGCAGCTTCCGCGCGCCGGTCGTGATCGCCGCGGACGGGAACTCCGCCCGGCTGGCCCTCGGCATGGGCCTCGCCAAGCGCACCGACCGTCCGATGGGTGTGGCCGTCCGCGCCTATTTCACGTCCCCCCGCACCGACGACGACTACATGGAGTCGTGGCTGGAACTGTGGGACGGC
>DAINOM010000044.1:0-21533 GCA_036735445.1 Propionicimonas sp.
GGACGCTGCCTCCGGCTGGCTGCTGGACGGCTACCCGCGGACCGCGGGCCAGGTCACCGCGCTCGACGAGGAGCTGGCGAAGACCGGGCAGCCGATCGACGCCGTGGTCTCGCTCGTGGCCGACACCGAGGTCCTGGTCGACCGGCTGCTGAAGCGCGCGGAGCTCGAGGGTCGCGCGGACGACAACGCCGACACGATCCGCAACCGCATGGTGATCTACACCGAGGCCACCGACCCGCTGCTCGCGACCTACCGCGACCGTGGCCTGCTGGTCGAGGTGGACGGCATCGGCACCATCGAAGAGGTGGCCGGCCGGATCACCGCGGCACTCGACGCGAAGCTTTCCTGAGTCCTCGGGAGAACGATGGCACGACGCTCGTCGATCGAGCTGAAGTCCGCGGAGCAGATCCTGAGGATGCGCTCCGCGGGCCTCGTCGTCGCACGCACCCTGCAGGCCGTCCGTGAGGCCGCCCGGCCGGGCGTGACCACGATCGAACTGGACGGCATCGCGCGGGAGCGGATCGCCGCTGCCGGCGCGGTGTCGTCCTTCCTCGGCTACGGCGGTGGCTTCGGCCTGCCGCCGTTCCCGGCCGTGACCTGCATCTCGGTCAACTCCGAGATCGTGCACGGCATCCCGGGCGACCGGGTGCTGGCCGACGGCGACCTGGTCAGCGTCGACTTCGGCGTCTCGGTGAACGGGTGGCACGGTGACTCGGCGATCACCTTCTCGGTCGGCACGCCCGACCCGGTGGCCGAGACGCTCAGCGAAGCCACCCGGCAGGCGATGTGGGCCGGGATCGCCGCCGCCAGGATCGGCGCCCGGATCGGCGACATCGCCCACGCGGTCGAGACGTCCGTCCGCGCGCAGCCGCAGCGCTACGGCATCGTGGCCGAGTACACCGGGCACGGCATCGGCACCGCCATGCACCAGCCCCCGGACGTCCCCAACCTGGGCCGTCCGGGCCGCGGCGAGCTGCTGGCGAAGGGCATCTGCGTGGCCATCGAGCCGATGGTGACCCTCGGCTCCGCTGCCACGGCGACCCTGGACGACGAGTGGACGGTCGTGACCAGGGACGGCTCACTGGCCGCCCACTGGGAGCACACCATCGCCCTGACACCCGCGGGAGTCTGGGTGCTCACCGCCGAGGACGGCGGCGAAGCCGAACTGCGCGCCCGCGGGGTGAAGTTCGGGCCGCTGGGGGAGTGATGGGCGCCCGCGTCGTCCTGGTCGGCCTCGGCGCCGTCGGTGCCGCCTATGCCAGCCGGCTGCTGGACGCCGGCATCGACCTGCGGGTGCTGGCCGGCCCCGACCGGGCGGGCCGGTACGCCGCCGAGCCGACGATGGTGAACGGCCGGCCGTACGACGTCCCGCTGTCCACCGGCGAGGACGGCCCGGCCGACGTGGCGATCGTCGCGGTGAAGCGCGCGGCGCTGGCGGACGCGGTCGAGCTGCTGCGTCCCTGCGTGGGCGCCGACACCGTGGTGATCAGCCTGCTCAACGGCATCGACAGCGAGGAGGTGCTCGCTGCCGCGTTCCCGCAGGCGACGGTGCTGCTCGCGGTGTGCGTCGGCATCGACGCGGTGCGGGACGGCCGGGACGTGCACTACTCGTCCCTCGGCCGGATCCTCTTCGGCGAGCCCGCCAATCCCGGCCCGCTGGCCGAGCGGGTGGCCGCCGTGGCCGCGATGCTCCGTTCCGCCGGGATCGAGCACCAGGTGCCGCCCGACATGGTGCACGAGCTCTGGTGGAAGTACCTGATCAACGTCGGCGCGAACCAGGTGTCCGCCGTGCTGAAGGCCCCCTACCGCCTGCTGCAGGACCGGGCCAACCCGGCGCGCAACGTGATGATCGCCGCGCAGCGGGAGGTGATCGCGGTCGCCAACGCCCACGGCGTGGCCCTGACCGGGGCCGACCTCGCCCGCTGGCTGGACGTGCTGGACGGTCTCGGGCCGGACAACTACACCTCGATGGCGCAGGACGCCCTCGCCGGTCGTCCGACGGAGGTGGACAGCTTCGCCGGGACGATGATCGCCCTCGGCCGGCAGACGGGCGTCCCGGTGCCGGTGAACACCGTGCTGTACGGGCTGCTCAAGGGTGCCGAGCCGGGGCTCAGCCGGCGTTGAGCTTCGCCTGCCAGCCTCCGGTGAGGCCGTGCAGGCGATAGCCGAGCGCGATGTTGATGGCCAGCATGTACTGGTTCTCGTCCGCGTTCCAGGTGTCGATGTGCCGGGCCTGCGGGTAGGTCCGGGCGAGGAGTTCGAGGTTCGCGGTCTTCACCAGCATCCCCAGGCGGTGACCGCGGTGCTCGGCGACCACTGACGTGTTCCACTGCTCGGGCCGGTCGAGGTGGGCGTGGTCGCAGTGGATGTGGGTCAGCCCGGCGACCTCGCCGGTGGCGTCGGCGACGGCGAGGGTGTACACGCCCGTCCCTGTCCGGTGCTCCCAGTCGCTGAGGGTGCGGACCCGCTCGGCGTCCCACACCTCGGGCCGCCAGTCGATGTCGCCGGTCGGCGCGTCCGTGGAGAGCACGTGGTTCATCCGTGCCACCTTCTCGAGGTAGTCCTCCGGCACCGGGCCCACCCACGACACCAGCCGGTAGCCCGGGACGGCCAGGGCCTCGGCCTCCGCGCGCAGTGCCGCCAGGCGCTCCGGCGGCACCGGCAGCTCCAGCCGGGACTGCCGCTCGACCTGGCCCAGCGAGAGCTCCAGCGCCTGCGCGAACCGGGTGCCGGCGTCGACGGGCAGCTCGCCCTCGCCGGTCGCCGGACGCACCCACTCGGCGGCCGGGGTCGCGGCGAGGTGCTCGGTCCAGCCGAGGACGGTGTCCCGGTCGCGTTCCGCGGCGATCCGCCGCACCTCGCGCCACAGTGCCGTCCCGATGCCGCGGCGGCGGTGGCCGGCGTCCACCTGGACGAACAGGTCGTCCATCAGGTGGGTGTTGTCGAGCAGCGGGAGCGCGAACTCCGCCGCGCCGAGGATCTCCGCTGGTTCGGTGGTGATGGGCAGCCCGAACCGGCCGCGCGCCGGGTCGGCGGGCTCGGGGCCGGCGAGGGCGACCAGCATGCCCTTCAGCGCCGTCAGCTCGTGGGTGTACTCGGTGAGCAGGCGTTCGGGCGAGCGGGTCTGGTCCTCGCCGAACAGTTCGAGGTTGACCGCGACCTCCAGCCCGTGCAGTCGCTGGTAGGCCCACTCGGTGCCCGGCGGCACCTCGCGCACATGGAAGTCCGGCATCGTCGCAGGATAGCCCGGGACCGCTAGCCTGAGCGCGTGACCAGCTCTGCGCGCCTCCGCGTCCTCGCCGGCCTGATCGATGCGGGGCTGATGCTGGCGTGGGCGCTGCTGGTCGGCGGGGTGGTGTGGGCGCTGCTCGCCGCCGGCACCCTGCGGGGGGTGGGGTTGCTCGGGCTGAACCTGATGGGCATCGCCGCCGTCGTCCTGCCCGCGACGATCGCGCTGACCTCGCTGGAGGCCGGACGGTACGAGGCCACCCCGGGCAAGCTGAAGTACGGCCTGCGCGTGCGCCGCGACCCGGACGGCGCGCGGATCAGCTGGGGACGCTCGCTGCTGCGCAACCTGCTGAAGCTCGGGCTGCCGTGGACGCTGGCCCACCTGGCCGTGATCACCGCGACCGTCGCCGGCGGTCCCGCGGCCTGGCTGGGGGCTGCGATCGGCGTCGCCGTGCCGGTGGCCTACCTGGTGTCGATGCGTTCCGGCGACGGCCGGACCCTCTACGACCACCTCGCCGGCACCATGGTGATCACCACCCGTCCCGGCCGCCGGATCGCCGAGGACTGATCCCGGCGTAGACTCGCGCGGTGAGCGAGCCGGAAACCAGCCAGAATCAGCCCCTCTTCGCGGACCTCGGCCTCGAGCCGAGGGTGCTGAAGGCAGTCCGGGAACTCGGCTACGAGACCCCCACCGCGATCCAGGCGGC
Organism: Propionicimonas sp.; assembly: GCA_036735445.1. Classification (GTDB taxonomy): domain Bacteria; phylum Actinomycetota; class Actinomycetes; order Propionibacteriales; family Propionibacteriaceae; genus Propionicimonas. The sequence goes on from DAINOM010000044.1 coordinate 3,936, forward strand.
CACCATCCCGCCCCTGCTGGAGGGCCGCGACGTCGTGGGCCGCGCCCAGACCGGGACGGGCAAGACGGCGGCCTTCGCGCTGCCGGTGCTGAACCGGCTCAGCCACGCCCAGAAGGCGCCCGAGGCACTGGTGCTCTGCCCGACCCGCGAGCTGGCGCTGCAGGTGTGCGAGGCGTTCGCCCGCTACAGCGCACACCTGCCCGGCGTCCACGTGCTGCCGGTGTACGGCGGCCAGGGGTACGGCGTCCAGCTCAGCGCGCTGCGCCGCGGCGTCCAGGTGGTGGTCGGTACGCCGGGCCGGGTGATCGACCACCTGGACAAGGGCACCCTCGACCTCACCCAGCTGCGGTTCCTCGTGCTCGACGAGGCCGACGAGATGCTGAAGATGGGGTTCGCGGAGGACGTCGAGACGATCCTCGCCGACACCCCGGCGGACAAGCAGGTCGCCCTGTTCTCCGCGACGATGCCGGGTCCGATCCGGACGATCGCCAAGCGGTACCTCAAGGATCCGGTCGAGGTGCACATCAAGGGCCGGACGAGCACCGTCGCGACCACGTCACAGCGCTACCTGAAGGTCTCGTACTCCCAGAAGCTGGACGCCCTCACCCGGATCCTCGAGGTGGAGAACTTCGAGGCGATGATCATCTTCGCCCGCACCAAGCAGGAGACCGAGCAGCTCGCGGAGCGGCTCCGGGCCCGCGGCTTCGCCGCCACCGCGCTGAACGGCGACGTCGCCCAGGTGCAGCGGGAGCGGATCATCAGCCAGCTGAAGGACGGCCGGCTCGACATCCTCGTCGCCACGGACGTGGCCGCGCGGGGCCTGGACGTGGATCGGATCACCCACGTGGTGAACTACGACATCCCGACCGACACCGAGTCCTACGTGCACCGGATCGGCCGGACCGGACGGGCCGGGCGCAGCGGGGACGCGATCTCGTTCGTGACGCCCAAGGAGTTCCGCCTGCTGCACGCCATCGAGAAGGCGACCCGGCAGGAGATCGCCGCGATGCCGCTGCCGACCATCGACGACGTGAACAGCACCCGGCTGAGCAAATTCGACGACGCGATCACCACCGCGCTGGCCTCCGACGCCGTGGACACCTTCCGCGACATCGTCGCCCACTACGTCCGCGAGCACGACGTGCCGGAGGTCGACGTGGCCGCCGCGCTCGCGATCGTGCTGCAGGGCGACGTGCCGCTGCTGCTCGAGGAGGCGCCGGAGCCGTTGCAGCGGCCCGAGCGGCCGGCCAGGGGCGAAGCGGGAGCGCGCGGTCCGCAGCGCGAGCGGGGCCGGGTCGAGCTGGCGACCTACCGGATCAACGTCGGCCGCCGGCACCGGATCCAGCCGCGGCAGATCGTCGGTGCGCTGGCCAACGAGGGCGGGCTCGGCCGCGACGACTTCGGCCACATCGACATCCGGATCGACCACTCGCTGGTGGAGCTCCCGGCGCACCTGTCGCCGGAGATCTGGCAGGCCCTGTCCGAGACCCGGATCTCCGGCAAGCTGATCGAACTGCGGCGCTGGGAGGATCGCGGCCGGGGCCGCAAGCCGGGCGCGCGGAAGGGCTGACCACGCCGAAACCCGGTTGGAACATGGGGCCACGTCGCTGAAACATGCCGGCTCTAGCGTGACGGCGTGACGTCCGAGAGCCTGCTGTTCCGCGAGTACGCCGGCACCCACCTGGCGTTCGACGAGGTGGTGGGCGCGGAAGGCGTCCGCGTGGCCTACAGCTCGGTGCTGCGGCAGCTGGCCCAGCTGAACGTCGAGGAGGTGCGCAGCCGCGCCGAGTACCTGAAGTCGACGTACCTGGACCAGGGGGTCACCTTCGACATCGGCGGCGAGGAGCGTCCCTTCCCGCTCGACATCGTGCCGCGGGTGCTGCTGGCCGACGAGTGGGCGGAGCTGGAGGCCGGCGTCGTGCAGCGCGTCCGGGCGATCGAGGCGTTCCTCGACGACGTCTACGGCGAGGGGCGGGTGTTCTCCGACGGGGTGATCCCGCGCCGGGTGGTGGTCACCTCGCCCCACTTCCACCGGGTGATGGCGGGGGTGCGGCCGCCCAACGGCGTCCGCTGCCACGTGGCCGGGATCGACCTCGTCCGCGACGAGGTCGGCCGCTTCCGGGTGCTGGAGGACAACGTCCGGGTGCCGTCGGGCGTCTCGTACGTGATGACCAACCGCCGGGCCATGCTGTCGGCCCTGCCCGAGGTCAGCGGCCGGCACTGGATCCGTCCGGTGGAGGGCTATCCGCTGCAGCTGCTCGCCGCGCTGCGGGCGGCCGCGCCGAGCGGGGTCTCCGACCCGAACGTGGTGGTGCTCACTCCCGGCGTCTACAACTCCGCCTACTTCGAGCACGCGCTGCTGGCGCGGATGATGGGCGTGGAGCTCGTGGAGGGGCGGGACCTCGTCTGCACGAAGGGCCGGGTGTCGGTGCGCACCACGCGCGGCGCGCGTCCGGTGGACGTGATCTACCGGCGGGTGGACGACGAGTTCCTCGATCCGGCCCAGTTCCGGTCCGACTCGGTGCTGGGGTGCGCGGGACTGGTCACGGCCGCGCGGGCCGGAACGGTCACGATCGCCAACGCGATCGGCAACGGTGTCGCCGACGACAAGCTCGTCTACACCTGGATCCCGGACCTGATCCGCTACTACCTCGCCGAGGAGCCGAGGCTGGCCGGCGTGGACACCTGGCGGCTGGAGGATCCGTTGCACCGCGAGGAGGTGCTCGACCGGCTGGACCAGCTCGTGCTCAAGCCGGTGGACGGCTCGGGCGGCAAGGGCATCGTGATCGGGCCGCGGGCCACGGCGAAACAGCTGGACTCGCTCCGCGCCCGGATCGCCAGGGACCCCCGCGGCTGGATCGCCCAGCCGCTGGTCCAGCTGTCCACCGTCCCGACGATGGTGGACGGCAGGATGGTGCCCCGGCACGTCGACCTGCGCCCGTTCGCGGTGAACTCCGGCGACGGGGTCTACGTGCTGCCCGGCGGCCTGACCCGGGTGGCGCTGCCGGAGGGCGAGCTGATCGTGAACTCCAGCCAGGGCGGCGGCTCCAAGGACACCTGGGTGCTGGCCAGGGACGGGGTCCGCGGCACCCGCCGGCGGCCGCGGCGCGGGGTGGTCAGCGGCGTCCCCCAGGCCGGCTTCGCCGAGGAGGACGCCCGCCAGCACCAGGCGCAGCAGCAACAGCAGGCACGATCCGGTCCGGACGGACGCGGCCCGTGCTGAGCCGGATCGCCGAGTGCCTGTTCTGGATCGGGCGCTACCTGGAGCGGGCCGAGGGCACGACCCGCGTGGTCGAGGTGCACCTGCAGCTCCTGCTCGACGACCCGACCGTCGACCAGGACGAGGCCGCCGCGAACCTGCTGGAAGTCATGGGCGCGCCCGCGCATGACGCGGTCGACACCGGCGAGGTGCTGCGGGTGCTCTGCTCCGACCCCTCCTCGCCCTGGTCGGCCGCGGCCTCGCTCGGCGGGGTCCGGGAGGCGGCGCGGCAGGCGCGGGAGACGGTCTCCGCCGACATGTGGGAGGCGATCAACACCACCTGGAACTCGGTGCGTGGCGGACGGCTGCAGCGGATGCGTCCGGCGTCGGCGTTCCGCCACGTCCGCGAGCGATGTGCGGTGGTGGCCGGCACCGCCGAGGTCACCATGAGCCACGACGAGGGCTGGCACTTCCTGACCCTCGGTCGCAGCCTGGAGCGGGTGGACATGACGGCACGGCTCGTCTCCACCGCCCATGTCAACAGCGCCACCCCGGGCGCGTGGCTCAACGTCCTGCAGTGCTGCGGTGCGCACCATGCGTTCGTCCGCACCTACGGTGGCCTGACCACCGACCGGGACGCCGCGGAGTTCCTGCTGCTGGACCGGGCGTCGCCGCGCTCCGTCGTGCACAACCTGGAGGCGGCGGAGGCCGCGCTCGCCGACCTGGAGGGCGCCGACGGCCGCCGCGCGGGCGTGGACGACGAGGCGCGCCGGCTGCTGGGCACCGCCCGGTCGGCCCTGGAGTACCGGGCGCCGGGACGTGTCCTGGAGGACCTGTCCCGGCGCATGGGCGACCTGCAGCGGACCTGCAACCGGGTCAGCGACGCCGTCACCGCCCGGTACTTCAGCGGCGCGGCGGTCGCGACGTGGAACGGAGGGTCCTGACCATGGCTCGTCGACTGCAGGTCACCCACCGCACCGGCTACCGGTACGCGGGACCGGCCAGCATCTCGCACAACGAGGCACGGATGACCCCGCGCACGACCCGCGAGCAGTACGTGGTCTCCACCCGGCTGGACATCAGTCCGGCGGCCTGGGCGCACTCGTACGTCGACTACTGGGGCACGGCGGTCACGGCGTTCGAGATCACCGAGCCGCACGAGCGACTCGACGTCACCGCCACCAGTGTGGTCGAGGTGGGCGACCGGCTGTCGGACGCGCCCGGCGCGACGTGGGCGGATCTCGCCGATCCCGGCCTGTGCGACCGCCACGTCGAGTACCTGGCCACGTCCGGACACACCGACTCGCCGACGGAGTTGCGCCGGATCGCCACGGACGCGGCCCGCCGGACGGAGCGCCCGGCCGATGCCGTGCACGCCGTCCTGCGCCGGATCCGGGATCGCGTGGAGTACCAGCCCGGCTCCACCGGTGTGCACACGGCGGCGACCGCGGTCTGGGACGCCCGGGCCGGGGTGTGCCAGGACCTCGTCCACCTCGGGCTGGGTGCCCTGCGCTCGATGGGCGTGCCCGCGCGCTACGTCTCCGGCTACGTGATGCCGCGGGCGACCGGCGCGGTCGGCGAGCAGCAGGTGGGCGAGTCGCATGCCTGGCTGCAGTACTGGGACGGCGCCTGGGTGTCCTTCGACCCCACGAACGACACCACCCCCTCCGACCTGCACGTCGAGGTGGGGGTCGGCCGGGACTACTTCGACGTCGCTCCGCTGCGCGGGGTGTACTCGGGTTCCAGCGCCTCGGAGCTCTTCGTCGAGGTGGAGCTCACGATCCTCGCCTGATCGCGGGCGGGCGGTACGCCTTGTTGGTGGGCCGCATGTCCTCTCCGGTGAGTTGCTCGTGCACGCGGTAGGCGGCCAGAGCGCCGGTGAGCAGCTGCGCCCACGGGTCGGCGCCGCCGGGGGACCAGGCGGACGCGACCAGCACGCCCGGGCGAGCGGGCTGCAGCGGCGGCAGGTCGAGCAGGGTGCGCCACGACGTCCAGCGCGGGCCGCCCGCCGGGGAGGCGGCCAGGCGCCGCGCGATCCGGATGTCGGAGCGCTCGCTGGTGAGGTCGGCATGCGTGTGCGGGTCGACCGTGCTGATCACGGCCTCGGCCACCTCCGGACCGGCCGTCGTCTCGAGGCGGTGGCCGCCACGGTCGGGCCGGATCGAGTGCACCTCCACGGCGGTGCGGACGGTGACCCCGCGCGCGGCCACCCGGTCGGCCACCAGTGCCACCAGCACGGACGCGGGCCGCGGCGCGCCGGTCGCGTCGACCACCCGCCAGCGGCCGAAGCTGCGCTCGACGGCGAGGCGGGCCGCGTGCCAGCCGGGCAGCCTGCCGGGGTCCTGGCCGAGCCGGGCGGCGATGTCGAGCACGACGTCGGCCAGCGCCGGCACCCGGTCGGCGAGCGCAGCCAGGCTCTCCCGTGGCCGCAGCACCGCCCGGTCGGCCGCAGTGAGGCGGCCCGGGAACTCCGCCTCGAGGCCGAGCCGGCGGAGCACCTGCCAGGCGTGGTCGAGACCGTCCAGCAGGTCGCGCCAGGCCACGGCGACCGGCTCGCCGAAGGTGCTGCCGATCGTGCGCCACTGCTCACCGCGATCGGTGGGCAGGTCGAACGCGGCGCCGTCCGACAGCCGGTAGGTGCGGGCCGGGGCGGGGACGAGTTCGAGCCCGCGGGCGCCGAGTTCGGCGTCCAGGCTCCGTCCGGACTTGCGGAACAGGTCCCGCCACGCGGCGGGGAGGGTGACCACGGCGCCGTCCGGCTCGGACGCGAGGTCGATTCCCGCACCGGGCGCCGCGGCGGCCTCGAACACCACCACGTCGTGGCCGACCCGGGCGAGCCGGGCGGCGGCAGCCATGCCGGCGAGGCCGGAGCCGACGACAGCGATCAACGTGTGGCCAGCCAGCCGCGGAAGGCGATGAACCCCTTGCGGATCTGGGCGAGCAGGAGCACGGCGAGCGCGATGGTCGCCACCAGCAGGACGGCCGCGATCACCGCCGCCTGCACGGGGTAGGCGATCGCCAGGGTGAGCACCGTGACCAGGGCCGCGTCACCGGCGAGCGAGGCGCCGATGTTGCTGAGCGGCTCGGGGGAGGTGTTCACGGCCAGCCGGACGCCGGCCTTCGCCGCGTGGCTGACCAGTGCCGTGACGCCGCCGAGCGCACCCATGGTCATCGGCAGCAGGTCGCCGTTCGCGCCCGCCAGCATCGCGCCGATCAGCGCACCGGCGACGGGACGGATGAAGGTGGACACCGCGTCCCACGCCGTGTCGAGGTAGGGGATCTTGTCGGCGAAGAACTCCACGAGCGCCAGGACGCCCATCACCACCAGCACATCGATGCGCTCGAAGCCCGCCGGGATGCCCTCGATGCCGCCGAGCCGTCCGATCATGCCCAGCAGGAAGACCGTGGCGTAGGCGTTCAATCCACTCGCCCAGCCGCTGGCGAAGGTCATGGCCACGACGTCCATGCAGGAATCGTAGCCGGGCAGGGTTGACGCACTGTCGGAGGCGTGGCCTATGATGGTGATCATTCGAATGAATGTTCGATAACGCGAGAAGGGGAAGCTCGCACGTCGGACGGCCCCCGCGGTTTCCGGGAGTGGACTCGACCCCCACTCCCGGTCCGCGAGGGAGAAGGGCTGGCGATGGGCGACGCGACGACCGACCGGGTGGTGATGTGCGTCGACATGGACGCCTTCTACGCCTCGGTGGAGTTGCGTCGGCACCCGGAATGGCGGGACGTGCCGATGTGGGTCGGCGGAGCCACCCGCGGCGTGGTGCTCTCCGCCAACTATCCGGCCAGGGCGTTCGGGGTGCGCGGCGGCATGTCGTCCACCCAGGCCCGGCGGCTGTGCCCGCACGCCGTCTGCGCGCCGCCCGATTTCGACGCCTACACCGAGGTCAGCACGGGCATCGTCGCGGTCCTGGAGACGTTCGCCGCCCGCGTGGAGAGCGCGTCGATCGACGAGGCGTACCTCGACCTCACCGGTACCGAACGCACCGCCGGCTCGGCCGCCCGGCTGGGGGAGCGGTTGCGGGCAGTGATCCACGACGAACAGGGCATCGCCTGCTCCGTCGGCATCGGCCCGAACAAGCTGATCGCCAAGATGGCCTCGAACTCGGCCAAGCCGGACGGACTGCTCCAGGTGCTGCCGGAGGCCGTGACCGGCTTCCTCGCCCCACAGCCCGTGGAGCACCTGATCGGGGTGGGCGGCAGCACCGGGTCACGGCTGCGCGCGCTGGGCCTGGTCACGATCGCCGACCTCGCCGCCGTGCCGCGCGGCGTCCTGCAACGCGAGTTCGGCCTACGGGCGGGCGCGGTGCTCGCCGACCTCGCCCGCGGCACCGACCACAGCCGGGTCGTGGCCCGGCCGGGTGAGCGTGGCGTCGGCTGCCAGGAGACGTTCGGCCACGACCTGTCCGAGGACGCGGCCGTGCACGCGGAACTGCTGCGGGTCGTGGTGAAGGTGAGTTCGCGGATGCGCGCCGCCGGCGTGCTGGGCCGGACCCTCACCCTCACCCTGCGGTTCGCCGACTTCGCGACCACCTCCCGCGCGTCCACCCTGGCGTTCCCGACCGACCTCACCGACGAGCTCTACCCGGTGGCATTGCGGCTGTACGCACTGTTGCGGACGGGGCGGCGCAGGGTGCGCAGGGTGGGCGTCCGGGTCACCGGACTCGTCGACCGGGAAGCGGTGGCCCTGCAGCCGACACTGGATGCTCCCGACCACGGTTGGCGGGATGCCGAACGTGCTGCTGACAACGTCATCCGGCGATTCGGCCCACGGGCGGCGCAGCGGGCGGTGCTGACCGCGCGGAAGCGTCCCTGACCGCCGGTTCCCGACCGCTCCGGTTCCGAAAAGCCCTACTCACGCCTAGACTTGTGTTGTCCGCGACGGACGACTGCAGACCAGGGAGGCGGCCATGGCGCTCTCGGAAGAGGAGCAGCGGCTCCTCGACCAGATGGAAGCCGCACTGGCGGCTGAGGATCCCCGGCTGGCCAACACCCTGCGCGGCACCACCAATCGTTCCCAGCGTCGGCGCGCCGTGCTCGCCGGCTTCGGTTTCCTCGTCGGCATCGCCTGCCTGGTCCTCGGCATGCAGGTCCACCCGGTCCTCAGCGTGGTCGGGTTCGTCGTCATGCTCGGCTCCGCCGTGCTCGGCATCACCGCATGGCAGCAGGCCGCGATGGCCGCGGACGCGTCCGGCAACGGCGGCCGCTCCGGTGGCCACTCCGAGTTCATGGGCCGCATGGAGGACCGCTGGCGCCACGGCCAGGACGACAGCAACTGACTCTCAGGACGAACGGTCCGGCCACAGTGATCGTGGCCACCAGTTCCGGGCGCCCGAGCGGCTCCACCGCTCGTCCATGGCGCCGGTGATCGTCCGCACCTCTCCCGCCAGGTCCGAAGGGGCGACCGGTTCGCGGTCGTAGCGTGTCCGCTCGACGGTCACCGCCAGTGACCTCAGTGCCGCGGACGCCTCCCGCGGCAGCTGCGGTCCCAGTTCCGCCGCCACCTGGCGGCTCGTCCCCGCGGGCCAGTCGCGGCCGTGGTCCCTGGTCACGGCGCGGACCTCGGCCCAGGCCCGCTCGGTCGCCCGCCGTCCGTCCGCCGATCCGGCGAGGCGGAACCATCGCAGCGCGGCCCTGGTCACCCGCGGGCCGACGAGCGCGAGGACGAAGAGGCCCGCACCCGCCGCCACCCAGGGCACCGAGCCCAGCGGGCCGCCGTTCTGGCCGGCCGCGGGCGGCGGCGCGACCGTGGCCGTGCTCGCCGACGGCTGGATGGTGGGCTCCCGGCTCGTCGCGGACGAACTCGGGGTGGGGGTCGCCGTCGGCCTCGGTCCGCCGGCGGCACCGGACGGGGTGGCGTCCACGGGCACCCAGCCGACACCGTCGCCGAAGTACAGCTCGGTCCAGGCGTGCATGTTGCGGGCGGTGACCTCCCACTCCTCACCCAGCTTGCGGCCGGGGAGGAAACCGACCACCACCCGGGCCGGGATGCCCACCGCCCGCGCCATGACGGCGAGGGAGCCGGCGAACTGCTCGCAGTAGCCGGTGCGGCTGCCGAGCAGGAAGTCGTCCAGCGTGCCCAGCGTGGTGCCCGCCGTCGCGACCGTGCTGTACGTGAACGCGTCCGAACGGAGGAACTCGGTGAGGGCGAGCGCCTTGGCGCCGGCGGTCGTCCCGTTCCTGGTGACCTGCTCGGCGAGCGCGCGCACCTCGGGGGACAGGTCGTCCGGCAGCTGCAGGGTGACGCCGTTGTCCCGCGGGTCGCCGGCGGTCGCCAGCTCCGGCAGCAGCGTCTCCACGGTGGGCATCCGCACGCTGGTGGTCTCGTAGGTGAGCCCCCGGGTCGCGGTCGCCCGGCCGGTGCCCACCGCCACCACCGCGAGCGTCTTGGGGTCGTAGCGCCAGTTGTCCCCACCGACCTCCGCGGTGACCGGGAACCACGGCATCGGCAGGTACTCGGCGCCGAAGTTGCCGACCTCGACGGTCGTCCGCACGGTCTCCGGGCCGGCCACGTCCGGCGGGTCCGCGTCGAACTGCAACGGGACCAGATCGGTCCCGGTCAGGTGGAAGCCCTTCTCGTCGAACACCGGCAGTGCGATCAGCCGCAGGTACTCGCCGCCGCCGTCCGAACTGCGATAGGTGATCAGCACCTGGTTGCTGTTGGAGTTCACGTTGCGGATCAGGTCGAGGCTGGGATCGCCGAGCTGGACGGAGCCGCTGCCGCCGGTGTCGGGCCCGGAGCCGGACCGCTCGGGGATCGGCAGGGAGAACAGGATCGTCGCGACGAGGGCGACGGTCGTGGCGACCGCCGCCGTGACCGCGACCGCCCGCTGCCAGCTCTGCGCGGTGGTGTCGTCCGTGCCCCGCGGGGTCGGCAGCGACGAACTGGTCGCCGCGGCGAGGACCAGGGCGTAGCCGACGGCGACGAAGGCGAACAGGAACGGGCTGGTCTCGGTGTAGATCGCCAGCGACGGGATGAGGTAGGGCAGGACGAGGACGGGGAACGTCCAGGCGGGGGAGGCCAGCCCGATGGCGAGGGTCTCGGTGAGCAGGTAGACGATCCAGATCAGCACGGCGGTCAGGACCGCGAATCCCGCCTGGTACGGCATCGGCGCGAACGCGGCCTGCACGTAGGCGTAGGTCTCGTCGTACAGCTGCCAGGGGTCGCGGGTCGCCGGCACCAGCCAGGGCATCAGCAGCACCGGCGCCAGCTGCAGCACCCGGACGAGCGCCTCGCCGACCCGCGCCCGGCGCAACAGCGCGCCGATCAGCGCGCTCGACGCCAGCAGCACCAGCGCGAGCAGCAGGTACGTGCGGTCGTCGGTGAGGGGGAACAGCGTGACGCCCGCGCACAGGGCCGCGACCACGGAGGCGAGGCTGAGCCGGTCCGCGCCGGTCATCGGGACTCCTCGATGCCGAGTTCGCGCCACGCCGCGGCCACCGGCGTGCCGGGGCCGGCGACCACGCAGCGCCACCCGGCCTCACGGACGGTGGCGGCCTGGGCGGCGTCGAGCTGGGCCGAGCTGGCCAGCAGGATCGCCCAGCAGGCGCGGCCGTGCCGGCTCGCCTCGGCGAGGGCCGTGGCGTCGGCGGCGTCCACCCGGCTGAGGATCGCCACCTGCAGCTGCCCCTCCGCGCCCCGGTTGCAGACGGCGAGGGCGTCGCGCAGGGTCTGCGCGCGGTCCGCCGCCAGGTCGGCCAGGTGCTCCAGCACCATCGCCTCCCGGCCGGGACCGACCCGGTGCGGCGAGAGCACGCCGCCGTCCGCAGCGACGAGGGTGAGGTCGAAGTTGTCCGCGAGCAGGTGCAGGCAGATGGACGCCGCGGCGGAGACCGCCCACTCCATCCGCTCGTCGTGCACCCTGGTCGAGTACCCGCGCGCCCGGTTGTCGATGAGCACGGTCGCGCTGGGATCCCAGGCGCGCTCCTCCCTGCGCACCATGAGCTGACCCGTCCGCGCCGTCGACCGCCAGTGGATGCGACGCACGTCGTCGCCCTGGTGGTACTCGCGGATGAGCACGTCGTCGGCGCTGCCGAGGCCGGTGCGCAGCAGCGTGGTGTCGGTGGCCAGCCCGACGCCGGACGCGGACCGCAGGTTGGCCAGCGGTTCCACGCGCGGTGTCACCAGCAGCTCCGACTCGCCCGGGATCGTGCGGGCCGACCGGGCGAGGCCGAGGCCGTCGGCGATGCTGCGCTCCAGCGGTCCGATCCGGTACCGGCCCCGCCAGCCCGGGCGCACCTCGTAGGTGACGACCTGGCTCCACATGCCGAGCCCCGCGGTGTAGCCGTACCAGTGCGACTCGCCGAGCCCGGAGGGCAGCCGGTCCCGCACCCTGGCCACGCCGCCGAGGCTGATCCCGCCGGGGTCGAGCAGGAGGTCGACGCGAGCCGCCTCGCCGGCGGTCACCCGGCCCGGGTGGACGCGCCGTTCCACCCGCAGCTCTCCCGAGCCGGGCAGCAGCACCAGCCAGCTGGCCAGCGGCAGCAGGACGAGGAACAGGCCGGGCCACCACAGGTCGCGCTGGCCGATCCCGAGGGCGATGGCGCACCAGGCGATCCCGCCGCCCAGGACGGTCCAGCCACGGGCGGTCAGGTTCATCTCAGCGGCGTCCGGTCGGGACGGGGACCGACCTCACCGCCTGGTGCACCAGGTCGGCCGCGCTCTGGCCGGCCAGTTGCGCCTGCGTGTTCAGCAGCACCCGGTGGGCGAGGACGGGGACCGCGAGGTCGGCGATGTCGTCGGGGATCACGTACGCGCGTCCGTCCATCGCGGCCCGCGCCTTCGCCGCCCTGAGCAGCTGCAGCCCGGCCCGTGGGGACGCGCCGAGCCGCGCCTGCGGCAGCGTCCGCGTCTGGTTGGCGATGGCGACCAGGTACTCCTTGACCGCAGGGTGGACGAACACCTTCCGGACGGTCTCGACGCTGCGCATCACCGTGGCCGCGTCGGCGACCGGGAGCAGTGGCTCCAGTGGATCGGTCTCGCCGTGGGAGTCCAGCATCTCGACCTCGGCGGCTGCGCTCGGGTAGCCCATCGAGATCCGCAGCAGGAACCGGTCGCGCTGCGCCTCCGGCAGGGGATAGGTGCCCTCCATCTCGATCGGGTTCTGCGTGGCGATCACCAGGAACGGCCGGGGCAGGGCGTGCGACGTGCCGTCCACGCTCACCCGACGTTCCTCCATCGCCTCCAGCAGGGCCGACTGGGTCTTCGGGGACGCGCGGTTGATCTCGTCCCCGATCACCAGGTTCGCGAACACCCCGCCGGGCTTGAACTCGAAGCCGCCGCTGGCCTGGTTGTACACGGAGACGCCGGTGATGTCGCTGGGCAGCAGGTCCGGGGTGAACTGGACGCGGCGCACCGTGCAGTCGATCGCCCGGGCCAGCGACTTGGCCAGCATGGTCTTGCCGACCCCGGGGACGTCCTCGATCAGCAGGTGTCCCTCGGCGAGCAGCGCGGTGATCGCGAGGTCGACGGGCTCCGGCTTGCCCTGGATCACCTGGCCGACGGCGTGACGCACCGCCGCGGCCAGAGCGAGCACGTCGGCGATCTCTCGCTCCTGATCAGCATCCACGCTGGCTTCCCTCCTCGTCGCTCAACGATATGTGCCCCGCGGAAGGCGCGGACAACAACCAGCAATTGCCGAGGGCACGAAATGGAGCATAAGGGGTGCCCGGTGGAGGAAAGTGGAGTATTGTGGCGGCAAGTGGAGGAGAGCGAAGGGGGAAGGACCCATGTTTCTGGGCACCTACACCCCCAAGCTCGACGACAAAGGCCGGTTCTTCCTGCCCGCGAAGTTCCGTGAGCAGCTGGCCGGAGGACTCGTCATCACCCGCGCGCAGGACCGCTGTCTGGCGGTCTGGCCGACCGAGGCGTTCATGGCCGAGGTCGCCAACAGCGCGAGTGGTCCCTCCACGGTCCGCGGGGTGCGGGACTACCAGCGCATGGTGGCCTCGGGCGCCTCGGACGAACTGCCGGACAGCCAGGGGCGGGTGACCGTCCCCGGGCCGCTGCGGGCCTACGCGGGCCTGACCAAGGAGATCGTCGTGATCGGGGCGTTCAACCGCCTCGAGGTCTGGGACGCGGCGACCTGGGCGGAGTACTCGGCAGCGCAGGAGGAGGCCTTCGCGGCCTTGGACGAGGGAACGCCGGCTGTGGGCTGATCCCACGGCGGGCACGCCCGTGCGGCGCGGCCTCGATCCGAGTCGCCGGTTCCTGGCGCACCTTCCCCGGTGCCAGGGGCCGAGCAACCCGGATCGGGACCACGGCGCACGGGCCTCATGGTTCGGACGAGCGGGCGAGGGTCGAGCATGGATTTCGCGAACGGCGGCACGGTGGCCAGCCACGTGCCGGTGCTCGCCGGACGGATCGTCGACCTGCTCGCTCCCGCCCTCGCCGCTCCCGGCTCCACCTACGTGGACGGCACCCTGGGCCTCGGCGGCCATGCCGGCCTGGTCCTGGACGCCTGCCCGAACGCCCGGCTGGTCGGCATCGACCGCGACCCGGCAGCGCTCGCGATCGCCGCGGAACGCCTGGCCCGCTTCGGCGACCGGGTGAGCCTGTATCGCGCGGTCTACTCCGAACTCCCCGACGTGCTGGAGCGCGCCGGGCTATCCGGTGTCCAGGCGATCTGCCTCGACCTGGGGCTCTCCTCGCTGCAGATCGACCGCCGCGAGCGCGGCTTCGCCTATGCCACCGACGCCCCGCTGGACATGCGGATGGACCCTGACTCCGAGCTCACCGCCGCCGTGATCGTGAACACCTGGCCCGCGGCGGAGATCGCCCGGATCCTGCGCGTGCACGGCGAGGAGCGCAACGCCCGCCGGATCGCCGACCGGATCGTCGCGGCCCGCGAGCAGGAGCCGTTCACCAGCTCCGCCCGGCTCGTCGAGGTGATCGCCGCCGCCATTCCCGCGGCCGTGCGGCACACCGGCGGGCATCCGGCCAAGCGCACGTTCCAGGCGCTGCGGATCGTCGTCAACGCCGAACTGGAGGCCCTGGCAGCGGTGCTGCCCCAGGCCCTGGCCGCGCTCGTCCCCGGTGGCCGGCTGGCCGTGCTGGCCTACCACTCCGGCGAGGACCGGCTGGTCAAGCGGGCCTTCGCCGACGCGTCCAGCGACCACGTCCCGCCGGGCGTGCCCGACGTGCCCGCCGCGTACCGCGCGGAGTACGCGCTGCTCACCCGGGGCGCCGAGCGCCCCACGCCCGACGAGGTGGAGGCCAATCCCCGGGCCGCCTCCGCGCGGCTGCGTGCCATCACCCGAAACCAGGAGGTGTCGAGATGACCGCCCTGCACGCCCCTCGCCCGCAACGGGCCCCGCGGCCGCAGCTGAGGCCGGTGCCGGCCGGACGGCGCCGGATGGCGACCATCCCGTTCGTCATGGTCATCGCGCTCGTGCTGGCGGTCGGCATGGTCGGCCTGCTCGTGCTGACCACGGCGCTGCAGGACCAGACCTTCGTCGTGCAGAGCCGGCAGCGGGAGGCTGAGCGGCTCTCCGACCAGCTCGCCGCGCTGCGGGCCGAGGTGGCGGACGCCCGGTCCGTGGCGCACCTCGCCGTCGCCGCACAGGACCTCGGCATGCGGCCCAACCCCTACGGCGCCCAGCTGCAACTGCCGGACGGGACCGTCGTGGGCACGGCGGCCGCGGTCACCGGTGGCGAGATCCCCGGGTTGAGGTACCTCACCCCCGAGCAGGCCCAGGCCCAGCTGGAGGCACTGGCCAAGGCCGAGGCCGAGCGGAAGGCGAAGCTGAAGGCTGAGGCCAAGGCGAAGGCGGAGGCGAAGAAGAAGGCCGAGGAGAAGAAGAAGGCCGAGGCCAAGGCGAAGGCCGAGGCGGAAGCGAAGGCGAAGGACAAGAAGAAGGGCACCCGGCCATGAGTCGTCCGCTGGACCGCTTCTTCGGCCCGGGCAGGAAGCGCCGGCGCGCGAAGCTGCCGCTGGCGCGCTCGGCCGGCCGCGTCCGCAGCCTGCTGATCGTGGTGGCCGTGGTCTTCTCCCTCGCCGCCGGACGGGCGGTCCAGGTGCAGGCGATCGACGCCACCAACGTGGCCGCCGAGGCCGCCGACCAGATGACGGTCAGCCACGTGCTGCCGGCGTTCCGCGGCACGATCACCGACCGCAACGGAGAGGTCCTCGCGCAGACCCAGGACACGGTGAAGATCATCGCCGACGCGCGGATGATCCGCACCAACGGCCGGGGCGAGGCCTCGATGACGGCATCGGACCAGGTCGCGGCCGCCGCGGCCCCCGCGAAGATCGCCGCGATCCTCGTCCAGTACCTCGGCGGCGTGGCCGAGGACTACCTGCCCCGGCTGACCGCCAGCGGGAAGGGCGAGTCGTACCAGCAGATCGCCCAGAAGGTGCCGGCGGCGACGTTCCGGGAGGTCCAGGCCGCGATGAGCGCCCAGAAGCTGGTGGGCCTGAGCAGCGAGAGCCAGCCCACCCGCGTGTACCCGAACGGGACGCTCGCGGCCAACGTGATCGGTGCGGTGAACAGCAGTGGCGTGGGCGCCAGCGGTCTGGAGTACGCGCTGAACTCGTCCCTCGCCGGCAAGGACGGCAAGGAGGCGTACGAGACCTCGCCCAACGGGCGCATCCCGCTGGGCGACAACGCGCTGGTCGAGCCGGTGGACGGCACCGACTTCCAGCTGACACTGGACTCCCCGCTGCAGTGGCAGGCCGACCAGGTGCTGGCCGACCGCGTCCGGAAGACCAATGCCGACAGCGGCATGCTGATCGTGATGAACCCGAAGACCGGTGAGGTGCTGGCGCTGTCGCAGTACCCGACCTTCGACCCGAACGACGCCGGCAAGGCCGACCAGAAGAACGTGCCGAGCCGCGCGGTGACCGACCCGTACACGCCCGGCAGCGTGCAGAAGACGCTCACCCTCGCCGCGCTGATGGACATGGGGCTGACGAAGCCGACGGATGTCGTGAAGGTGCCGAAGCAGCTGAAGTCCGGCGACCAGTACATCAAGGACGCCGAGACGAACCTGCCCTCGCACCTGTACGTGCGCGGCGTGCTGGCCAAGTCGTCCAACATCGGCACGATCCTGCTCTCCCGGAAGGCGAGCAAGCAGTCCCTGCACGACTACTACGTGAGCTTCGGCCTCGGCCAGAAGACCGGCATCGGCCTGCAGGGCGAGTCCGCCGGCATCCTGCCGGCCGCGAACATGCCCGACTACGCGCGCGACGGCCTCGCCTTCGGCGGCAGCGCCGTCGCGGTCACGCTCGTGCAGGAGGCGGCGGCGATCGCCGCCATCGCCAACGGGGGGGTGTACAACAAGCCGAAGCTGATCTCGTCCGCGACCACCGCCGAGCCGCACCGGGTGGTGTCGGCGGAGACCGCCGCCGACATGCTGTCGATGATGGAGACCATGGCGCAGCAGAACGCCAGCCACACCTTCGACGTCACCGGCTACCGGGTGGGGGCGAAGACCGGCACGTCGAAGAAGTTCGACACCTCCTGCAACTGCTTCCGCGGGCTGGTCACCTCCGCCGTCTCGGTCGCGCCGGTCGAGGACCCGCAGGTGCTCGTCTACGCCGTGCTGGACAACCCCAAGCGGGACGGCTCGGCCGGCGGTTCGGTCGCGGGCCCCGTGGTCCAGGACGTGATGTCGGTGGCGCTGACCCGCTACGGCGTGCCGCAGTCGACCGGCAAGGTGCCGCGGCTGCCCATCTCGCCCGACAAGTTAAAGTAGCCGCCCATGACGACCTCGCCCGCGGTGCTCCGGCCGTCCGGAAACCCTGGGACGGCGCTCTCCGCGCTCCTGCCGGGGGCGGCGGACGTCACCGTCACCGGGGTCAGCCTCGACTCGCGCTCGATCCGTCCCGGTGACCTGTACGTCGCGCTGCCGGGACAGGCCACCCACGGCGCCCGGTTCGGCGCGCAGGCGGTGGCGGCCGGCGCGGCGGCGGTGCTGACCGACGCCGACGGCGCGGGACAGCTGGCCGGCATCGGCGTTCCCGTGGCCGTGGTGGCCGACCCGAGGGCGGAGATGGCCCGCGTCGCCGCAGAGGTGTACGGACGCCCGGGGGAGCGGCTCGCGCTGTACGGGGTCACCGGCACGACCGGGAAGACCAGCACGACGTTCCTGCTCGCGGCGGCCCTGACCGCGGCGGGCCGGCAGGTGGGCACGATCGGCACGCTGGGCTTCGCCCTGGCCGGACGCCCGGTGGCCTCGCCCCGGACGACCGTGACCACGCCGGAGTCGCCCGACCTGCAGGCGCTGCTCGCCTACCTCGCCGAGCACGGCGCGGACACCGTCGCGATGGAGGTCTCCTCGCACGCACTGGCCCTGCACCGGGTGGACGAGCTGGTCTTCGACGTGGCGGCCTTCACCAACCTCGGCCGCGACCACCTCGACTTCCACCCCAGCGTGGAGGACTACT
>DAINOM010000045.1:0-21131 GCA_036735445.1 Propionicimonas sp.
CCATGTCCTCGTACATCCGGGCGGTCTTCGGGTTGTAGTTGCCGGTGCCGATGTGGACGTAGCGACGCAGGCCGGCCGGCTCCTCGCGGACGACCAGCGACAGCTTGCAGTGGGTCTTCAGCCCGAGCATCCCGTAGACGACGTGGCAGCCCGCCTTCTCCAGCTTCCGCGCCCACGCGATGTTCGCCTGCTCGTCGAAACGCGCCTTGATCTCGACCAGGGCCAGCACCTGCTTGCCGGCCTGCGCGGCCTCGACCAGGGCGTCGATGATCGGCGAGTCGCCGGACGTGCGGTACAGCGTCTGCTTGATGGCGAGGACGGCGGGGTCGGCCGCGGCCTGCTCGATGAACCGCTGCACGCTGGTGGCGAACGAGTCGTAGGGGTGGTGCAGCAGCACCTCGCGGTTCTTCAGCGCGGCGAACAGGTCGGCCGGCTGGGCGGTCTCGACCTCGGCCAGCTCGGGGTGCGTCTTCGGCAGGAAGGACGGGTACAGCAGCGCCTCGCGGTCGAGGTCGGCGATCGAGAACAGCCCGCGCAGGTCCAGCGGACTGGGCATCCGGAAGACCTCCTTCTCGCTGATGTCCAGTTCGCTGACGAGCAGTTCGAGCATGGTGTCGTCGATGTCGTCCTCGACCTCGAGGCGCACCGGCGGACGGCCGATCTTGCGGCGCAGCAGTTCCTTCTCCAGGGCGAACAGGAGGTTCTCGGCGTCGTCCTCCTCGACCTCCACGTCCTCGTTGCGGGTCACCCGGAACGTGCTGTGCCCGATGATCTGCATGCCGGAGAACAGCTGGTCGAGGTGCCTGGCGATCACGTCCTCGAGCGGGACGAACCGGCCGCCGCCGAGCGGCACGAACCGGCTCAGGATCGTGGGCACCTTCACGCGGGCGAACTGGCGCACGCCGGTGGCCGGGTTCTTCAGCAGGACGGCGAGGTTGACGCTGAGCCCGGAGATGTACGGGAACGGGTGGGACGGGTCGACGGCAAGCGGGGTGAGCACCGGGAAGATCCGGTTCTCGAACAGCCCGGTCATCTGCGTCCGCTCGTCCTCGGTGAGCTCGTCCCAGCGGAGGATCTCGATGCCGTGCTCGGCGAGTGCCGGGCGGACGTCCTCGGCGAACACCCGGGCGGCGTCGGCGACGAGCTCCCGCGTGCGGCTGAGGATCGCGTCGTGCAGCTCGCGGGGCATCAGCCCGGAGTTGCTGGGGACGGCGACGCCGGCCGCCATCCGGCGCTTCAGCCCGGCCACCCGGACCATGAAGAACTCGTCCAGGTTCGAGCAGAAGATCGCCAGGAACCGGGCCCGCTCCAGCAGCGGGACACGCTTGGCGTCCTTGGCCAGGTCGAGCACCCGGTTGTTGAAGGCCAGCCAGGACAACTCCCGGTCGGAGAACCGGTCAGCGGGCAGCTCCGGTAGCTCCTCGATGCGCGCTTCGAGGGTCTGTTCGTCCTCCACAGAGGTCATGGCTGCTCCTGATCCGGCGCGTAGAGCACGTCACGGTGGGCGACGTGGAAGCCCGCGCTTTCGTACATTCTTACCGCTACCGGCTCGGCCATGTCGACGTACAGCAGGACGTGGTGTGCGCCGCGTTCCGCCAGGTGGGCGAGGCCGGCCTGCAGCAGCACCTTTCCGTAGCCCCGGCCCTGTGCGCGGGGGGCGACGCCGATCACGTAGACCTCGCCGGTGTCGCCGACGCGCTTGGTCCAGTGGAAACCGGCCAGCCCCTCGTCGTCGAAGCCGAGGATGAGCCCGGCCGGGTCGAACCACGGCTCCGCGCGACGGGCCGCGAAACCCTCGCTGTCGAGGGCGCCCTGCTCGGGATGGTGGGCGAACGCCGCGGCGTTCACGGCGAGGAACTCGGCGGCGTCGGCAGGCTCGAAGCCGCGCAGCGTGAGCCCGGAGGGCACGTCCGGCGCCGTGACCCCGGCGAGCGTCCGTTCCATCACCAGCAGCCCGCGCGCCACATGAAGCCCCAGCGCCGCCGCGAACCCCTGCGCCGCCGGCAGATCGCCGAACGCCCAGATCCCCCACCCCCCACTGTTCGTGGGGGAGTCCGCGGCCCGCTCACTCGCTGGGGAGTCCGTGACCCCCCCACTGTTCGTGGGGGAGTCCGCGGCCCGCTCGCTCGCTGGGGAGCCCGCGGCCCGCTCGCTCTCGGGGGAGTCCGTGATCCGTTCACTCTCGGGGGAGTCCGCGATCCGTTCACCGCTCCCTGAGGAGCGTCCGAGGAACGAGGACGCGTCACGAAGGGCGCCGTCCAGCTCACCGACCAACCTGCGCCCGATCCCGCGCCGCCGATGGTCCGGATCGACCACCAGCTGCGCCGTCCGGTAGCCCGGCTGCCAGTGCAGGTACCCGACCACCACTGCCGACTTGTCAGAGTCTGCGCCGGTCAGGACCGGCTCAGACTCTGACAAGTCGGCGAGGGGGAGGAGGAAGTGGGCGGCAGCGGAGTCACCGCGAAGCGCGAAGTGGGCCTCCTCGTTCAGCGGCATGGTGCCGTCGGCGGTGGCGGCACGCTCGGCGAGCGCGAGCACGTCCGCCGCCTGCTCGGGCGTGAGTCGGTTCGTCCACACGCAGTCAGGCTACGCGAGCAGAGAGGGGTGCAGAGGATTTGCACTCTCGACGACGATCCGGCGGCCATACGGCCACCTTTCGGCCATCGACAGCGCAAATTCGCAGGGCGCGCGCGTCAGCGACGCGATCCCGAATCGCCCGCGAACCGGTAGCCGACGTTGCGGACCGTGCCGATCAGCGCCTCGTGCTCGGGGCCCAGCTTGGCGCGCAACCGGCGGACGTGGACGTCGACGGTCCGCGTGCCGCCGTAGTAGTCGTAGCCCCACACGTCGGCGAGCAGGTGTTCGCGGCTGAACACGCGGCCGGGGTGCTGCACGAGGTACTTCAGCAGCTCGAACTCCGTGTAGGTGAGGTCGAGCGGCTCGCCGTCCAGCATCACGGAGTACGCGGCCTCGTCGATCTCGATCCCGCCGCCGGTGATCAGCCCGTCGTTGGCCGCCGCGGTGACCAGCAGCCGGATCCGGGCCTCGAACTCGGCCGGTCCGGCGCTGTCCAGGACCAGGTCGGACACCCCCCAGTCGACGGCGACCGCGGCCAGGCCGCTCTCCGCGATGACCAGGAGCACCGGGACCGTCGAGCCCGAGGACTGGAACAGCCGGGCCATCGTCCGCGCACCGGCCAGGTCGGCGCGGCCGTCCAGGACGACCAGGTCGGCCCGCGCCGACTCGGTGAGGGCCTGCGTGTCGGCCGCGACCCCGTGGATGTCGTGGGAGAGCAGGGCGAGGACGGGCAGGGAGAGCTCCGCGGACGTACCGGCGGCGACCTGGTTGCTGACCAGCAGCAATTGCGCCATGTCCACTCCCGTTCGGCCGTCCGGCGGGGACAACACTAGTGAGTGGCCGGGCGTGGTCGGAACCGGGTTCCGTCCGCGGAATGTCAGGCGTCCGCGTCGAGGATCAGGGTGACGGGGCCGTCGTTGACCAGGGAGACCGCCATCATCGCGCCGAAGCGCCCGGTCTCGACGTGGGCGCCGCGGCGGCGCAGGGCGTCCACATACGCGTCGACCAGGGGCTCGCTGACCGGGCCGGGCGCGGCGGCGCTCCAGGACGGACGCCGGCCCTTGCGGGTGTCGGCGTAGAGCGTGAACTGGCTGACCACCAGGAGTGGGGCGCCCTCGTCGGCGCAGTTGCGCTCGCCGTCCAGGATGCGGAGCTGCCAGGTCTTGTCGGCCAGCCGGTCGGCGACGGCGGGTGTGTCGGCGTGGGTGACGCCCAGCAGCACGAGCAGCCCCGGACGGTCGATTGCGCCGACCACCTCGCCCTCGACCCTGACCTCGGCCCGGCTGACCCGCTGCACCACTGCCCGCATGGGTCCAATCCAAGCAGACGGTCAGTCGCTCGCCGTGGCGACCCGGAGGCGCCAGGCGTGTGCCCAGCAGGCCACCACGACGGCGGCCGCGGCGGCGCCCATCCCTCCGGTGGCGACGGCGAAGGCGAGTGCGTTGAGCCCGATGCCGGTGCCGCCGGCCCTGGCCACGTTCACCGCGGCGCCGCAGGCGAAAGCGGCCACGGACAGCCAGGGCAGGGCCGTGCCCAGCGCGGTCCGCGTCCGGGGCGGGACGGGCCTCAGCGGCTGCCGGGCCGCGACCCACACCACGACGGCGAGGCCGATCACGCCGCTCGCGTACTGCGCGTACTGGTAGCCGGGGAGCGGTCCGAACGGACCCGGGTAGCTGGCGGCGAGGACCGGCAGGTGGGTGGCGCCGAAGCGTCCGGCGTGGGTGAACTCGTCCCAGATGACATGGGTGGCCGCGCCGATCGCCACCGCGAGGGCGGTCGTCCACCACACCGGGCGGATCCGGGCGGGCAGCGTCCACCGCTCCCGGACGGGCGTGGGCGAGAGGTCGTGCAGTGCCGGCGCGACCGATCGCCACAGCGCCCACATCGCCAGGCCTAGGGCCACGTCGAGGGTGACCACGCCGACCGCGGTGTGCGTCCAGCCGTACAGCACGCGCAGGCCCGGCACGAAGAACGGCAGGTCGGGACTCATGCTGCCCGCGGCGAGCGCGGCGAGCGGGAGTGCGCCGCCCCACGCGCGGCGCAGTGGCAGCACGGCCGCGACGTGGCTGGGTGTGAACGGCACGCTGTCAAAGATAGGCGGGGCGACGACTGCACCCGGGGCTGGTGCCGGGTCGCTGTCGGGGCGGCTGGGTAAGCTGCACGGGTGCTGTCCCCGCTCTCCGTGACCGGCGTGGTGCTGTTCACCGCGTGCCTGCTGCTGGTCGTGCTCGCGGGGATCGGCATCTTCGCGCTGCTGCGCGGCCGACGAGGAGAGTGACATGGCTTTCGAGATTCCGTCCGACCTGAACCCGGCCCTGGTGGGTGTCGCCTGGCTGCGGGGCCGCTGGGAGGGCACCGGCTACCGGCAGTGGCCCGGTGTGGAGAAGCACGGCTACGCGCTGCAGGTCGACTTCGCCGACAACGGCGAGGACTACCTGCACTACCTCTGCCAGGCTTTCGAGACCGACGAGGACGGTGCGCCGGTCAAGCCGCTGTTCATGGAGACCGGCTTCTGGCGTCCGCTCGCCGACGGCTCGGTCGACGTGATGATGTGCTCTCCGGACGGCTTCGCCGAGATCTGGTTCGGCAAGCTCCAGCCCGGCCGGCTCGACCTGGTCACGGACGCCGTCGCGCGCACCCGGGACGCCAAGGTCGCCTACACCGCCGGCCGCCGGCTCTACGGCAACGTCGAGGGACGGCTGCTGTTCTCCTTCGACCGGGCGACCGAGGAGCACGAACTGCAGCCCTACATCTGGGCGCAACTGGAGCGGCGATGACCGTCCGGCTTCCCGAGGGGGTGGACGCGGGCGCGGTCTGGCACTACGGCGACCCGTTCCGCGAGCAGAAGGCCCTGCTGGCGGGGACGGCGGGGGTCGACCTCTCGCACCGGCCGGTGTTCACGATCACCGGCGCCGACCGGCTGAAATGGCTGAACGACATCACCAGCCAGGACTTCGCCGCGCTCGCCCCCGGCGTGCCGACCGTCGCCTACATCCTCAACGCGCAGGGCCACCTCACCCACGTGTTCGGGGCGACCGACGACGGCGAGACCCTGTGGTGCCACACTGAACCGGGCCGTCTGGAGCCCCTGCTGGAGTGGCTGCGGAAGATGGTGTTCGTCGCACGGGTGGAGATCGCGGAAGCCGACGCCGACTACGCCTTGGTGCTGCCGCCGTCCGCCGTCCCCACCGTCGTCCCCCGCGCCCGGGTGGACGCCACGCTGGGCGACGACCGCGCGGGCATCTGGGCGATGGAGGCGCTGCGGATCGCGTCCGGCATGCCGAGGGTGTTCCTCGACACCGACGAGAGGACGATCCCCAACGAGCTGGCCAACCCGGCGGACGACCTGCTCGGCCCGGCCGTGCACCTGCGCAAGGGCTGCTACCCGGGCCAGGAGACGGTGGCCCGGGTGTACAACCTCGGCCGGCCGCCGCGGCGGCTCACCCTGCTGCACCTGGACGGCAGCGACGACCGGCTTCCCGAGGTCGGTGCGGACGTGCTGGCCGACGGACGTCCGGTTGGCCGGATGGGCACCTCCGAGCGGCACTTCGAGCTGGGGCCGATCGGGCTGGCGTTGCTGAAGCGGACCGTCCCGGTCGACGCCCAGCTGACCGTCGCCGGGATCGCGGCGTCCCAGGAACTGCTGGTCGACCCGGACGCCGGGCTGCACTGGCGTCCGCAGCCGGGCCTGGGCCGGGGCTGAGGGTGCGCCGCGTCGCGCGCTGGCTCGGCGTGGTGCTCGCGGTCGCGCTCGCCGCCGGCGTCGGCTTCGCCTGGCCGATCCTGGTCCGGGCACCGCTCGTGGTCGGCCAGGACGCGATCACCGACGCGGCGTCCGGACGGGTGGTGCCGGTGGTGGAGACCGTCGCCGGGACGGACAACCTGGTCGCGCGCCCGCCGGCCGGGGTCGACGAGCGTGATGTGCTGGTCATCGTCTATCCCGGTGGACTCGTGCGCCCACAGGCGTACGAATGGCTGGCCCGGGCACTCGCCGTGCGCGGCTACGTGACGGTGATCCCGGTGTTCTCCTTCGACCTCGCGGTCACCGACCCGGGCCGCGCGGGTGCCCTGATCGAGCGCTTCGGAGCGGGCAAGCGGGTCGTCCTGGCCGGGCACTCGCTCGGTGGCGCGATGGCCGCCCAGTACGTCGCGGACGAACGGAAGGCGGGCCGCCAGCCGGTGTCCGGACTGGTGCTGATGGCCGCCTACCCGCCGGACGGCGCGGACCTGTCCGGCGCGTCCCTGCAGGCGCTCAGCCTGCGCGCGGAACGGGACGGTGTGGCGGACCCGGCGAAGGTGACCGGTGGCCTGCGGCTCCTTCCACCAGCCGCCCGGGAGGTGGTCATCGACGGCGCCGTGCACAGCTTCTTCGGCCGCTACGGCCCACAGTCCGGCGACGGCACACCCACGGTCGGCCGCGCCGATGCCGAGGCCCAGATCCTCGCCGCCATCACCGATTTCCTCGCCTCCTGAACGACCGGGGACAGGTCCCATTCCCGTTCACCGTCGCGAGGTGAACGGGAATGGGACCTGTCCCCGGTCGTTCACCACGGTGGTGGCGGAAAACGGGGACAGACCCCTTTTCCGCCACCCGGGCTGGACCAAGAGAGGAACCGTCCCCAGGGTCAAGAGAGGAACCGTCCCCAGGGTCAGGGGCGGCGTGCGAGGACGTAGAGGCGGACGGTCTGGGCCTCCTCGGCGTAGGGCGCGCGGACGTACCACTCCGCGACCTCGAGGCCGGCTCCGGTGACGGCGGCGAGGACCTCGTCGCGGTCGTGGTGGACGAAGTCCAGGTCGACGGCCACGCCGAACAGCTCGTCGGCGTGGACGATGCCGTCCCCGAGGTGCAGCGCGATCGCGAGGGTGCCGCCCGGACGCAGGGTGCCACCGACCGTCCGCAGCGTCGCCGCCAGCTCGGACGGGGCGAGGTGCACGAACGCGTACCAGGCCACGATCGCGTCCCAGGCGGCAGCGCTGCGCGGCCGCAGCAGCTGGTCGTACCGGCCGACGGCGAAGTCGAGGTCGGAGAAGTTCGCCCGGGCCTGGGCCACCATCTGCGGCGAGGCGTCGAGGCCGTGCACCTCCGCCCCGGTGTCGGCGAGGAACGCCGCGATCTGGCCGGGCCCGCAGCCGAGGTCCATGATCGGACCGTCCGCGTCCTCGGCGATCCGCTCCAGCAGCCAGATGTCGAACGGCTTGCCGGTCAGCTCGTCCAGTAGCGCCTCCGAGTATGCGGCGGCGGCCGCGTCGTAGGCCGCCACGACCTTCGCGTCCCTGGTCGCGGCGCCGTCGGCGAGAACGACCTCGCGATCGGCGGCCGGCGTGGCCACCTGCTCGCCGAGTGGCACCGGCCCGAGCAGGTGGACCCAGCGGGAGTCCCGCCCGTGCTGCACCTGCACCTCGCGGACGAGCGGCTCGGCCGCCGCAGCCATCCGGGCGAGGCAGGCCTCGACCGACTCCTTGTCCGGGAACGGGTGCAGCCGTTCGGTGCGGGTCTTCAGCTCACCGGCCGACTGCGGTCCCCGCAGCAGCAGGACGGTGAGCAGCGCGCGCTCGTCGTCCGCAGGTTCGAGGACCTCGTCCAGCAGCTGGTGGTACTTGACCACCCGAGACCCGGCACCCGCCCAGACCAGGCGCAACAGGCCCCGGTCCTTCAGCGCGCGGGCGGTGTCCTGGAGGTCGCGCTCGGACAGGTCCATCACCGGCTCGCGGCTGGACGTCTGGTTGCAGGCCAGCCGCAGCGAGTTGAGGGAGAGCGGATAGCTGGCGGGTACGGTGTGCTGCTTCTCCAGCAGGCTACCCAGCACCCGTTGCTCGATGGCGGTGAGCACCGGTAACGGCATGGACGCAGCCTAACCAGTCCTGCCTTACTCCGCGCGCCCTCCCCGACTTGTCAGAGCCGGTGCCGCCTATGACCGGCAGAGATTCTGACAAGTCGGCGGGTGGCGGCGAGGCGGAAGCGGAGGGCGGGGGAGAGGGGAGAGGGGGGGAGGGGGAGAGGGGGCCGGACTACTCCGCGATCAGGGCAGCGATGGCGTCCACCTCGGTGCGCAGCCGGGCGGCGATCTCGTCCGGGGCGGTGCCGCCGTCGCCCGGGCGCCGCATCACGGCGTTCACGGCGATCACCATCACGCCGAAGGCCAGGCCGGCCGAGTGCTGGTCGGCGCAGCGCTGTTCGACCAGTCCGAGGAACGGACGCAGCCGCGTGATCATCTGCTGCCAGAAGGCCAGGCCCAGCTCCGGCTGCTCGCGCAACAGCGCCTTGATCCGCGGGTAGTCCGTCGGCAGGCTCAGGCTGTGCGCGACGAGCTCGCAGGTGTCCATCACCAGGTTGCCGCGGCCGTCGAGGAAGCCCTGCTGCACCTCCGGGGTGATCTCCGCGACCAGCAGGTCGAACGCGGCGGCGATCTTCGTCGGGTAGTAGTTGAAGAACGTCCGCGGCGAGACACCGACCTCGGCGCAGATCTCCTCGACGGTCACCCCGTCCAGCCCGCGTTCGCTGACCAGCCGCAGCGCGGCAGCGTGGATGGCGCCGCGGGTGGCGAGCTTCTTCCGCTCGCGCAGCCCGCAGCTTTGGTCGGCCATCGCCTCGGTCGTCATCCCAGCGCCTCCAGAGCCGCGTCGGACTTCTCCTGCAGCGCCGACCGCGTGCGCAGCGGCGGCACCTTGAAGAACAGGGTGATCACGAACGCGACCATCATGACAGCCAGCCCCACCCAGTAGATCGTGACCACCGAGGAGTTGAAGCCGGTCATGAACGGCTGGGTGAGCCGCGGGTCGGCACCGGTGAGGAACGAGGTGTCGCTCGTGCTGTCATCGGTCTGCACGTTGCTGTCCTCGCTGTCGCCGGTCTTGATCGCGTCGACCAGCGTCGGGACGAGCGTGTCGACCATCGCCCACCGCTGCACCGGGTCGGACCAGTCCACGGCGAGCCTGCCGTCCCTGACGCTCAGATTGCGCTCGAACGCGACCTTCTGCAGCGCCTTCTCGTACGCCTCGGGCAGTGCCTTCTTCACGGCCTTGTCGATGATCGAGTCGACCTTCGACAGCTGCCTGGCGCCGCTGGCCAGCTTCTCGGTGCCGGACGCCGCGGCGGCGGCCCCGGTCGGGATCGCGCCGCCCTTCCGGGCCGCCGTGGTCGCCCCATCCGCCAGCTTGTGGGCGCCGGTCGCCACCTGGGCGAGCCCGGACGCCAGCCCGGGCCTGCCGGCGGCGCCGTTGAGGTAGCCGCTGGTGGTGTAGACGCTGGTGCCGAGGTCCTTCATGGCCGCGCTGACCTTCGACTGGTCGTCCGAGAGCTGGTCGCAGGCGGCCGAGTCGCCGTCCGCGCAGGCCTGCTGGTCGGCGCCCATCGCGGTCATCGCCGCGCTGAGGCTGCCGAAGTCCCTGGTGGCCTGCTCGGCATTCTTCGCCGCGGTCTTCTCCGCCGCGCTGAGCTTCGTCAGGCCGCCGGCCAGCTGCTGGGCGCCCGCGCCGATCTGGCCCACGCCGTCCACGAACTGGCCGGTGCCGGACGCGAGCTTGTCGAGTCCCGAGCCGAGTGCGGAGATGCCGTCCCCGATCTTGCCGGTGCCCTCGGCGGCCTTCGCCGAGACGGCCTCGGTGACCTTCGCCCGGACGGCCGTCTTCACGCCGTCCTTCACCTGCCTGGTGGCGTCGGCGAGCTGGTCGTCGACCTTGTCCTTGATCTTGTCGGTGATCGGCGTCCACATCTTGGCCATGATCGCGGCGTTCGCCGGGTCGTCGGCCACGGCCGGATTGAGCGCGGCGTCCAGGGCGTGCCAGGTCGTCTTCTCGTCCGCCAGCGAGTTGCTGATGTTGGTCGGCAGGATGCTGAACAGCAGCGACAGCATGATCGCCGTGCCGAGCGTGCCGCCGATCTGGCGGAAGAACGTGGCCGAGCTGGTGGCCACGCCGATGTCCTGGGCCTCGGCGGACGCCTGCACGGCCATGGTCAGGGTCTGCATGAGCTGGCCGAGGCCGAGACCGATCACGACCATCGCGACGGCCAGGAACCAGAACGGCTTGTCGGGGGTCATGAAGACGAGGATTCCGAAGCCGAGCGCGGTGGTGGCGGTGCCGGTCTTGGGGAAGGCGGAGTACTTGCCCGTCCGGGCGACGATCTGGCCGGTGCCGATGGACGCGGCCATCACCCCGGCCATCATCGGCAGCGTGGCGAAGCCGGACTGCGTGGGGCTGTAGCCGAGCACGATCTGCAGGTACAGGGGCAGGGTCAGCATGGCGCCGAACATGCCGAAGCCGACGAGGATGCTGAGCACGGTCGCGGTGGAGAACGCGGTGTTGTTGAACAGCCGCAGCGGGATGATGGCGCTCGCGCCCATGGCGCGCTCGACCAGGATGAAGCCGGCGAGCGCGGCCGCGCCGATCACGTAGCAGGCGATGGACGCCACCGACGTCCAGCCCCATTCGCGGCCCTGCTCGGCCACCAGCAGCAGCGGGGCCAGCGTGGCGACGACGAGGCCCGCGCCCCACCAGTCGATGCGCGGCTTGGCGTGCGGGATGTGCGGCAGGTGCAGGAACGCGATCACCATCAGCAGGGCGATGATGCCGACCGGGACATTGACGAGGAACACCCAGCGCCAGCCGGAGATCCACAGGATGGTGTCGGTGCCGGCGAACAGGCCGCCGACGAGCGGGCCGATCACGGATGCCACGCCGAACGTGGCCAGGAAGAAGCCCTGGTACTTGGCCCGCTCCCGCGGCGCGAGCATGTCGCCGATGATCGCCAGCGGCAGCGACATCAGGCCGCCGGCGCCGAGGCCCTGGAAGGCGCGGAAGCCGGCCAGCATCAGCATGGAGGTCGAGAAGCTGGACAGGAACGAGCCCGCCACGAAGATGGTGATGCTGATGATGAACAGCGGCCGTCGTCCGAACAGGTCGGAGAGCTTGCCGTACAGCGGGGTGGTGACGGTGGCCGCGATCAGGTAGGCGGTGGTGACCCACGCCTGCTGGTCGAGCCCGTGCAGGTCGTCGCCGATCGTCCGGATCGCGGTGCCCACGATGGTCTGGTCGAGCGCGCTCAGGAACATGCCGGCCATCAGGCCGTACATCACGAACATGATCTGCCGGTGGTTCATGACCGGCTGGCTGGTCTCTATCGGAGCTGTGCGCTCGATGGTGGCTGCTGCCACATCTCCTCCTGTACACATGACGAACGCCGCTCTGCAGCGGCGCATGTTTACAGTACTGCAACTTTGCAGGGGCCGCAAAGTTGGTGGTTCAACTACGTAGGTGAAGCGCCGGGGACAGGTCCCGGTGTCGTTCAGTCCGGGTGAACGGGAATGGGACCTGTCCCCGGGTGCTGGGGCTCAGGCCTCGGGGTCCGGCACTCCGTAGGGCAGTGTCTCGATCCCGGCGAGCTGTGCGTCCAGCCGCGGCCGGGAGCGGTCGAAGGCCTCCTGCTCACGCCGGCGGCGCTCGCACAGGACCGCTGCGATGTACGGCTCGGGATAGGTGCCCGGGGGCGGCGCCGGGGCGACGAACCGCTCGAGCTGGGCGGCCAGCCGCAGGCCGAGGCGGTGCCGGACGGGGGGTGGGAACTGCCCGGCGCGGGCCAGGAACTGCCGCGCGCGCAGCGCCAGGCCGTCCGGCAGCGGGCGGATGTCGGTGACCTGCGCCCATCCGGCCAGGTGGGGTGGGAGGGTCAGCGGAAGGATGGTGGACCGGACGCCGCGCATCCGGGCGACGTACGTCCCGGCGAGGAAGTCGCCGACGCGCTTGCCGCGGTCGTTGAGCATCGAGACGATGAACGCGAGGCCGCCCAGCAGCAGCCACAGCTCGAAGAAGCCGACCAGCGCGCGGACGGCCGCGTGCCGCAGCCTGACCGGCCCGCCGTCGTCCCGGATCACCTGCAGGCCGAGGGCGAGCTTGCCCAGCGAGCGTCCGCGGGTGAGGGTCTCGACGGTGATCGGGACCACCAGGAACACCAGGGCCATCAGGATGTAGACGATGGCCTGAGCCATCGCGGCGTCGTACTGGTCGAGGCCGATCATGCTGATCGCCAGCCAGGGCAGGAGGAGGACGACGACGCCGGTGGCGACCGCGTCGATCAGCCACGCGCCGGCGCGGGCGATCACCGACGCCGCGCTGATCTGGAGCGCAACGCCTTCGCCGGTGAGGATCTCGTCGGCCACGGGTCGAGGGTAGCGGTGGATCGTCCCCTTCGGGTCCCGGACGACCTAGGCTTGCGCGCGTGGACGTCGACGTGTTCGCCAGCGCGCACTCCGCGCAGTGGCGGCGGCTCAGGGAGCTGTCCGCGCAGCGGCGGCTGACCGGACGCGAGGCGGACGAACTCGTCCGGCTCTACCGCCAGGGAGCGACCCACCTCTCGCTGCTCCGCTCGAACGCCCCCGACCCGGCGCTGGTCTCCGAGCTCTCGGTGACGCTGGTCAAGGCCCGGGCCCGGATCGCCAGCCCGCACGACCTGACCTGGAGCACCGGGGTGCAGTTCTTCACCCGGACGATCCCCGCGGCGCTCCACCGCGTGCGCTGGTGGTCGCTGGCCGTGACCGCGGCCTGCCTGCTCGTGGCGGTCATGGCCGGGGTGTGGCTGGTCGCGAGGCCGGACATCCTGAACGACCTGGTGTCGCCCGAGCAGCAGCGCCACGTGGCCGAGCAGGCGTTCGCGGCCTACTACTCCGAGTATCCGAGCGCGAGCTTCACCGCCCTGGTCTGGACGAACAACGCCTTCATCGCCGCATTGTGCGTTGCCACCGGCATCACGGGGCTGTTCCCGGCACAGGTCCTGTTCACCAACTCGCTGAACGTGGGAGTGATGGGCGCCGTGATGCACGTCCA
Source organism: Propionicimonas sp. (assembly GCA_036735445.1). Lineage (GTDB taxonomy): Bacteria > Actinomycetota > Actinomycetes > Propionibacteriales > Propionibacteriaceae > Propionicimonas. The sequence continues at coordinate 13,396 of DAINOM010000045.1, forward strand.
GGGCGCGGACTGGGTGTTCTGGTCGCTGATCCTGCCGCACGGCCTGCTCGAGCTCAGCTGCGTGTTCGTCGCCGGTGCCGCCGGGATCCGGTTGTTCTGGGCGTGGCTGGTGCCCGGCCCGCGCACCCGCCGCCGCGCGCTGGCCGAGGAGGGCCGGACGACGATCGTGGTCGTCATCGCGCTGACCATCGCCCTGGCGGTGAGTGGCTTCATCGAGGGCTTCGTCACCGGCTCGGCCCTCAACCCCTGGCTGAAGATCGGGATCGGCGTGCTGGCCTGCGCGGCCTTCTGGCTGGTCACCTTCGTGGCCGGACGCCGCGCCGTGGCGGCCGGTGTCGACCCGGGCCTCAGCGCCGAGGAGGCCCGCAACCAGCTGCCCGTCGCCGCCTGATCCCGTAGGCCGGGTTGGTGGAAAACGGGGACAGACCCCTTTTCCGCCACCCAAACCGTTGGTCGAGCTGGTCGAGACCTCGCCGCGTCTCGACAGGCTCGACGTGCGGTGCGGTTGGTGGCGCGGCTGGACGGGCTCGACGAGCGGACGGGCGCGGCAGCTCGCGTTACTCGGGGAGGAGGCGGGCGCACAGCCTCCGGAGGACGCCGCGGAGTTCTGTGTCCGGCAGGGCGGTGAGCCGTCGCAGCACCGGCTTGAGGTCGAGGGCCAGGGCGAGCCCGGCGATCTCGTCGGGTGTCGGGGAAGGGCCGAACAGCAGGGCCGCGGCCTGGTCGGTGAGCCGGTCGAGCCGCGCGCTGATCCCGGGTTGGGAGCGGATGCCGGGGTCGGCGAAGTCGATGGACGGCAACGTGCGGTGCGCGATCAGGACCTGGTCGACGAAGGAGTCGACGAGCAGGTCGCGACGTCGTTGCCGGTCGTCGACACGTCCGGCCTCGACGAGCGCGGTCTCGAGCGCGGCGATGCGCTCGTCGAGCAGGGCGTCGAGGATCGCCGCCTTGGTACGGAAGTAGTAGTACACGTTGGCCTTGCCGATCCCCGCGGCGTCGGCGATGTCCTGCAGCGAGGCCCCGGCGTACCCCCGCCCGGCGAACAGCGTCCGGGCGGTGTCGAGGACGAGCCGTCGGGTGCGGTCGGCCTGGGCCGCCCTCGTTCCTCCGGTGTTCACTGCAGCATGGTACATTCATTAGCCGAACGGCTAATGAATCTGGAGACGACCCGAGGAGGATCCATGACCGTACTGGTGACCGGTGGAACGGGATTCGTGGCCGGCTGGTGCATCGCCGGCCTGCTCGACCGCGGCCACAGCGTGCGCACGACGGTGCGGGACGTGAGCCGGGCGGGGCACCTGGTCGCGCAGTTTCCCCGGGCGTCCGGCCGGCTGGAGGTCGTCCGGGCCGACCTGACCGCCGACGCCGGCTGGCCGGAGGCCATGGCCGGCGTCGACGCCGTCCTGCACGTGGCCTCGCCGATGGGTGGCGGGAACGAGCCGAAGGACCCGGACGAGCTGATCGTCCCGGCCCGGGACGGCGCCCGGCGCGTGATCGCCGCGGCGGTCTCGGCGGGAGTCCCGCGAGTGGTGATGACCTCCAGCGGCGCGGCGGCCACGCCTCCGCCGGGATCGGTCGGCGAGTTCGACGAGTCGCTGTGGACGGACCCGGACCAGCCGGGACTCGACGCCTACCGTCGCTCCAAGGCGATTGCCGAGCGCGCAGCGTGGGACGAGATCGCCACGTCCAGCACGACGACGCTGAGCACGATCCTTCCCGGTGCCGTCTTCGGTCCGCTTCGCTCCCCGGAGTCCCGGAGCTCCGCGCAGGTGGTCGCCCGGCTGATGCGGCCGGGTCTCGGTGTGCCACGGATCGGGCTGCAGGTCGTCGACGTCCGGGACCTGGCGGAACTGCACATCCGGGCCATGGAGACGGACGCCGCGGCCGGCCGCCGGTTCCTCGCGGTGGCCGGGTTCATCTGGATGCGCGATGCGGCCGAGTTGCTCCGTGCCGAGTTCGGCGGGGGAGCCGTCCGCGAGCTGCCCGACTGGCTGGTCCGTGCCGGGGCACGGCTGCAGCCGGGAATGGCCCAACTGGTGCCGATGCTGGGGCGGCGGTACACCTACACCACGGCGGCCGCCCGCTCCGTCCTCGACTGGCAGCCGCGCGAGGTCCGCGACACGATCATCGACACCGGCCGCAGCCTCGTCGACCTCGGGCTGGCCTGACCTTCCGCCAGCGGCGGGAAATGGGGACAGACCCCCTTTTCCGCCACCCTCCGGCGAGACGCGCCAACCCGCCCAACCGTTCGTCCCTACCCGGTTCGGGTGCCCGACGGCCGCTACAGCCGGCCGGCCGCCTTCAGCGCCAGGTACCTGTCGCAGACCGCGGGGGCGAGGCGGTCGGGATCGGCCTGGACGACCTCGACCCCCATTCTGGTGACGCGGGCGGCGAGTGCCTGGGTGGCCAGCCAGAGCCGACTGTCCGCCGCGGCGTCGTACACGTGGGTCGCGCCCGTGGGCTCGTCCGGACGCGCTCCGTCCGCCGGGTCGGTGACGTGCGCGATCACCACCTGGTGGTCATGGCCGAGACCGGCCAGGACCGTCCCCAGCCCGTCGGCGTAGAGCGCCGGGTCCAGCCCGGTGACCACGATCACCAGGCTGCGCTGCCGGCACAGCTGGTCCACCTGGCTCGCCACCAGCGACCAGTCCGTCTCGGTCAGGGCGGGCTCGATCAGGCTGAGGCCGTCGGCGAACGACGCCAGCACCGAGCCCTTGCCGGTCCCGGGCAACCGCAGCCGCACCTGCTGGTCGGCCACCAGCAGGCTCATCCGGTCGCCGGACGCCGCCCCGAGCGCGGCCATCAGCAGGCACGTCTCGATTCCCGCGTCGAGGCGGAGCTGGTCGGCCGCGCCGTCGCCGATCCGGCCCGCGGCCCACCGCGAGGTGTCCAGGACGATCAGGATGTGCCGGTCCCGCTCGGGCCGCCACGTGCGCACCATCGTCCTCGTCGCCCGGGCGGACGCCCGCCAGTCGATCGAGCGGACGTCGTCGCCGACGGCGTACTCCCGCAGCGAGTCGAACTCCGTGCCCTGGCCGCGGACGTGGACGGAGGCCTGGCCGTCCAGCTCCCGCAGGCGCGCCAGCCGGTACGGCAGATGGGCGCGCGAGCGGAACTCGGGAAGGACGCGCAGCACGCCCGGAACCGGCAGCGACCGCTGCCGGGCGGCCAGCCCGAGCGGCCCGAACGAGCGCACCGTGACCGCCGCCGCGGCGAGGTCGCCCCGTCGGCTGGGCGTCAGCCGGGTGAGCTGCCGCAGCGCCTCGCCTCCGGGCAGCACCGCCCGAGGCCGGTCACCCGCCGGACGGGCGCTGGGCGGCCAGGCGTCCCGCACCTGCACCCGCGCCGTCCGCGCGCCCGGGTTCACCAGCGTCAGCCGGGAGGTGGCGGACTCGGTCAGCCGGACGCTGGCGGGGAGGTCGCGGCTGATCCGCAGGCTGTCCGGACCGACCGCCAGCAGCAGGTCGAGCCCGCACACCGCCACCACCAGGGCCACCCAGCCGACGACCACGATCGGCTGCGGCCAGGCGATGACCGGCAGCACGCCGACCGCCAGCAGGAACGGGACCCGGCCCGAGATCGCCATCGTGGCCTCAGCGCGGCACGGGGATGGTGGCCAGCACGTTGCCGATGATGCTCGCCGCCGTGGTGCCGTCCATCTGTGCCTCGGTGCGGATCTGGATCCGGTGGTTGAGCGTGGCGATCGCCATGGCCTTCACGTCGTCGGGCGTCACGAAGTCCCTTCCGTTCAGCCACGCCCAGGCCCGGGCCGTCTTCATCAGCGCGGTCGCGCCGCGCGGCGACACCCCGAGCGACACCGAAGGCGCCGACCGGGTGGCGCGGCAGATGTCGACGACGTAGCCGAGCACCTGGACGTCCACCCGGGTGTGGGCGATCTGTGCCCGCGCGGCGGCCAGGTCGTCGGTGCCGGTGACGGCGGCCAGCCCGGCGCCGGCGAGGTCGCGCGGGTCGAAGCCCGCGGCGTGCCGCGCCAGGACCTCGATCTCGTCCGCCCGCGGCGGCAGCGGCAGGTTGAGCTTCAGCAGGAACCGGTCGAGCTGGGCCTCGGGCAGCGGGTAGGTCCCCTCGTACTCGACGGGGTTCTGGGTGGCGATCACCATGAACGGGTCGGGCAGCGGACGGGGCACGCCGTCCACACTGACTTGGCGCTCCTCCATCGCCTCCAGCAGGGCCGCCTGCGTCTTCGGCGGCGTGCGGTTGATCTCGTCGGCGAGCAGCAGGTTGGTGAACACCGGGCCCGGCCGGAAGTCGAACCGGGCCGCCGGCGCGTCGTAGATCAGCGAACCGGTGACGTCACCGGGCATCAGGTCGGGCGTGAACTGCACGCGCTTGGTCTCGAGCGCGAGGCTGGTGGCCAGTGAGCGCACCAGCAGCGTCTTGGCCACGCCCGGCACACCCTCGAGCAGCACGTGACCGCCGCAGAGCAGCCCGACCAGGAGTCCGGTGACGGCGCCGTCCTGGCCGACGACGGCCTTGCCCACCTCCCGCCGGACCCGCGTCAGCGCCTCCTGGGCGGGGTTGAGCGAGGGCGGGGGTGCGTAGTTCTGGTCACTCACGGGTGGTCAGCCTTCGTTCGAGGTCGGTCAGGTCGGTGGCGAGCTCCACCAGGGCGGAGTCGGACGCGGGTGCGGGGCCGTAGCAGAGCTCGCGGATCCGCCCGGGCGGGTCCCCGGACGCCTGGGCGAGCCGTTCGACGACCAGGTCGGCCGGTGCGGACGCCGGCAGGCCGAGCCGGGCGGCGATGCGGTGGATCGTCGCGGCCCGCAGCCCGGCGGCGGCGTGGCCGCGCGCGGACGCCTGCCGGTACAGCCGGGCCAGCCCGGACGACACCTCGGACGCCGGCACCTCGACGGGAAGCTGCTCGGGCACCAGCGGGCCGAACCTGCGGCCGCGCCAGAGGGCGGCCGCGGCCCCGGCGACCAGGAGCACGGCGAACGCCGTCCGCGTCCAGGGCGGGAGCAGGGTGAACAGGTCGAACTCGCCGGCGCGGCTGTCGTCCGCGGGCAGGGCGTCCGCTCCCGGCAGGTACCAGACGAGCCTGGGGCTGCGCCCGAACACCCGCAGGGCGAGGGCGGCATTGCCCTCCTGCAGGATGGTGTCGTTGCGCAGCCAGCGGCTCCCGGCGATGACCGTGACCCGGTGCCGGTCGGTCCTGGTGTCCGCGTAGAGGGCTGATTCCGCCTCGTCGGCGAAGCAGGTGGTCGTCGTGTCGCTGTCGGCGAAGAGACCGGTGCTGTCGGCGGTGATGCTGCCCGCCGCACTGGCGTCCGGGTCCGCGCAGTCGGCCCGCGGTGCGGTGTCGGACCACCAGTAGTCGGCCATGACCTGGCCGTCGGTGAGCGTCTCGATGCTGCCCTGGTCGTCGTTGCCCGCGTAGGCGATGACGAGGTCGGACGGAACCGCCTGCAGCCGGTCGAGGGCCGCGGCGGAGAGGTCCCTGGTCAGGTAGACCGCCAGGGAGGATCCCGCGGTGGCGGCGGCGGTCGCCTCGTCCAGCGTGGTCACCTGGGTGACCTCCACCCCGTTGGCGGCCAGCACCTGGCCCAGCGCCCGGACGCCCTGCGGCCGGGCGTTCGTGATCGAGCCGGCCATGCGGTCCGGTGAGTCGGGCAGCAGCACCGCCGCGGTGACCAGTGCCGCGAACAGCGCGAGCAGCACGCCGCCGGCGACGAACCAGCGCTTCATCGGACGACCTCCACGCCGACCGGCGGGACGTCGGCGGGGTCGTCCTGCGGAAGGACCGGCCGGGCGCCGGCCACGTCGGTGTCGAGCGCGAGCATCTCCCGGTACTGCGCGGGGGACCCGGGACGCTGGCCGTAGGCGAGGGCGTCGAAGACCGCGGCGGCCCGGACGAGCCGGTCGGAGAGCCCCGGCAGCCGCGGGACGGCGCGCCCGACGGCCTCGTCGGCGGTCATCCCCGGGAACTCGTCGATCACCGCGCGCTCGCCCAGCGACCGGATCAGGCCGCGGAAGAGCTGCAGGGTGGCCTGGCCCCACTCGTCCGCCGCGGCCAGCCGGGCGGCGTCGGCGCGCAACTCGTCCACGGTGCGCTCCTCGGCGGCCAGCAGCCCCTCCGCCCGGCGACGGCGCTCGGTGCGCAGCGGGCCCATGAACGTCCAGATCGCGATCGCGGCGATGCCCACCGTGACCGCGACGATCGCCACGAGCTGGCCGCTCGACAGCGCCCCGGCCGAGTCGGGGTTGCCGGTCAGCCAGTCCAGCAGCTTGCGGAACTGGTCGGAGATCCAGCTCTGGACGTCGGCGTAGATCGGTTTGGCCAGCTCGTCGGCGAGCTGCCGGCGGGCCTCGTCCGCGTCCGGTGTCAGTGGCGGGCTCACTGGGGTCCCCGCGGAGTTGTTCGGGGGAGCGCAGCGGAGGAGAAGAACTCCGTGGGGTGGTTCATCCGTACAGTGCCTCGCTCAGCTGCAGGTCGAAGCCCTCCCGGCGGATCCGGGCGTCCACGTAGAGCAGGGTGGTGACCCCGGTGGTCAGCGGCAGGCTGAGCACCGTCGAGGTGAGCGTGGACGCGGTGCTCATGGCGACGAGGGCGATGCCCTCGTCCTGCATGGCCAGCAGCGCGCCGGCGAAGGTGAACACCGTCGAGACCGTGCTCGCCGCCATCGAGATGATCACGCTGGCCAGCAGGGAGATGCCGAGGATGCGCCAGAACATGCCCCTGGTGAGCGCCCAGCTCCGCGCGATCGCCCGCAGCGGGCCGAGCCCTTCGACGGCGATCACGCAGGGCGCGAACAGCGTCCGCGTGCCGAGCCAGGCGGCCAGCGCGGCCGCGAGCGGCACGAGCAGGAGGAACAGCGCGACCGGGCTGGCGTCGTCCGAGCTGAACAGCGGTATGAGGACGGCGGCGCCGAGACCGATGACGGCGGTCATCGCCAGCCCGGCAAGCGCGCTGAAGCCGAGGGCCGCCCACAGCCGCCGGCCCATGTGCCGCAGCGCCTCGGTGGGGGACACCCGGCGTGCGGACACGGCGTGGAAGACCGTGTACATCAGGCCCATGCCGACCACGACGCTGGTCACGGAGTTGGCGAGCGTTCCGGTCACCGTCGACCACGAGAACAGGGCGGTGCCGGCCACGTCGATGTCATCGAAGGGGATGATCGACTGGCCGAACTCCTTGGCGAGCAGGAAGCCGACACCCGTGCCGAGCAGCTGCGCGACCATCAGCACCACGAGGGTCAGCCCGAACATCGCCGACGGGGCGAAGCGGACGGCGTGGAAGGCGCCGCTGAGGATGTCGCCGAGCTGGAGCGGTCGCGGCGGCACGATCCCCGGCCTGGCGACCGGCCGGTTCCAGTCGGTGCGGACCGGCTCGGGATACAACTGGGCGGCGAAGTACCCCGGCCCGTCCCAGCCGTTGGGGAAGGTCATCTGCGCTCCCGGGGGTCCTCGTTGCCCCCGAGTCTAGGGCTGCTGCCCCTGGCTCGGCGCGCTCTCCGCCGTCGCGGCTTCCCCGCGTCCGTCTGCAGGAGATCAGGCCTTCTTGGCGCGGCTCCTGACCTTCGCGCGCTCGTTGGCGTCCAGGGTCACCTTCCGGATCCGGACGTTCCTCGGCGTCACCTCGAGGCACTCGTCGCTGCGGCAGAACTCCAGGGCCTGTTCGAGGCTGAGCAGCCGCGGCGGGATCAGCCGTTCCAGCTCCTCACCGGTGGAGGAGCGGACGTTGGTCAGCTTCTTCTCCTTGGTGGGGTTCACGTCCA